>NZ_JBEZND010000003.1:336786-348904 GCF_040706415.1 Streptomyces sp. NPDC048106 | reverse complement strand
ACGGGGCTATCCAGGAGGGCTCCGACGCCGTGATCACACCAGACACAGCGAGATCATCTCACCCGTGACCAGCAGTTACGGGACAGCCCTTAGACAGCGGAGAACTCGTTCAGCGGCGACCAGACACCGTAGTCGCCCCGACGGTAGAGAAGTGGCTCGCGGGGGAAGGTCTCAACACCTTCCACCCGGCCTACGAAAAGCCAATGATCGCTCACCTCGATTGCGTTCTCAACCCTGCATTCCGCAAAGCCGAGTGCGATTTCGGTGAGCAGCGGAGCGCCTCCGGCAACGGCCGAGGGACGCCATTCGACATGTGCGAACTTGTCCGTGGCCTTGCTCGCGAACACCTGCGAGGCGTCACGCGCGGACGAGGAGAGGAAGTTCACCGCGAACGCCTGCGACGAAACGATCGCCGGCAGCGTGCGGGACCCCTTGCCGACGGAGACCAGCAGTGTCGATGTCGCCGCCGACACCGAACAGACGGCGTTGCTGGTGAAACCGTACGGCTCACCCGCTCCGTCCATTGCCGTGACGATGGCGATCGGAGTCGGGAACGAGCCGAAGAGTTTGCTGAAGCATGCAGAACCGACGTCCATCAAGTTCCCCCGCGGAGCAGCTCGTGAATGTTTTCTGGTAGGCCGAAGCAACCGACGGCCCGTGATGGTGTGGTGCGGCCCCACCGTTTCTCGGCAGCGGTCGGTCCGCGATCGCGCCCGCGAGCGTCTCCTCCCGGGCGGCGATCGTCGATCCCGCCGTGCTCGGCCGGGCGGGGCCCGGTCCGGGATTCCTCACTGCGGCAACGGAGCGGTTTCGATCCTGAAATCGGCGATGATCTTCCGGATGTCCTCCGCCACGACCGACTCGTCGCCGGTGAGGATGAACCGCCCGCTGTGCACCGCGTCGTAGCTGCCGCCGGGCTGCATCACCTCGCCGGGGGTCGGTACCAACTCCCGCCAGATCGTGGCGAAGTGGTCCCGCATGGAGGTCACCGAGACGACCTCGGCCGGCAGTCCGTCGGGCTTCGGGATGATCAGGAAGCCGCCGGACGGGTCGCCCGTCTGCGGCGGGACCGTCGCCCCGCCCTCGCACAGGGCGTCCAGCCAGAGCTCGAAGAGGTTGACCCCGAAGAGCTTGTCCGTGAGGTACGGCACCTCGCCCCCGCCGATCCGGCCCGCGATCTCCAGGAACACCAGGTCCCCCTCGGCCGGGACGAAGAGTTCGAGGTGGAACGGCATGGAGGTCATGCCCAGACCCGACACGCACTGCCGGGTGAACTCGTGCACACGGTCGCGCAGCGGGGAGTCCTGGACGACGACCGAGCCGAGCGGCTGCCGGCCGGCCTCGAAGGCGAGGCAGTCGCCGATGTAGCGGGACACCGACATGAACAGGATCTGCGAGTCCTCGCCGACGAACCCATCCACGTGGTAGATCGGCCCGTCGATGAACTCCTCGAGTTCGTAGTCCCCGGTGTCGATCTGATCCAGCAGCGTCGTGAGCGTGGCCTCGTCCTCGATGCGGTGCACCCCCCTGCTCCCCGCGCCGGACAGCGGCTTGAGTATCAGTGGGAACCCGATCACCCGCGCGAAGTCCACTGCGGACTCGACGTCGTCGCAGGAAGCGAACCGAGGCACGCGGACACCAGCCTTCGCCACGGCTTCCTTCATCCGCAGCTTGTTCCGGTAGAGCGCCACTTCCTCGGGTCGCGGACCGGGGATGCCGAGTGCCGCGCGAACTTCGGCCGCGATACCGAGCGTGGCCTCCGAGACGGCGATGAGCCGGTCGACCGGGCCGACGTGGTCCGTGATCTTCTGAACCGCTCCGCGAACTGCCTCGAAGTTGAGGTTTTCGACCTCGACCAGGTCGGCGATCTGCTCGGGATCGGCAAGGATTCCGGTGGCGCCGACCGCGTCGACCACGTAACTGACCTGGTGCCGCTCATGGTCGATGAGCTCCTCGAAGCGGCCCATCGAGAAGTCCCAGCGCGGCCCCTCCTGGAACCTCGGCCACCGGTTGATGACGACAATGTGCATGGTTATTCCTCCGTGGCTGTTCACTTATGCGATCGCCAGCTTTGCCGCAGGTCAGACGCGCAATTCAGTCGAGTGAGGTACGTGAACAGCCACGCTGCTCCGTCACTGCGGCGCCAGCCTTGATCGGCACCGTCCGCGGGGTGAACCCGATCGCTTCTTTCGGTTCGTCACACGTATTCGCGGCGAGCACCGCAGGGATTCGTTCCGCGAGATTGCACGGCCGCCTGGCTACGGTCCGGGCCGCGCAACGCAGATGGCCGCCCGGCTGGCTCAGGACGCCTCTGCCTCAAGACGGCGAATCAGGGGAGCGACATGAGTGAAGAAGTTCCTCATCTCGTCCCGGGTCGGCCACCCCGAGAAGATGAATTCACTGATACCCGCGGCCTTGTAGCTGTAGATGTACTGGGCCACCTCTTCATAGCTCCCGACGATGCACAGGGCCGGACCCCCGCGGTAGGCCACGGCACCCGTCCAGATGTAGGGCGAGAGCCATTCGTCGACCGCGGAGTTCGCCAACTTGTAGGAGGACAGCACCGCCTCGGAGTCGGTGCTGCTGAGCGCCTGGCGAGCCCACTCCTTGTGGTCCTCGTTCGGATTGCGCACGAGCTCGGCAAGCTCCGCCACGGCCTCCTCGCGGGTGGGACGAGCCAGCACGTGCATGCGGGTACCCACGCGGCACCCGCCCTCGACGAGCGGCCGGCTGGCCAGTGCCAGCGCCTCAGGGGTGTCTCCGTAGCGCAGCCAGCAGTCCCCCCAGGCCAGCGCGGTCTGCTGCGCCACGGCCGACGCCCCGCTGAGGTAGATCTGCGGCCGCACTCCGCCGCTGTATCCGAGGCCGAGCTCCGCGTCCTTGAGCGTGTAGTGCTGCCCGTCGTAACTCAGCGGTGACTCGCCCTCCCAGAGACCCCGGAGGATCTCCAGGAACTCGTTGCAGCGCGCGTACCTCTCGTCATGGCTGAGGAAGTCGCCGTATCCGGCCTGCTCCGCCGGAGAGGCTCCGGACACGATGTTGAGGGCGATGCGCCCCTCCGTCATCCAGGAGAGCGTGTTGACGACCTGCGCGAAGAGCGGCGGCGTCATCAGGCCCGGCCGATAGGCGAGCATGAACCTGACACGATCAGTGACCTGCGAAAGCGCCCCGATCACCGGAAGCGGATCGGGAAGTCGCTTGGAGATCCCGAACAACAGGCTGTCGACGCCGAGTTCATCGGCCTCCTGGACGAAGTCCCTGACTTCCCCCATGTCGAGCTTGCCCATGCTGAAAGGATCCGTGGGCTTCGCCTGTCCCGTGTCGGGCGGCGAGCACCAGTGGAGGCGCAGGGGGTTCATGTTCGATCCTTCCTTCCGTGTCAGGTGGTGACCACGCGTACGCGGTCACCGATCTCGGACCAGCGCTCGAGCGCCTCTTCCGGGGAGTCCGCGGTGAAGACGACGGCCGCGATCCGACAGCTGTAGTCCGCCTCATCGGTCTTGATGCCGGCGCCCGGTTCGATGAGGACGTGGCCCCCCACCACCCACGGCTCAGACGTCAGCTCGTCCCAGCCTTCGAGCCGCGCGTACGAACCTGCGCCGCCCGCGGTCAGGAAACGAATTCCAGTCGCCTTGGCGACCGGCTCGCCATGTGCCGCCGCGCTCTGGGGATCCGCGCCGGTGATGTCCGCGAGGACCTTTGCGGGCAGCCTGAGGCCGGTGGCCATCTCCATGAGCTCGGTGAGCTTGCCGCCGGGCAGGCGCGCGGCCACCTCGATGAGTACGGGGAGCCCCTCGCTGAGGCGCAGTTCGCAGTGGAACGGCCCCGTCGTGATCCCCACCGCTTTGACGACATCCGCGGCGTACGACGCGAGTTCGTGGCGGACGGCCTCGTCGAGCGGCGCGGGCGTGAGATGCCCCAGCTCCAGGAACCGCGGCTCGGGACCGAGCAGCTTCCGCGTCACCGCCACAACGGTGACTTCGCCGTTGCTGACGTAGCCGTCGGCGCTGTACTCCGTTCCAGCCACGTACTGTTCGACCATCACGTCGGCGGTCAGCGGCCGGTCGAACTCGCGTCCCTCCTCGGCGTGGATCGCAGACACCGCTCGGCGTGCTTCTTCGAGCGAGTCGACGCGCGACACGTGAACGCTCCCGCCGGAATCGACCGGCTTGATGACTGCGGGGAAGCCCACGTAAGCACATGCCGCATCGAGTGCCGCCGGCTCACGGACCACAGTGAACCTCGGTACGTGCAGGCCGGCCGCAGCCACCGCCTCAAGCATCCTCGCCTTGTGCCGGACCTGGTCCACGGCCGTGCCGGCCAGACCGGGCAGCCCCAGCCGGGCGGACAGCCGGGCGGCTGCCGGCACGTAGTACTCGCCGCCGGCGACAACAGCGTGAATGGCGTTCCGCTGGTGGGACTGGACGACGGCAGCCTCCAGGACATCCCCGGAGTTGGTATCCGCCTTGATCATCTCTGTCGCGGCGGATCGCACGGACTCGGCGACCCTTCGGCCTTCGGCCTCATAGGAGGCCACCACGACGTCCCAACCGAGAGAACGGGCATGAGTGATGTAGGCGTTCGCGGAGAACGCGGGTTGCACCACCAGGACACGATAAGTCATAGGGTTTCCTCGAGTTCTAGCTCTGAGCTCGGCGATGGTTCACGTGACGAGAAGTCAGACCTCAGCACATTGAGGATTACCGCCGTTCACGGCCACCATTGACGGAGAACTGGAAGTGGACCGGCACGCGCACTCCGAGAAGTCCCCCGAAATCGATGGGCGACAATCCACTCGGTGGAGCGGCGGCTTCTCGCGCTCCGGCGCATCGGGCAGCGGGAACCCGCCGCGCTCTCCAGGCGGTCAGGATGCGGAGAGCGTCACACCATTCCAGCCGACATCGTCGGCTCGTACCACACTTGAACCGGCCGCAGGCGCCGCAGCGACGGACGGTGAGAACGAGCCGAGCCCAACAGCTATCGCCACTGCCGCACCGGCGATGCCGCCGGTGAATGCGACACGCACGGTGCGCGTCATATGAGTCGAGATAGCATGAACATGCATTATGCATCTATCCATTCATCGAAGCCCATTGGGCCGAGGCAGAAGGTCGGCTTGGCCCCAGTTGTCTCGGTAGTTGTTCGCGCATCCCATTCGAGTGAATTGCGTGTTCGTCCTGCGGTAAGGCTGACGATCGCAGTCGAGGCAGAACAGCACATTCGCGCCTCGCTCAACTTCCCCACTCGTTTCCATCAATTCAGTACACGAATACCCCCGGCAGCAATCAAGCTCCGACCTGCACCCAATCCTTCCTGCATCACCCCCAAGTAGGCCAAGCGCTAAGATGGCTCCGGTTCCTGCACTGCCGATTTTCAGGGGGTTCAATATGGGCAAAGAGGAAAAATGGGAAGGTCTCATGACAAGGCCAGCCACCATGAGCGACGAGGCGGACGCTGATGGTCCCCGTCGTCGCACTGTTCCGCCGAACGCTCTGACGAAGCCGGAAGCGTTCGTCCAGGGAATGGCTAAACACTTGACGGACTTAAGGCGACTCGTCGATGAGCAGGCCAGCCGACTGCACTACGTGTCGCGCGCAGCCACCAGCGGGAACTCCGATATCCGCGAAATTCACGGCCTGTCCACCATCGCTCAGGCCATCGATGACGCCCTGTCGGGCTCCCGGCGGGAAATTCTTACCGCGCAGCCGGACGGCCCTCGCCCGAGAGAGGTTCTGGACGACGCCTTGGAAAGCGTGCGGCGTCACGTAGCCGCCGGCGTCGTGATGCGTACTCTCTATCAACACACGACGCGTTTCGATGAGGCGACAAAAGAGTATGTCCACAAGGCGACAAGCCTCGGAGCTTCAGTCCGGACGCTCGACGAGTTCTTCGACCGCCTGATCATCGTGGACGACGTCGCCTTCATTCCGGCGAACGCGGACCGCACCTCTGCGGTCGCGGTGAGCGAGCCGGCCGTCGTCGGCTTTCTCCGTGACATGTTCAACAGGTCGTGGGATCGAGCAAAGCCCTTCCCATTCGTCCCGAATTATGCAGCAATGGCAGCAAAGGAAGTCATGCCCGCAATGCATGACTCGATCAAGCGCCTGCTGATCAACGGCTACCCGGACAAGCAGATAGCCCGGCGGCTCGGCATCAGTGAGCGGTCGTTGCAGGGCCACATCGCCACCATGAAGCGAGAGCTCGACGCACATAACCGGATGCAGATGGGCTATCTCTGGGGTAGAGGCGAAGGTGAGTAGGACGGCCTGAGGGGGCGTTTGATGTGACCGAGTTGCCACTTATTTTCTAGTAGGTCCCTCGCCGGGTTGGCGTAGTCTCGTCCGTTATGCGCTTGGCGAGGTTGTCGATCGAGGCGAGGTGGATCATGGCTTCGGAGCCGGCCTCCAACGCCTTTTCAGGATGTGAAAGCTCGGCCGTGGCCCACGGGCTCGTGTCGGCGACGAAGTGACCGTGCCATCGTTGCGCAAGGCTGCCGGCGACTCCCTGGCACCGCGCCGCTCATTCGGGTTCGAGCTGGACGAGCCGGGCAAGCTCGGCATCCGGCTTGTCGACAGCCTGGACGCGGAAGGCGCCGGGCTCCTCACGGGCACTGGTTGAGGCTGAGTGTCACACGCGGATTCGCTAGCTGCTCATATGCCATCGATGCCCGGCAGGAGCTTCTACCGGCAGGCCTGCTGCCGCGCGGCTACCGGCGGGTCCCGACGCTCCGGTTCAGCGGCGCCGACACGGCCAGGCTGATGTCGGCCGCGGACGCGCGACCGTCGGCGCTGCACGCAGCCACCTACTCGGCCTTGCCCGGGTCGATCCAGCGGAGCGAAGTCCCGGCGATGGCGAAAACCCCGCCGAGGGTCAGCCAGCCCCATACCGGGAACTGCAGCACGCCGCTTGTCATCACCACCGGTGCAAGCGATGTCGCTGTGGATGTCCCTGATTGGAACAGGCCCTGGTAGGCGCCGGCTTGGCTGTCGGGTGCGAGGTCGTAGCTCAGCGTGGTACTCGAGGCCGCGAAGTACACCTCGGCGATCGTCATGACCAGCGCCGCGCCCAGGACCAAGACCGTCGCCGCGATCGCCGACCCGGTTCGTGACACGACGAAGACTGCGCAGCCCAGGGCCAACAGCCATCCAGCGCGCTCGCCAACCCGGATCGCGCCGACACTGTCCTCGCTGCCCTTGCTGAGGCGAACCTGGAGCAAGGCGACGAGGGCTGTGTTCATCACGAGCGCCATCGCCACGATGGCCCGCGGTGCGCTCGTGTCGCGGACCACCCACAGCGGCAGGCCGACTTCGAAAATGCCGAACTGAAGCGCCAGAACCGTGCATATCGCACAGAACAGAACATAACGTCGATCTCGTAGCACGCCCGAGCGTCGGCGATCTTGCGCGGTGGCTGCGGTGGCGGTTGCCCAGGTGGTCGGAAGGCCGGCCAGCATGGCCGCTGCGACGACGAAGGTCAGACAGTCAACGACGATGACGGCAAAGTAGGCGGTAGCCGTGTTCACGGCGAGCGCAAGGCCGCCGGCGCCCGCGCCGAGCCCGACCCCAACATTCGCCAGTGCTCGAAGCTTCGCCCGCGCCTTGACCACACCGTCCTGTGGCAGCGCTGTCGCCAGCAGTGCCCGGTATGCGACCACTGACCCGCGATCCACCGCGGTGATCGGGCAGATCAGCATGAGGAACAGCCAGAACGAATGAACTTGCGTATAACCCAAGATCCCCACGGCCTCCGCGGACCAGAGGATCATCAGCACACGGCGGGCACCCCAGCGGTCGCAAGCCCGGCCGAACGGCACGGACGCGAGGATGCCGCAAACGCCGCCGACAGCCAGTCCTGTGCCGAACTGAGCCGCCGTCATGTCCCCGACGTGCGTGAAGAACAGCGCACTGTTCACCCGGAACAGACCGTTGCCGAATGTGTTGATCAGTGTCAGAGGCACGAGCAGCTTGGCCGCGTGGTTCGCGGGCGCCCCGGAGCCTTCGGTACGGGGCGCCCGCGTCCTGGGCAGCGCAGGCATGAGGGAGCGGATTCCCACAGAGTTTCCTCGAATTCTAGCTCTGAGCTCGGCTATGGCTCACGTGACGGGAAATCAGACCTCAGCGCATTGAGGATTACCGCTGGCGAACCCCGCAGCGATCAAGATCCGACCTGGGCCGGTCCGCTCGTTCGAGGTAAGTGAACAGCTACCCCGCCACCTCGAACCCCCGAGAGGCCCTCTGGCCCAGGGCCCATCCTTCCTCCACCGCCCCCAAGCAGGCCAGGCCCCAAGATGGCTCCGGTTCCTGCACTGCCAATGTTCGCGGGGTCTGATGGGGACTTCCCAGGGACTTTCCGCCGGACTGGCGAACCAGGAGTCGATGGCCGCAAGCCCACACGTGCCCGCCTGCGACATGAAGCGAGTATAGGTTCGGAGGGCGAAGGCCGGGTCGGAGTGGCCCAGCCAGTTCGCCGGCCCAATGACAGCCCGTCAACAACTGGTAGACGGTACCTTCCACATGCCATGGACGGTCCGGCCGAGGATCGTCACGAGGCTCGCTGTCCGACGTCCGCGGACACGGTGCGACGGACACGGTGGCCACGGACTCGGTGGCGACCTCGCGGGTGTGCCGTAGGACACCCCAAGCTCCTTGCCCAGCACGCTGATCTGACCAACACGGCCACCCCCTCCATGGGCCCCGGTAAGACCTCCGAGGAGTTGGAGGCTGGCGAATCGATCGTCCCCTTGGCGCGCTGGCTGGGGCACTCCGACCCCGGGTTCACGCTGCGGAAGTACTCCCACTTCCTGCGCCGCGCCGGCGCCCGGGGCAGCGCTGTCATCGACGCGATCTTCGCGTAGCCGCGGCCGGTCGGCGGAGCCTGTGGAACGCGGCTCATAGCCCACCGTGGGTCCAAAGTCCCAGAGAAGTCCCAGAGATGCCGCCGCACCCCTCCCAGACCCGCGAAGTAGCAGGTCAGGGAGGGGTGCGGCGGCATCCTCTTATCAAATATCCCGGAAGATCTCGATCTGCGCGCCGATCGAGTTCAGGCGTTCCGCGAGGTCCTCGTAACCGCGGTTGATGACGTACACGTTGCGCAGGACCGACGTGCCCTCGGCCGCCATCATCGCCAGCAGGACGACCACCGCGGGGCGCAGGGCCGGGGGGCACATCATTTCGGCGGCGCGCCAGCGGGTGGGGCCCTCGACGAGGACGCGGTGGGGGTCCAGCAACTGGAGCCGGCCGCCGAGGCGGTTGAGGTCGGTGAGGTAGATCGCGCGGTTGTCGTAGACCCAGTCGTGGATCAGGGTCTGGCCGGAGGCGACCGCGGCGATGGCGGCGAAGAAGGGGACGTTGTCGATGTTCAGGCCCGGGAAGGGCATGGGGTGGATCTTGTCGATCGGCGCCTCCAGCTTGGAGGGGCGGACCGTGAGGTCGACCAGGCGGGTACGGCCGTTGTCCGCGAAGTACTCCGGCGAACGGTCGTGGTCCAGGCCCATCTCCTCCAGGACCGCCAGCTCGATCTCCAGGAACTCGATCGGCACGCGGCGCACGGTGAGTTCGGACTCGGTGACCACCGCGGCGGCCACCAGGCTCATCGCCTCGACCGGGTCCTCGGAGGGGGAGTAGTCGACGTCGACGTCGATGTTGGGCACGCCGTGCACGGTCAGCGTGGTGGTGCCGATGCCCTCCACCTTCACGCCCAGCGCCTCCAGGAAGAAGCACAGGTCCTGGACCATGTAGTTGGAGGAGGCGTTGCGGATGACGGTCACGCCGTCGTGCCGCGCGGCGGCCAGCAGCGCGTTCTCGGTCACGGTGTCGCCGCGCTCGGTCAGCACGATCGGGCGGTCGGGGCTGACCGTGCGGTCCACCTGCGCGTGGTACTGGTTCTCGGTCGCCGCGATCTGGAGGCCGAACCGGCGCAGCGCGATCATGTGCGGCTCGATGGTCCGGGTGCCGAGGTCGCAGCCGCCGGCGTACGGCAGCTTGAACTGGTCCATCCGGTGCAGCAGCGGGCCGAGGAACATGATGATGGAGCGGGTGCGGACGGCCGCCTCGGCGTCGATCGCCGTCATCTCCAGCTCGGCCGGCGGGACCAGCTCCAGGTCGACCCCGTCGTTGATCCAGCGGGTGCGTACGCCGATGGAGTTGAGCACCTCCAGCAGGCGGTACACCTCCTCGATGCGCGCGACCCGGCGCAGCAGCGTGCGTCCCTTGTTCAGCAGGGACGCGCAGAGGAGAGCCACACAGGCGTTCTTGCTCGTCTTGACGTCGATGGCGCCGGACAGCCGACGGCCGCCGACGACCCGCAGATGCATCGGGCCCGCGTAACCCAGTGACACGATCTCGCTGTCCAGAGCCTCGCCGATGCGGGCGATCATCTCAAGGCTGATGTTCTGGTTGCCGCGCTCGATGCGGTTGACCGCGCTCTGGCTGGTGCCGAGCGCCTCCGCGAGCTGCGTCTGCGTCCAGCCCCGGTGTTGCCGGGCGTCGCGGATGAGCTTGCCGATGCGTACGAGGTAGTCGTCTGCCATGAAGTCGAGGTTATCTCAGATATGAGATGGCGCCTGTTGGGGGGTCCATTCGGGTGATGGCGCGTCAGTGACCTGCGGATTCGGGAGAGATGTCCACAGGATGATCCTAGATGTCCGGTGATGGGTAATTCGTTACGAAACTCCGCACACAGCGGGTTTGCCTGCCGAGGTTCAGCCGCTGACGGGCCGCCGAGGCAGCGGGGACGAGTACACGACGCTGGTCGTCACGGAGCCCAGGGTGCCGATCCGGCCGGAAACCTCCTCCAGGTGGCGCATGGAGCGCGCCGCCACCTTGATGATGAAGCAGTCGTCGCCCGTCACGTGATGTGCCTCCAGGATCTCCGGCATCGCCTCGACCAGGTCGTGGAATGGCTTGTAGTTGCCGTTCGGATAGCGCAGCCGTACGAAGGCCAGGATCGTCAGGCCGACCTTGTCCGGGTCCACGACCGCCGCGTAACCGCTGATCACCCCCGCCTCCTCCAGCCTGCGCACCCGCTCGGTGACGGCGCTGGCCGACATGTCGACGGCGCGGGCGAGGTCGGCGAAGCTGGTCCGGCCGTCCCGCTGGAGGGCGTCGAGAATGCGCCAGTCGATGGCGTCCAGGGAAATCGCGGTCATGGTCGAGGAATAGCACGGATTCCCCGGCCGCCCGGCGTCAGTGCCGTGGATCACGCCTTCAGAGTGCGGGTTCCGGTCCGTAGATTCGAGGTCAGACGGCAGCAGAGCCGCGCACTCCCGCACCCTCGCACCAGGAAGGGCCTCGCCCCGTGACCACGACCGTCCCGAACCCCGTCCTCCGCGTCGCCCCCGCCACCCCCGCCGAGGCCGCCGCCCACTTCCGCGCCTCCCTCCGCTTCCACGCCGACGTGGCCGACGTGGCCGCCGCCCTCGCCGCCGGCGGCGACCCCGGGTTCGTGCTCCTCGACTCCCGCTCCACCGAGGCCTGGGACCAGGGGCACGTCCCCGGCGCCGTCCACCTCCCCACCGCCCTCATCCCCGAACGCGCCGCGGAGCTGCTCGACGTGTCCGTACCCGTCGTCACCTACTGCTGGGGCCCCGGCTGCAACGGGGCGACCCGTGCCGCCCTCGCCCTCGCCGAACTCGGCTACCAGGTCAAGGAGATGCTCGGCGGGTTCGAGTACTGGGTGCGCGAGGGGTTCGCCTACGAGACCTGGCAGGGCCCGGAGCGCCGCGACGCCGACCCCCTCGTCGCCCCGGCCGCGGGAGCCTGCGGCTGCTGACGCCCTCACGCCGCTACGGGCCTCGCGCCGCTACGTTGACTTCACGCCGGCCGGGATTCCCACGCCGACCGGAACCCCGTGCTGGCCGGGGCCCTGCGCCGACCTGGATCCCACGCCGACCGGGACCCGCGCCGCTACGTTGACCTCACGCCGGCCGGGATTCCCACGCCGACCGGAACCCCGTGCTGGCTGGGGCCCCTGGAATTGGCCCCGGCCGGGGCCCTGCACTGCTACGGGAGCCCACGCCGACCGGCCCACGCCGACCGGCCCACGCCGACCGGGACCCGCGCCGCTACGTTGACCTCACGTCGACCGGGACCCCGCGCCGACTGGAACCCCGCGCCGCTGC
>NZ_JBEZND010000003.1:0-336688 GCF_040706415.1 Streptomyces sp. NPDC048106 | reverse complement strand
GCCCACGCCGACCGGCCCACGCCGACCGGGACCCGCGCCGCTACGTTGACCTCACGTCGACCGGGACCCCGCGCCGACTGGAACCCCGCGCCGCTACGTTGACTTCACGCCGGCCGGGATTCCCACGCCGACCGGAACCCCGTGCTGGCCGGGGCCCCGTGCTCGCAGGGGCCCTGCGCCGCTACGAGACCCCGCACCGACCTGGATCCCACGCCGACCGGGACCCGCGCCGCTACCTTGACCTCGCGCCGGCCGGGACCCCGCGCCGACTGGAACCCCGCGCCGCTACGGGTCCCGCACCGCTACGTTGACCTCACGCCGCCCGGAACCCCCCGCCGCTACGGGACCCACACCGCCCGGCACCCCACACCGCCCGGCACCCCACACCGCCCGGCACCCCACGCCGCCCCCGCCACCCACCCCAACCCCCAACCGCCCCCTACGCCGGCGGCCGGGTCCACGCGCGGACGGCCAGTTTGCCGGTGGTGCCGAGGTCGAGGTGGGGGGTCACGGTCACCGGGGCGGCGCCCTGCTTCGCCCGTACCCTGACGTACGGGACGTTGACCGGCGTGCCGAACTCCGTGAGGTTGCGCCACATGAGGCCCGAGTCGGCGCTCTCGCCGGGCTTCAGGACCAGCGGACGGGCCGGCTGGTCGAAACCGGTGCCGGTGCTGATGCCGCCGCTTCCCTGGAGGATCCGGACGCCGTGGACGGGCGCGAGGTCCTCGTCCAGCAGTTCCAGGAGCGGGTAGCCGTCGAGCGCGTAGTCGCGCTTGCCGCAGTTCTCCAGGTGCAGGCCCACCACGCGCAGCCCCATCGCGGCGTCGCCGTCGTCGATGGTGAGGCGCAGACCGGAGGCCGGGCACTCGCCGGGCGCGGGCGGCGCCTCGGCGGCGGGCACCTTGGTCACCTGGGCGACCTTGACGCGGCCCACCTGGTTCGAGCCGGGACCCGGCGCCCCCAGCCGGACCGTGCCGTGCTTCGTCGCGCCGGGGCCGACCGAGCGCACGGTCTCGTAGTGGTTGCCCATGACCGCGCCGGTGTCCGTGGTGAAGTCGAACAGGATCGTGTACGTCAGCGCCTCGGTGCCGTGGTTGGTGACCTCGTAGGTGGCCGAGATCCCGGAGTCGGCGGCGGGCAGGGGGTCGGCGTGCACCACGTAGTCGGACGGGGTGGGGCTCGGCGTGGCGGAGGGGATGGTCACCGACGTGATCCGGACACCGTCCACGGGCGGGTCGTCGACCGGAACCGCGGAGGCGGGCGCCGCGGACGCGGCCGCGCCGGGGGCGCCCGCGTGTTCGGATCCGCACGCCGTGAGCAGCAGCAGCGCGGCGAGGGCCGGAAGGAGCGAGGTGGCATTGCGCATCGGCTCATCCCATCAGTGCCGCGGTCCCCGGTCCGTGGCGGAAGCCACAGTTCCGGCCACAGGCGTGTCACGGGCGCCCCGCCGGACCCGGCCCAGCCCCGGAGGAGCCGGACGACCCCAAACAACCCGAACGACCCGGTGAGAGGGCGCGTCCCTGCCCGGCATGGCCATGATGAGAGGCCGAACCCCGGCCCGGCATGACCATCCGGCACCCATGTACTAGAGTTATCTCGACATCGAGATATCTGCCGAGGCGCACCGCGGTCGCCCATTCCAGTAAGGCGAGCCTAACTTAGCCTGACCTCACTGGACCGGCCAAGCCGGCGTGGCGGCACGATTGACGGTGGTACGCGCACATCAATGAAGGAGACTGTCGTGTCGGCGAACAGCTTCGACGCCCGCAGCACGCTGCAGGTGGGCGACGAGTCGTACGAGATCTTCCGGCTGGACAAGGTGGAGGGCTCGGCCCGGCTGCCGTACAGCCTCAAGGTCCTGCTGGAGAACCTGCTCCGCACGGAGGACGGCGCGAACATCACCGCCGACCACATCCGTGCCCTCGGCGGCTGGGACTCGCAGGCCCAGCCCAGCCAGGAGATCCAGTTCACGCCGGCCCGCGTGATCATGCAGGACTTCACCGGCGTGCCCTGCGTCGTGGACCTCGCCACGATGCGTGAGGCCGTCGCGGCGCTCGGCGGCGACCCGGCGAAGATCAACCCGCTCTCCCCGGCCGAGATGGTCATCGACCACTCCGTCATCGCCGACAAGTTCGGCACCAGCGACGCCTTCAAGCAGAACGTCGACCTGGAGTACGGCCGCAACCGCGAGCGTTACCAGTTCCTGCGCTGGGGCCAGACCGCGTTCGACGACTTCAAGGTCGTCCCGCCGGGCACCGGCATCGTGCACCAGGTGAACATCGAGCACCTGGCCCGTGTCGTCATGGTCCGCGACGGCAAGGCCTACCCCGACACCCTGGTCGGCACCGACTCGCACACCACCATGGTCAACGGCCTCGGCGTCCTCGGCTGGGGCGTCGGCGGCATCGAGGCCGAGGCCGCCATGCTCGGCCAGCCGGTCTCCATGCTGATCCCGCGCGTCGTCGGCTTCAAGCTCACCGGTGAGCTCCAGCCCGGCACCACCGCCACCGACCTCGTGCTCACCATCACCGAGATGCTGCGCAAGCACGGCGTCGTCGGCAAGTTCGTGGAGTTCTACGGCGAGGGTGTGGCCGCCACCTCCCTGGCCAACCGCGCCACCATCGGCAACATGTCGCCGGAGTTCGGCTCCACCGCGGCGATCTTCCCGATCGACGGCGAGACCCTCAACTACCTGCGCCTGACCGGCCGTTCGGACCAGCAGGTCGCGCTGGTCGAGGCCTACGCCAAGGCCCAGGGCCTGTGGCTGGACCCGAAGGCCGAGCCGGACTTCTCCGAGAAGCTGGAGCTCGACCTCTCCACGGTCGTGCCCTCCATCGCCGGCCCGAAGCGCCCGCAGGACCGCATCGTCCTGGCCAACGCCGCCGAGCAGTTCAAGCAGGACGTCCGCAACTACGTGGACGACGTGGACGAGGCGGGCCAGGAGTCCTTCCCGGCCTCCGACGCCCCGGCTGTCCACCCGAACGGCGGGCCGTCCAACCCGGTCCAGGTCACCGCCGCCGACGGCTCGACCTACACGATCGACCACGGCGCGGTCACCGTCGCGGCCATCACCTCCTGCACCAACACGTCCAACCCGTACGTCATGATCGGCGCCGCCCTGGTCGCCAAGAAGGCGGTCGAGAAGGGCCTGTCCCGCAAGCCGTGGGTCAAGTCCACCCTCGCCCCGGGCTCGAAGGTCGTCACCGACTACTTCGACAAGGCCGGCCTCACCCCGTACCTGGACAAGCTGGGCTTCAACCTGGTCGGCTACGGCTGCACCACCTGCATCGGCAACTCCGGCCCGCTGCCGGAGGAGGTCTCCAAGGCCGTCAACGACCACGACCTCGCCGTCGTCTCGGTCCTCTCCGGCAACCGGAACTTCGAGGGCCGCATCAACCCCGACGTCAAGATGAACTACCTGGCGTCCCCGCCGCTGGTCGTCGCGTACGCCATCGCGGGCTCCATGAAGGTGGACGTCACCCGTGACGCCCTGGGTACCGACCAGGACGGCAACCCGGTCTACCTGAAGGACATCTGGCCCTCCGAGGCCGAGGTGAACGAGGTCGTCGCCAGCGCCATCGGCGAGGACATGTTCAACAAGTCCTACCAGGACGTGTTCGCCGGCGACGCCCAGTGGCAGTCGCTCCCGGTCCCGACCGGCAAGACCTTCGAGTGGGACGCCGAGTCCACCTACGTGCGCAAGCCCCCGTACTTCGAGGGCATGGGCATGGAGCCGGCCCCGGTCGAGGACATCACCGGCGCCCGCGTGCTGGCCAAGCTGGGCGACTCGGTCACCACCGACCACATCTCCCCGGCCGGTGCCATCAAGGCCGACACCCCGGCCGGCAAGTACCTCACCGAGCACGGTGTGGAGCGTCGCGACTTCAACAGCTACGGCTCGCGCCGCGGCAACCACGAGGTCATGATCCGCGGTACGTTCGCCAACATCCGCCTGCGCAACCAGATCGCGCCGGGCACCGAGGGCGGCTACACCCGCGACTTCACCCAGGACGGCGGCCCGGTCTCCTTCATCTACGACGCCTCGCAGAACTACCAGGCCGCCGGCACCCCGCTGGTCGTCCTGGCCGGCAAGGAGTACGGCTCCGGTTCGTCCCGCGACTGGGCGGCCAAGGGCACCGCGCTCCTCGGCGTCAAGGCCGTCATCGCCGAGTCGTACGAGCGCATCCACCGCTCGAACCTCATCGGCATGGGCGTCCTGCCGCTCCAGTTCCCGGAGGGCGCCTCGGCGGACTCCCTCGGTCTGACCGGTGAGGAGACCTTCTCCTTCGCCGGCGTCACCGAGCTGAACGACGGCACCACGCCGCGCACGGTCAAGGTCACCACCGACACCGGTGTCGAGTTCGACGCGGTCGTCCGCATCGACACCCCCGGTGAGGCCGACTACTACCGCAACGGCGGCATCATGCAGTACGTGCTTCGCCAGCTTGTCGCTTCTTGAGCTGATCGACGCGCAAGCGCCCCGTCAGGCTTCGGCCCGGCGGGGCGCTTGCCGCCTTCGCGGGCGTCCTTCGTGGTGCGAACCACGTGACTCAACTCCCGTAACCCCGAACTGTCACGTTGGGATCACGCAGTCGAGTCGCTCCGCCGGGTCCCTTGGTGACGCGAAGGAGAGGTACTGCGGACAGGAGAACGAACAGTCCGAACAGCGTGATGGGCAGTAGCCCTACCGGTTGCAGCAGCCGTGCCGGGTCGGCTTTCACCCACGGCCAGTTGCCGATCCAGTTCGTGGTCACATCCAGCGTCATCACCACCACCGCGAGCAGGATGCCGCCGCGGCGCACGCGCGCCGCCAGCACGACGACCAGCGGATCCAGGAACACCAGGGCGTTCAGGTAGACCTGGGAGACCACCGGGAAATGCGCAAAGGCATGGATTCCGTTCGTCAGCACCCAGAACAGGTGCACACCGAACCCCTCGCCGAAGCCGATCAGGTACACCGCGAGAACCCACCGAGCCCAGCGCGGCAGACCGCTCCACTTTTCCCGCAATTGAACCTCCCCCAGCCCAGGTTATGCCGCGCCCACAGCCGAGCCGAAGCCGGGGCAAGGACGCGGCATTGCGGAGTGACCCACGTCACACTGCCGGCATCGTGACGCGAAAAGTTTAAGTACAGCTTTAGTCGGTGTTGCTAACTTGCTCCAAGGCGAAATGCGCCACGGAGGAAGAGCAATGGATGAGCGACGTCGACTTTCGTCGGCGATGGGCGCTGATGCCGCTGGGGCTGTATGTCTTGCGGAGGCGGGAATGGACGTGGCGATGCTCGCCCCGGTCGGCTCGTCCCGCACAGCGGCAGCGGATGCGATCGCGGAGTCGGGCCGACGGTCCATGACCGTCTTCGCGGACCTCGACGATTTCGCTTCCGTCGAATCCGCGCTGGCCCGAGTGCGCGCTTCATTCGGCACTCCTTCCGTGCTGCTGACTGTCATAGGTCCCGGCTCGTACCGCGGCCCGGGAGGACTTCTCGACCAGGACTGGAAAGAGGTCGTCGAGCGTCCGCTCCGCAGGGCCTTCCTGGCCGGCCGGGCGTCCATCGACTCCCTGATCAAGAATGGCTGGGGCCGGGTCATCGCCGTCCTCGACGTCGACCGTTCCGGTCGGGCACAGCCGCACGAGGACGCGGTACTGCGAGCCGGCTTGGAGGGGCTCGTCCGCACGCTCGCCCTGGAGTTGAGCCCGTTCGGCATCACTTCGAACCTCATCACGTCCGACCGCTCCGGTTCGGCTAGGGAGTGGGCGGGGGCGCGCTACGGATCGCGGGTCGCGGACCTGGTGGGCTTCCTCGTCAGCGATGAGGCCTCCGCCGTATCCGGTCGGAGCATCCCGCTGAACGACGACGGTTCGCAGCCCGAGGCGTCGGATGGTCCCTCGTCGGGGCGGCGATGCGGCGGCGAGCTGAACAAGCAAGTGGCGGTCGTGATGACGATTTAGGTCGACCGTTCTCCCGCCGCACCACATCGGTCGATATCGAGCTAGGGAATAGTTCGCCGCTGATCGGCATGGCCAAACCGGACCGGGTACGACTGCGCGCCGAAACTCGTGCGCGCTCGGAGGGCGTATTGGTATGACGGATCAACACGAGGGTCTCAGCATCGCGAACCTTTCGCAGGAGCTGACCGCCGCTTTGTCAGTCCGGGCGAAAGAGCGCGACGAGACACTCGAATCGGTTGTGCGCGAAGCCTGGGAATCGGCGCTGAGCCGGCTGCCGTCGCACCTCGGCGCCGGAGACATCGGCTGCGCCCTGGATTTCTCCCTGTGTCCGCCTGGCGACCGGATCCGGTTGGGCGTGGAGTACCGGCCCGACGAATTCCCCCGCGAGGACGCTGACCGGCTGCTGGCCTTGCTGGTCCGGATACTTGAAGCGGTGGAGCGGAACCCGGGCCGACCCGTCGAGAGCGTGGAGCTGCTCGACGCCGCCGAGCGGCGCCGGATCCTGACCGAGTGGAGCGGTTCCGGCGACCGTCGGCCTCCCCTTGCTTTGAGCCGGCTGCTGGAGCAGCCGGTGAAACGGAGTCCGGACCGCATCGCACTGGTCCAGGGGAGCGAGGCGATCTCCTACCGCGAGCTGGACAGCCGCGCGAACCGGCTCGCTCGTCTGCTCATGGACAGCGGGGTGGGACCGGGGCAGCTCGTGGCGTTGGCCCTGCCACGATCCATCACCTTGATCACGGCCGTCTTCGCTGTGGCCAAGACGGGAGCCGCGTTCCTGCCGCTGGACCACAGCTACCCGCTCGATCGCCTGTCCTTCATGCTCGACGACGCCGCACCGGCGCTGCTTTGCACCACTGAGGAGGCCGCCGAAGGACTGCCGGAGCGAGCGTGGCCGCCGCAACTGGTGCTGGACGACGCCGAGTTCGCCGCCGGCATCCGGGACCTGCCGGACACGCATCCGGATCCGTCCGGAGCCTGGGCCGGCCACGCGGCGACCGAACTGGCTTACGTCGTCTACACCTCGGGTACCACGGGCCGGCCGAAAGGTGTGGCCGTCACGCATTCCGGACTGCTGGATCTGGCGTCGGCCGCGGCCGACCGGATGGCGCTCGGCGCCGGCGACCGGATACTGCAGTTCTCCTCGCCGAGTTTCGACGCGTTCGTCTTCGAGTTGCTCGCGGCCTTCGCCGCCGGAGCCTCCCTCGTCATCCCGCCGTCCGGGTCGGCCCTGGCCGGGGAGGCGTTGGCCGAGACGCTCGCCGAGAACCGGGTCAGCCACGCGGTGCTCCCGCCCGTGGCCGCCGCGAGCATAGTCCCCGAGGCGGTGCCCGAACTGCGCACCCTTCTGGTGGCTGGTGAGCCGTGCTCCGGCGATCTCGTCGCCCGGTGGGCTTCGCGGTGCCGAATGATCAACGCTTACGGCCCGACCGAGGCGACGGTGTGCGTCACCATGAGCGAGCCCCTGTCCGGCTCGGCGACCCCGCCGATCGGCAGGCCTGTCGCCGGTGCCCGCGTGTACGTACTGGACCGGCACCTCCAGCCGCTGCCCGTGGGCATGCCGGGAGATCTCTACGTCGCCGGCGGCGGCCTCGGCCGCGGCTATCTGGGCCGCCCGGCACTGACCGCCGAACGCTTCGTCGCCGATCCGTTCACGGGCGACGGTGACCGCATGTACCGGACCGGCGACCTGGCCTCCTGGCGAAGTGACGGGAGCCTCTCCTTCCATGGCCGGGCCGACGATCAAGTCAAACTGCGGGGGTTCAGGATCGAACTCGGCGAAGTGGAGGCGGTGCTGGCCGGCCACCCGCTCGTCGCACAGGCGGTAGCCGCGGTCCAGGAGGACGAACGAGGAACCAGGCAGCTTGCCGCCTACGTGATTCCCGCCGGCTCGGAGCAACCGTCGTCGGGCGAGCTGCGTGAACACGCCAGTCGCTCCCTCCCGCACTTCATGGTGCCCGCCGCCTACGGCATCATCGACGCTCTTCCCACGACACCGAGCGGCAAGCTCGACCGGCGCGCGCTCCCGGTGCCGGTCCCGGCTCAAGCCGCGACCGCGCGTCCTGCCCGCACCCCCGCCGAGCTCGCGTTGTGCGAGATCTTCGGCCAGGTACTCGAGCGCGCCGACGTGGGCGTGACGGGCAACTTCTTCGAGCTGGGCGGCGACAGCCTGCTTGCCGTCTCGGTGATCCAGCGGGCGCGCCGGGCGGGCTTCGCGCTCTCGCCCATGGAGATCGTCAACAACCCGACCGTCGAGGCGCTGGCCGCGGTCGCGGAACCGGTCGGCCCGTCACGTGGACGAGGAGCCGGATCGGCGGGGCCGGCCGACACCGACGGGAGAGGCGGCGCACGATGACCGCGCGACCCGTGGTGCCGCCCGAGGAGATCGATGACATCGATCTCGCCGACCCCCGCCTGCACGCGGAGCGCGACCTGAGCGAGGTATGGCGCCATCTGCGCGCCACGAGGCCCGTCCACTGGCAGTCGGCGCGCGAGGGCAGGCCCGGATTCTGGGTGATCACCCGGCATGCCGACGCGACCGCCGTCTACCGGGACAAGGATCACTTCACGACGGAGCGCGGCAACGATCTGGCCATGCTGCTCAACGGCGGCGACCCGGCCGGCGGAACGATGATGGCCGTCACCGACGGGCTGCGGCACACCTTGCTCCGCAGCATCATGATGAAGGCGCTCTCCCCGCGGCGGTTGGAAGAGATGCGGCGGGAACTGCGGCGCAGGGTGGACGCGTTGCTGGCGAACGCGATGGACGACGAGAACTGCGACTTCGTCCGCGACGTGGGGGGCGATGTCCCTCTTGGGATGATCTGCGACCTTCTCGCCGTACCGGAGTCCGACCGCAAGTACCTCCTGGATCTCACTGCTCGATCCTGGAGCAAGCACGCCTCCGACACGCCCCCGGAGGACGCCAGGACCGCGCAGGGCGAGATTCTGCTCTACTTCGCGGACCTGGCCGACGAGCGGCGCGGCGGCGACGGCGAGGACGTGGTGAGCCTGCTGGCGAACAGCCGTGTCGACGGCAAGTACCTCAGCAACGCCGACGTCATGGCCAACTGCTACGGCATGATGATCGGCGGCGACGAGGCCCCGCATCACGCGATCAGCATGGGGCTGCTGGCCCTGCTGGAACATCCGGACGCCTGGTCCCTGCTCAAGAGCGGCGGCGCGCGACTGGAGACCGCGGCGGAGGAAGTACTGCGCTGGACGGTGCCCGCCCTGCACGCCGGTCGCACCGCGACGGGCGACGTCACCGTGGGCGGCCGGCTGATCAGGAGCGGGGATGTCGTCAGCGTGTGGATCTCCTCGGCCAACCGGGATGCCGAGGTCTTCGAGGACCCGGACCGGTTCGATCTCGACCGATCGCCGAACGAGCACCTGTCCTTCGGCTTCGGCAAGCACTTCTGCATAGGGCACTATCTCGGGCGCATGGAGGTCCAGGCGGTCCTGGACGGCCTGCGCCGGATGGTCGGCAGCGTCGAGCAGGTCGGGCCGGAGCGCTGGATCTACTCGGACATCCTGCACGGCTTGAGTTCGCTGCCCGTGGTTCTTCACGGCTCGGCGGCTTGAGGGGAAAGGACCCCACAGGTCGTGACCGACATGCGGCCCACCAGCCTGATCGCGGCCATGGACGGCGTCGCACAGCCCCACCGCCGACTCGGCTCGACAACCCGATGGGCGCCGCCGCTCGGCGGGCTCCCGCCATTGAGGACAGAGAAGACAGATGGCCGACAACACCGAGACCCGGTATCTCAGGTCCAACGTGATCCTGGAGCCGCTGGTCGACCGGTTCTACGCGTGGCTGCACACCGTGGCGCCGGTGCAGGCTTCGATGAACCTGGCGAACGTGCAGCTCCCGATGCTGGAGTCGTATCTTCAGTCCCCACAGGTGCACGTCTCGGCGAGCACCAACCCGAAGTTCCGTGGCGGCTACTACGTCGGCGTCCCGCGGTCGCGCGCGGCGGAGATCGCCGCATTGGTCGCGTCCATCCGGCGGGACCGGGCTCCGATGCTGGAGTTCGCCGCGGCGGTTGCCGAGGCCGAGAACCTGATCCGTCAGAACGCGACCGGATCCGACCTTTCCCCCCTGTACCCGAGGCTCCCCTCGGCCCTCAGGGGACTCGTGGAGATCTGCTACGACACCAGCAACCAGCCTTCGCTTCACTTCCTGGAGCCGCTGGTGTACCAGAGCGCCGCCTATATCGAGCAGCGGCAGTCGGTCCAGCTCTCCCTGGACGACGGTGAGGAGCGGCCGTTCATCCTGAGCACTCCGCGCCTGCCGTCAGCCACCACGCTCGACCTGGCACTGCCGTTCCGCCATCCGGGCCTCACGGAACTGGTCGGCGCACGGATCAGGCCGACGACGGCGGCCCGGCTGCGTGACGCGCTCGAACTCGACGACGGCCAGGCAGCCGTCCTCGACCAGATGCTGGACGCGAGCCCGAGCCTCTCGGCGGACCGGCACATCGACGGAGGCGGCCGGATCCGCTATTTCGGCCACGCCTGCCTCGTGTTCCAGACGGCCGAGGCCGCGATCGTCACCGACCCGTTCATCAGCACGGACAACCGGTTCGGCGACCGCTTCACCCTCGACGACCTCCCGGACCACATCGACCTGGTCCTGATCACCCACGGCCATCAGGATCACATCGTCCTGGAGACCCTGCTCCAACTGCGCGGCCGAGTGGGGTCGGTGGTGGTTCCGCGCTCGTCCCGGGGAAACCTTCCCGACCCGTCGATGGCGCAGTACCTCAGGCACCTCGGCTTCCCGGTGACCGAGGTCGACGACTTCGACGAGGTCGCCTTCCCCGGCGGGAAGGTCACCGCGACACCGTTCCTGGGCGAGCACGCCGACCTCGACATCCGCGGCAAGTCGACGTTCTGGGTGGAACTGGCCGGCAAGTCGGTCTTCGTGGGTGCCGACTCCTCGGGCATCGATCCGGACCTGTACCGCTACATCCGCGGGCATCTGGGTTCCGCGGACATGGCGTTCCTCGGCCTGGAGTGCGACGGGGCTTCGCTCACCTGGCTCTACAAGGGTCTGCTGACCAAGCCGGTGACCAAGAAGATGAGCGACTCGCGCAAACTGTCGGGGTCGAACGCGGCACAGGCCGGCGCCATCATCAGCGAACTGGGCGCGGGCGAGGCCTATGTCTACGCGATGGGCGAGGAGAGCTGGCAGGGCCACATCATGGCTACCTCGTATACGGACGACAGCTACCAACTCCAGCAGATCGACGAGTTCCTCCTCTGGTGCAAGGACCGCGGGATCGCCGCCGAGCACCTGTTCAACAAGCGCGAGTGGCGTTGGTGAACCGCGGAACGTGTCCACCACCGACGATGGGATGGCAGTGAGAACTGGATCCGTGTCCGAACGAAGCCCTCTGACGCTTCCCGCTCTGCTGGCGCACCGCGCGAGAACAGCGTCCGACCAGATCGCGTACGTTCACCTCGTCAATGGCGAGGAGCCCGGCGAGCAGACCACCTACGGGGAACTGCACGCCGCGGTGCAGGGCAGGGCGCGGGCGCTGGCCGGACGGCCCGGCGCAGCCCGCAGCGCGGTGCTGATGTATCCCACCGGCCTGGAGTTCATCCGCGGCTTCCTGGCCTGCGCCGCGGCCGGGATAGCCGGAGCGCCTGTGCAGGTTCCGACGCGGCGACTGGCGGTACGGCAGTTGCGTGCGATCGCCGACGACGCCGGCACCACCATGGTGCTCACCACCCGGTCGGTCCGCGACCAGGTGTACTCGGACTTCGGCGAACTGCCCGAACTGGCCGGCCTTGAGCTGATCGCCACCGATGAGCTCACTCCGCCCGCGACGCTCGTTCGGCTGCCCGAAGTGGGGCTGTCCGACGTGGCGTTGCTCCAGTACACCTCTGGTGCCACCGGGTCGCCCAAGGGCGTCATGGTCACGCATGCCAACTACTGGGCCAACACCGCGGAGACCGACGCGCTGTGGCCGTTCGGGGACGACGGCACCGTGGTGACCTGGCTTCCCCTGTTCCACGACATGGGAGTGATGCTCGGTGTGGTGGTGCCGCTGTGGGCGGGGTGCCCTGCCTACCTGATGGAGCCGGAGGCTTTCATCCGGCGTCCCGCTCGCTGGCTGGAGGCGCTGTCCCGATTCGGTGGCACCCATTCGTCCGCGCCGAACTTCGCCTACGACCTCTGCTTGCGTGACGGTCCCCGGAAGCCGATCGATCTCTCGCGCTGGCGTGCGGCGATCAGCGGGGCGGAGCCGGTGCGTCCGCACACGATGCGCGAATTCATCGGGAGGTTCGCCCCCTACGGCCTGGACCCGCGTGCCGTCTCCCCGGCCTACGGGCTGGCCGAGAACACCCTGAAGGCATGCGGCAGCCGAGGGGACACAGAGCCCGCCCAGGTCTGGCTGGACGCCGACGAGCTCGGGCAGGGACGTGTGGTCCTCCTTCCGGGCGATCCCGATGGGGGCAGCGAGCCGGCCGGCGCCGGAGTCCCGGTGATGAGCTGCGGGGTCCCCGTCGGCGGGACCCGGATCCGGATCGTGGACCCGCACACGTCGCGCGCCGTCGGTCCGGACCGGCTCGGCGAGATCTGGGTGTCCGGTCCGTGTGTGGCCGCTGGGTACACAGGCCGTGGAGAGGAGAGTGAGCGGAGCTTCCGGGCGCGTATCCGGGACGAGGAGGAGGCCGGCCCGTTCCTCCGCACCGGTGACACCGGATTCGTACGGGACGGTGAGGTGTATGTCACCGGCCGAATGAAGGACATGATCACCATCAAGGGCCGCGACCGCTATCCGCAGGATCTGGAGTATTCGGCGGAACAGAGCCATCCACTCCTGCATCCCGCCTCGGCCGCTGCCTTCGTCGTGGCCACCGGTGAGCAGGAGTCCCTGGTCGTGGTGGTGGAGGTCGACGGCAAGGCGCAGCGGTCCGCGGGAATCGACGAGCTGTCAAAGGCCGTTCGGGGGGCGGTCGCGCGCGACCACCGGCTCGAAGCCGCGGACGTGGTGCTCATACGGCGCGGTGCGCTGCCGAGGACCACCAGCGGCAAGATACGTCGCAATACCTGCCGTGAGCAGTACGAGTCCGGTGCGCTGCCCAGACTGGACAGGGCCTTGGAGCGCGCGTGATCCGACTTTGGAGTCAGTGTGGGCGCCATTCCTGAAATCGACCTCTCCGATCCGGCCGTACTGTCCGACCCGTTCACCGTGTACGGACGAGCGCGGGAGCAGAGCCCCCTCGCACGCCTGCTCAAGCCCGGCCTCGGCGCGATATGGGCGTTGACCCGGTACGAGGACGCCAAGGCGATGCTCACCGACGCGCGCTTCGAGATGAACGCGAACAGCTACGTGCGTCCGGACGTACCGGAGTTGCAGCAGCAGCAGAACATACAGCAGATGGACGGCCCCGGACATGCCCGTCTCCGCCGCCTCGTCTCGCCGCCCTTCACCGCACGCCGAACCGCCGAGTTCCGGCCTGCCCTGCAACGCATCGTGGAGTCCTTGCTCGATGGCCTCGCAGGGCAGGCAGACGGTGAACCCGTAGACCTGCTCGCGCACTTCGCCCGACCGCTGGCAGTCCACGTGGCCTGCGAACTGGTCGGCGTCGTGCCGGAGGACTACGACACCTGGCGGGCCCACGCCGCGGCCGTCGCCGTCGGTCACGGCCCCGAATTCATGCGGGCCGTCCCCGGCATCGCGCGTTCCGCGACGGAGGCGGTCGCCCGCAGCCGCCGGGAGCGGGCCCTCGGCCTGCTCGCCGAACTGCTCGGCACGGACGCCGAAGACCAGGACCGACTGACCGACGCGGAGCTGATCACCCTGGTCTGGCATCTCGTTCTGGCCGGGCAGGGCCCGGCCTACCTCATCGCCAATTCCGTCGAAGCCCTGCTCCGACACCCCGACCGGCTCGCCGAGCTACGCGCCGACGAATCACTGATGCCCGGTGCGGTCGAGGAGTTGACCCGCATGCACGGACCGCAGGTGCTGACCCTGCCGCGCTACGCTCGCGAGGATGTCGAGATCGCCGGCGTGGCGATTGCGGGCGGCGACCGCGTCTGCGCGGTGCTGGCCAGCGCGAATCGCGATCCGCGCGTCTTCGAGGATCCGGACCGGCTCGACTTCCGCCGCCCGCCCGGTCGGCCCGCGCACCTGGGGTACTCGCACGGCCCGCACTTCTGTCTCGGTGCGGCGTCGGCGCGCGTCCAAACCCGAGTCGCGCTCAGCATGCTGTTGCGCCGCTTCCCGAAGCTCGCCCTCGCCGAAGGGGACACCCTCCGCGTTCCGAACTCGGAGTTCTGGCGGCCCACCGCGCTCCTCGTCACGCTGTGACCTCGGATATCCAGCCCCCAAGGACGATCTGATGCCGCCATGCCCTCCGCCGTACCCCAGTCACGGGCCAGGCGCGTCCCGCAGCGCCGTCTCCGCCCAGATGACCTTCCCCTGCGGCGAGTATCGCGTCCCCCACCGCTCCGTCATCTGCTGCACCAGGAACAGCCCCCGCCCGCCCTCGTCCGTCGCCGCGGCGTACCGCAGGTGCGGCGAGGTGTTGCTTCCGTCGGCCACCTCGCAGATGAGCGTCCGGTCCCGGATCAGCCGCAGCCGGATCGGCTCGGAGCCGTACCGGATCGCGTTCGTCACCAGCTCGCTGAGCACCAGCTCCATCGCGAAGGCGGGCTCGTCGAGACCCCACTCCCCGAGCCGCTGGGACACGGCGCGCCGCAGCCCGGCGACGGCGGCCGGATCGGCGGGTACGTCCCACTGCGCCACCTGCTCGGAGGTGAGCGCCCGCGTGCGCGCGACGAGCAGCGCCACGTCGTCCTTGGGGCCCTCCGGCAGCAGCTCCTCCAGCACCGCCGCGCAGCTCGCGTCCGGGGACCGGTCGGGATGGCCGGCCAGCGCCCGGCGCAGCAGCTCCATCCCCTCGTCCAGGTCGCGGTGCCGGTCCTCGATCAGACCGTCGGTGTACAGCACCAGCTGCGTGCCCTCGGCCAGCTCCAGCTCGGCCGTCTGGAACGGCATGCCGCCCAGCCCGAGCGGCGGCCCGCCCGGCAGCTCGGGGTAGGTGACGCTGCCGTCGGGGTGGACCAGGGCGGGCGCCAGGTGCCCGGCGCGGGCCATGGCGCACCGGCGGGTCACGGGGTCGTAGATCGCGTACAGACAGGTGGCGCCGACGATCGCGCCCGTGGCCTCCTCGGGATTCTCGTCCTGGTCGATGCGGCCGACCAGGTCGTCCAGGTGGCTGAGCAGTTCGTCGGGCGGCAGGTCGAGGGTGGAGAAGTTGTGCACGGCGGTCCGCAGCCGGCCCATCGTGGCGGCGGCGTGCAGCCCGTGCCCGACCACGTCGCCGACGACCAGCGCCACCCGGCTGCCGGACAGCGGGATCACGTCGAACCAGTCCCCGCTCACCCCCGACTGGGCGGGCAGATAGCGGTAGGCCGCCTCCAGGGCGCTCTGCTCGGGCAGCGCGCGCGGCAGCAGGCTGCGCTGGAGGGTGACCGCGAGGGTGTGCTCACGGGCGTAGCGGCGGGCGTTGTCGACGCTGACCGCCGCGCGGGCCACCAGCTCGTCCGCCAGCGTCAGGTCCTCCTCGTCGAAGGGGTCCCGCTTGGCCCGGTAGAAGTTGGCGATGCCCAGCACCACCCCGCGGGCCCGGATCGGGACCGAGACGAGGCACTGGATGCCGAAGTCGAGGATCTCCTCGGTGCGCTGCGGATCCTGGGCCCGCCAACCCGTCGCGGCGGCCAGGTCGGGCACCAGTTCGGAGCGGCCGGTGCCGTAGCCGCGGGCCTGGGGGGTGGACGGCTTGAAGTCGATCAGCCGGTCCTTCTCGTAGAGGGGGTGGTCGTCGCGGATGCCGTGCACGGCGATGCGCCGCAGGGTGGCGGCGGTGGGGGCGGGCTCCTCGCCGTGCAGGACGCCGTCGTCCAGGTCCACGGTGACGTAGTCGGCGAAGCGGGGTACGGCGATGCGCGCCAGCTCCTCCGCGGTGCGGCGCACGTCCAGGCTGGTGCCGACGCCGAGCCCGGCGTCGTAGAGCAGTTTGAGCTGCTCCCGGGCGACCTCGGCGCGGCCGGAGAGGGCCTGGAGCTCGGTGGTGTCGCGCAGGGTGACCACGGTGCTGCCGGGGGCGCCGCCGTGTTCGGTGGGCCGCTGGCTGACCGCGAGCAGTCGCTCCCCGGCGAACAGCACCTCGTCGGTGGTCTCGCGTCCGGAGGCCAGCAGTTCCACCGTCTCGGGGTCGAGGCCGGGCAGCTCGGACAGGTGCCGTCCCTCGGCGTCGGGCGGCAGCCGCAGCAGGCGCCGCCCCTCGTCGTTGACGAGCAGCAGCCGGCCGTCGTCACCGACGATGAGCACGCCCTCGCGCACCGAGTGCAGCACCGTGTCGTGGTGCTCGTACATCCGGGTCATCTCGTCGGGCGCGAGGCTGTGCGTCTGGCGCCGCAGCCGCCGCCCGACCAGCGCGGTGCCGCCGGTCGACACGACGAGCGCGCCCGCCCCGGTGGTCAGGATGATCGGGACCTGCCGGTCCACCTGGCTGGTGACGTTCCTGACCTTGAGCCCGGCGGCGACGAGGGCGGTCACCTTGCCGTGCGCGTCCTCGATCGGCGCGGTGGCCTGCATCTCGTGACCCAGCGGGCCCTGCACGCTCTCCGTGTAGACCCGTCCGGCGAGCGGGGGCCCGATGTTACCCACGAACCGCCGGCCGATCCTGCTCGGCATCGGGTGCGTGTACCGGATGCCGTGGGTGTCCATGACGACGATGAAGTCGACCCCCGCCGCCTTGCGCGCCGTCTCGGTGAGCGGCTGGAGCACCTTGGAGGGGTCGGGGGTCGCCAGCGCCTGGAGGACGCCGGGGGAGTGGGAGAAGGTCTCGGCCACGGCGACGGAACGACGCTTCGCCTCGGTCTGGGTGTCCCGCTGGGACTGGAGGACCAGGGCGAGGACCCCGCTGAGCACCAGCAGCACCACCAGGGCCACCTGGAGCAGGAAGACCTGCTTGGCGACGCTCCACTGCCTCCTGCCGACCACAGAACGCCACAGCAGGCGCCTGAATCGAGCGACGGTGTCCGACATGCCGCATTTGTAGCACCGGGGTCCGTGGTGTGGCCACGGCCGGTCCGCAAAATGGACATGTGTTCTATGGGGTGGGCGGTGATCAGCGCGGGGTCGACATTGTGTCGAGTGCTAACCCTGCGGGAGCTGGCTCACCCGGGTTTCCGAGGCGGCCAGGCCCGGGATGGGGGCGCCGCTGTTGTAGCCGCCGCGTCCGCCCGCCGTCCATACGTACTGGTTGCCGTTGGTGCGTTTCGACGCGGTGTCGTAGACGTAGGCCCGTACCCGGTAGTCCTCCTCCAGGAGGTAGGCGAAAGCGATCCCCTGGCTGTCCGTGAGGCCGTGGACGTGGCACCTCATGTTGAGGGCCGGCTCGAAGCGGTCATTGCCGACGCCGTTGGCGCGGAGCTGGTTCGCCGCAAGCTGTTCGCGGGTGGTGGCCTTGAGCTGGTCGGGCGAGGCGCCGTTGAGGTAGACGATGTCGGGGTGCATGACCCAGGTGCCGCGGTCGTTCGCCTTGGTGGTCAACTTCCGTTGTTCCAGCTCCTGTTGGGCGGCGATGGCAGCGGCGTCGCGTTCCGCCTGGACCTCGGCCCAGACGGTCCGTGCCCTCTCGACGGACTTGTCCTTGCCGGCCTTGGCCCGCATGTCGTCGGGGAGTTCACCGACGTAGGTCCAGAACACCTCGTCGAACTGGGCGTGTTGGTCGGCCTCTCGAAAGACGTCCCGGAGCGGCCGGGGAGGGGCCGGGGCCTGGGCGGGGGCCTCGGCCTCCATCCGCTGCACCGGCCGCGCCCCCGCGCCCGCAGCGTGCCCCTCCGCCTCGGCCTCCAGAACCGGCGCCGAACCCGCCAGCGCGCGACGGGCGTTGGCCTCCGCCTCCCGCTCGAAGCGGTCGGACGGATCGCTGACCCTCAGCCCGGAGCCGTTGTCCGTGCCGGCCACCGGGCCGCTGCGCTGCTGGATGACGTGCGTCAACTCGTGGGCCAGGGTGTGCCGGTCGCCTCCGCCGTCACCGATCACCACATGATTGCCGGAGGTGTACGCGCGCGCGTTGACCTCGGCCGCCGAGCGGCGGGCGGCGGCGCCGGTGTGGACGCGGACGTCGGAGAAGTCGGCGCCGAGCCGGGCCTCCATATCGGCCCGCACCCCGGCGTCCAGCGGCCGCCCGGCACTGCCGAGCACGCTCCGCACGGCCGACGTCTGCACGACCTCGTCGGCGTCAGCGTGGGACGCGTGCGCCGAGGTGGCCAGACGCTGGACTTCTTCGTCCTCGTCCGCCTCCCGCGCCGCCGCGCAGGCCGGGCAGTCGGAACGGTGCTTCGGCCCGGCGTTGTCGGTGGTACGGCTCTCGCTCACCCGGCCGTCGCTGGAGTTGCACCGCGAGCAGAGCATCCGGAGGTTGTTCATGTCCCAGGCGGCGGCCTGTGCGTCGGCCAGCAGCATGGCGTCGAAGGTGTGACCGTCGGAGTCCTGCACCTCCTGGACCTCCTCCTCGCTCACGCGCGAGATGATGCCCCGCTTGTGGTCGATGGTGGCGAAGTCCTTGCTGCCCCGGGGGGCGTCCCGCTTGCGCGGCACCCAGTTCTCGCAGTTCTCGCAGCAGTAGGTGGCCACACCGTTGCCGTCGGTCTGCGAATTGAGGCTGTTGTAGAACTGGTCCTGCACGGTATCGGGGAAGCCGAGCTGGGCCCGGCCGCCCTGCCAGAGATCACGGCCCAGGGCATCCCGCCTCGGCGTCACCACCCGGACGGCGTTCGCGTTGCCCCGCTGCGCGCGCAGCCTCGGCGAGTAGGGCATGTCGGCTGCCTCGCGCTGCTGCCGCGAGGCGGTCTGGCGCAGTTCCCTGGGCATCCGCTGCACGCGTAACTCCTGGACCGCGCGGGCGACCGCGGCGTTCCCGATGCTGCGTTGCAGACCGAGGAACGCGGGCGCCTCGTGCGCGACCGTGCTGGTGCGCGGCGGAGCCGACCGCTGGACGCTCTGACCGGAAGCCTTGTCGGAGTCTTGCCTACGCACCTGGAGCTCCTTTGTTCACTTGACCGAGGACGTGAAGGCGGCCCAGGTGAGAGGGCTGACGCGGAGGGCGGGCGCCTTTGAGGGGTTCTGCTTCGAGTCACGGATGTGGATGGAGTGGGGGCAGGCGGCGACTTCCACGCATTGGCCGCCCTCGTCACCGCTGTAGCTCGACTTGCGCCAGGCGACGGCCACTTCGAGGCAGGCGCCGCCTTCGCTGCCGCTGTAGGTCGACTTGAACCACTGAAGTGCTTCCGCGCTCATTGCTCTCCTAGCAGGCGGTCGAGCAGGACGTCACTTGACCGAGGACGTGAAGGCGGCCCAGGTGAGAGGGCTGACGCGGAGGGTGGGCGCCTTTGAGGGGTTCTGCTTCGAGTCACGGATGTGGATGGAGTGGGGGCAGGCGGCGACTTCCACGCACTGGCCGCCGTCGCTGCCGCTGTAGCTCGACTTGCGCCAATTGACGGCCACTTCGAGGCACTGGCCGCCTTCGCTGCTGCTGTAGCTCGACTTGAACCACTGAAGTGCGGCGCTCATTGCTCTCCTAGCAGACGATCAAGCAGTCTTCTCGAGTCCTCAACCGTGAGGGCTTGTGTCCGCAGCATCGCATACTTGCGAGCCAGGATAGAGACTTCGCCGGGGTCGGAGACCCATTGGCTTCCGCGCTGGGATTCGGTGTAGGCCAGGTGCTGGTGGTCGGGTGTTTCCAGCAAGGTGAAGGGGCCTGCGTCGCCCGCGTGATGGGGGCGGTCCAGTGGAAGGATCTGCAGTGAGACGTTGGGGAGTTCGGAGCACTCGCGAAGAAACTGCATCTGCTCAAGGTGTGTCTCGTTGCCTCCAGTGGGCCAACGCAGCGCGGGCTCCCAGACGATGAAACTCAGTGTCGGCGGATCTGTGCGCCGGAGGATCTCGCGGCGCTTCATCCGGCCCTCGATCTTCGACTCGAGTTCGTCGGCGGTGTAAGCGGGGATGCGACCACTCAACAGTGCTCGGGCGTACGCCTCGGTCTGGAGCAGACCCGGCACGACCAAGGCGTCGTACCACGACAGCGCAATAGCCACCTTCTCCTGATCCATATACTCCTCCGCCCACAGCGGAAACTGGTCGATCTCCGGCAGGTTCGTCACCCCCGCCGCCAACGTCCCCCGCGTCTCCAGAAGCTCGTCGCACCGCTCGGCGATGTCCAGCTTCAGTGGGCGTCGGCCCTGTTCGATCGACGCGATGGTCTCGTCGTTCACGCTCAGCGCCGCGGCCAGCGCGGGTTGGCTCAGACCTGCCGCTCGCCGGGCCACAGCCAGTTGACGGCCCAGCATCTTCATGGCCGACTGGTTCTTCCTCCGTGTAGGCGTCATGCCTGTTGAACTCCCCGCACCGTCCGTACGCCACCCCGCACGAACCCGTACAAACAATCTGTACGGGATCACATACTGATGCAGGCTAGTCACGCTGGGCGACATTCGTCCCGTGAACGAGCAGATCGATCTCCTCCGCCAGCGCGACCAGTTCTACGCCCGCGCCCGCCGCTCCGTCCCCGCCGCCCGACGGTTCACGGCGTGGTCGCTGTCGTACTGGGGCCTGTCCGGCTGGGAGCGGAGCGCGGACGTGTTGCTGTGTGTGAGCGAGCTGGCCACCAACGCCGTGGTGCACGGTGCCCCGCCGGGCCGGGGCTTCCTGCTGCGGCTGCGGTACGACGGTGCCCTCGTCCGGGTCGAGGTCCACGACAGCGGAACGGGTGTCCCGGCGGTCGTGGACGCCGCCACGGACGAGGGCGGGCGCGGGCTGCTGCTCGTGTCGGTGCTGGCCGACAAGTGGGGCGTGGGGGAGCGGCTGCCCGGGAAGACGGTGTGGTGCGAGTTCGCCCCCTGAGGTCAGGCCAGCAGTTCCACCTCCGCGAGCGTCGCCGAACTGTCCAGCAGCAGCCGGTACTTGGCGTACGTGCCCGGTGAGGCGATGGTGAACGCCCTGGTCTGCCGGTCCCAGGTGAAGGTCTCGCCGGAGCGGTGGTCCAGGGTTCGCCAAGTCGTGCCGTCGGTGGAGCCCTGGAGGGTCCAGCCGGTCGGTGCCTTGGTGTGGTCGGCCGCCGACGTCAGCGTGTACTGAACGGGGCGCACGGCCCGACTCACCGGCAGGGCGACGGAGTCGACCGTCTCCTCCGTCGCCGAGGTGTTGTCGAACAGCGGGCCCTCGCCCGTGAGGACGTCCGCCCGGGGCGTCGGCGCCCGGTCGTCCCGCGTGATCGAGACCGGACCCGCGTCCTTGCCACTGCCCCAGGCGGAGGGCCGGGGCCCCATGGTGAACGTCAGCTCCCCGCCCTCGGCCAGCAGCGAGTGGGGCAGCGAAGTCGACCTCCAGGGGCGGCCGTTGACGGTCACCTTCTGGACGTACACGTTCTTCGCGCTGTTCTCCGGCGCGTTCACCACCAGGTCGTGCCCGTTCTCCAGATGCACGGTGGCCTTCCTGAACAGCGGGGAGCCGATGGAGTAGTCGCCGCTGCCCATGACGAGCGGGTAGAAGCCGAGCGCGGAGAACAGGAACCAGCCCGACTGCTCGCCGTTGTCCTCGTCACCGAGATAGCCCTGCCCGATCTCGCTGCCGAGGTAGAGCCGGGACAGGATCTGCCGCACCGCCGCCTGCGTCTTCCAGGGCTGCCCCGCCGCGTCGTACATGTACGGGACGTGGTGCGCGACCTGGTTGGACTGCCCGAGCATGCCCATGCGCACGTCCCGCGCCTCGGTCATCTCGTGGATGACCCCGCCGTAGGAGCCGACGAACTCCGGCGATGCAGTCTCCGGCGTGGCGAAGAACTCGTCCAGCTTCTGGGCGAGTTGGTGTTTGCCGCCGTACAGCCCGGCCAGGCCCCGGGTGTCCTGCGGGACGCTGAAGGCGTAGCCCCAGCCGTTGGTCTCCGTGTAGTCGTAACCCCACACCCGGGGGTCGTAACTTGCCTGGTTCTGACGCCAGTTACCGCTGGTGTCCCTGCCCTGGAAGAAGCCCACCCGGGGATCGAAGAGACTGACGTAGTCGCGGGCCCGGTTGAGAAAGTAGTCCGACTCCTCCCGGTAGTGCTTCTCGCCCGTCTTCCCGTACAGCGCCTCGCCCATCCGGGCGATGCCGTAGTCGTTGACGTACCCCTCCATCGCCCAGGACAGCCCCTCGGCGGTGTCGGTGCCGGTGTAGCCGAGGAACGGCGAGGTGCTCATGCCCTTGCGGCCCACCCCGGACGACGGCGGGACCACCGTCGCGTTCTTCAGCGCCGCCGCGTACGCCGCCTTCGCGTCGAACCGCACCCCCTTGACATAGGCGTCGGCGAACGCGACGTCCGACGAGGTGCCGGTCATCAGGTCCGCGTAACCGGGCGAGGACCAGCGCGAGGTCCAGCCACCGTCCTTGTACTGCTGCACGAAGCCGTCGATCAACCGGCCCGCCTGCGTGGGCGTCAGGAACGAGTACGCCGGCCATGTCGTCCGATAGGTGTCCCAGAAGCCGTTGTTGACGTACACCTCGCCGTCCACGATCTTCGCGCCGGTGCGCGTCGGGGTGTCCTGGCCCCGCGCCGGGGAGAACGGGGAGGCGTACCGGTCGGCGCCGTCCACCTTCTCGTAGCCCGAGTTGGGGTACAGGTACAGCCGGTACAGGCTGGAGTACAGCGTGGTGAGCTGGTCCGGCGTGGCGCCCGCCACCTCGACCTTGCCGAGCAGCCGGTCCCAGGTGCGCCGCGCCCGCGACTTCACGGTGTCGAAGGAGGTGCCGTCCGGGATCTCCTGACGCAGGTTGGCCTTCGCCTGGTCGACGCCGATCAGCGAGGTCGCCAGGCGCAGGGTGACCGTGTGGCCGGCGCCCGTCGCGAAGCGCAGCCAGCCCTTCACCCCACGGGCGGACCCGTCCGTCACCGGTCTGTCGAACACGCCGTACACGAAAAGCCGCGTCGCGCCGGTCGACAGGCTCGACCTGACGTCCGAATAGCCGGTGACGGTGCCGTGCTCCTTGTCGAGGGTCAGGCCCGCCTGCGCGGTGACGTTGTCGAACAGCACGCTCGCGTCGGCGCCGGGGTAGGTGAAGCGCAGCGCCGCCGCGTGGTCGGTCGGCGCCATCTCCGCCCTGAGCCCGTTCTCGAACCGGACGCCGTAGTAGTACGGCCGCGCCGTCTCGTTCTCGTGCCGGAACGCCAGCGCGCGCGCCTCGCGGCCGGTGTCCGGGGTGCCGGACGCGGCCGACGGCATCACCTGGAAGGTCTGGCGGTCCCCCATCCACGGGCTCGGCTCATGGCTCGCGGCGAACGCCTGGATGGTCGGCAGATTGGCCTCGTTGTTCGCATGTGCGTACTCGTAAAGCCAGCTCAGCGAAGACGCGTTGGTCACCGGCGTCCAGAAGTTGAAACCGTGCGGCAGCGCGGTCGCCGGGAAATCGTTGCCACGCGAGAAACTGCCGCTGGAGTTCGTGCCGCGCGTGGTGAGCGCGTAGTCGGAGAGATGCGCTTTCGGGGTTTCGGGCGCGACCGGTTTCAAAGACACGTCGTCGATCCAGCCGCGGAACTTCGCCGGGCCGCCGGGGGAGTCGTACGCGACCAGGATCCGGTCGACCGTCTTCCCGGCCGCGACCGACCCGATCCGCGAGACGACGTCGTTCCACTGGTTGACGTACAGCGACTTGGAGTCGCCCTGCCCGCGCGGCGACAGCGGGAACCCGTGCTGGTCCAGCGCGCCCAGGGCGCTGAGGTAGGTGCCGTCGGTGAAGGCCAGGTCGAGGGAGACGTTCGTGGCGTCGTAGTCCCGGTCTCCGTCGGCCATCGACGGGAAGATCCGGTAGGACAGCCGCGTGTCGCGGCCGACCCGCACATCGACGTCGAACACCTTGTTGTACGAGTACGCGCGCCCGTCCGCCGTGTGCCGCCCGGCGTAGCGCAGCGCCCTGGTCCCGGTGAACCCGGCCCGTGCCTTCGCCGTCGGCGAGGCGGTGGGGCCCCGGTCGACCAGCGTGCGCATGTCCCGTGGCACCGGGCCGCCGCTGCCGCCCGTGGAGAACTGCACGTCGGCGAGCTGGAGGAGGTCCGGGGCGCCGTTGTTCCGCGTCACCTCCAGACGGAAGTGCCGGTACCCGGCCGGCTGCGGCAGCTCGTACGACTTGGTCTGGAACCGCTCGGGGAAGGTCTCGCCGGAGCGGGTGTCGAGGGTCTTCCACTTCTTGCCGTCGGCCGAGCCGAGCAGCGTCCAGTCCCGGGGGTCGCGCCCGGCGTCGTCGTTGGCCGACGTCAGCGCGTACCTCCGCACCTCTGCGGGCCGGTCCAGGTCGAACTCCGCCCAGCCGCTGGGCCGGAGGACCAGCCACTTGGTGCCGGGCTCGCCGTCGGCCAGGTTCTCCGCGACCTCGCCCGCGCCGGTGTTCTCGCCGCTCGCCCGGACCTCGGTGACGCGGTCGTTCACATTGCCCGGTAGGCCGGTGCTGTAGCCGCCGTCCACGCCCGAGGCGCGCGGGGTGCCGCCGGGGCCGGTGTCGACCGTGTCCAGCCAGTCCGGCGCGGGGTCCCCCGCCTCGAACGAGGACGCGAACTCCCGGCCGGCCGCCGGGGCGTGGGCGGGCAGTGCGACCGCGGCGCCCCGCGCGCCCGCGGCCATGACGAAGGCGGCCGTGAGGACGGCCGCCCGGACCCATCTGTGCCGAGTTCTCCGCTGCATGTACGGAATTCCCTCCGTGCGCCATTGCGGACAACGTTGTCAGAAACGGGGCACAGGAACCAAGTAGGTGATCAAGTGGCGAGCCGTGTCAAGGGGGTTGGGCGTGTCGTTCGCGGGGCTGATGTCGTGCCGATTTCCCGGAGGCTTCGTGCGGCCCGGTCCCGTGTCCGTGAGGTCTCAACTCGGAAAAGACCCGCCGGGAACCCTGTATTCGATCTTGCTCCGCTGACGGGAAATGGACTATACCTGTCGGCGCCCGGTACAAGAGCAATCCCGGCAGTACATGCACGAAGAACTTCCTGCACCACCCAGCTTGACCCGAACGCGGTGCCGGGCAGGATCCGGTTCACCGCCTGAGTCCTGGAGAAGGCGAGGACTTGAGCATGGGATCCACTGCGCACGACCGTGAGGGTGTCGGCCGCCGAGAACTGATCAGGCGGTCCGCCGCGCTCGGCCTGGTCGCCGTTCCGGGGATGGGCCTGTTGTCCGCCTGTGCGAGCAGCGGCGGCGACGGCCAGAGCAAGGCCAAGGCCGGCGAGAAGACCACCAAGAACCCCCTCGGCGTCAACAACACCGCCAAGATGGAGTTCGTCCTCTTCGACGGCGGCTTCGGCAAGGAGTACGCGCAGGACGCGGTCAAGATCTACGAGAAGGACTTCCCGAAGGCCACGGTGAAGTTCGCCGCCACCCAGAAGATCCAGTCCACCCTCCAGCCCCGCTTCAACCAGGGCAACCCGCCGGACCTCATCGACAACTCCGGCGCCGAGCAGATGGACATGGGCGTCCTGGTCGGCAAGAGCCAGCTCACCGACCTCACCCCGCTCCTGGACGCGCCGTCGTACGACGACCCGAACAAGAAGGTCCGCGACACGCTGCGCCCCGGCATCGTGGAGATGGGCCAGTTCGACGGCAAGCCGGTGTGGATCCTGTACTACGCCTACACGGTCTACGGCGTCTGGTACTCGCAGAAGGCCCTCGACTCGCTCGACGCCGAGTACCCGAAGACCTGGGACGAGATGCTCCAGGTGTGCGCCAAGGCCAAGAAGAAGGGCATGGCGGGCTGGACGTACGCGGGCAAGTACCCGTACTACATCCCCTTCTCGCTCTACCCGATGATCGGCAAGGTCGGCGGCCGCGATGTCCTCGACGCCATCGACAACCTGGAGCCGAACGCCTGGAAGCACCCGGCGGTCAAGGCGTGTTTCGAGGCGTACTACGAGCTGTACAAGAAGGGTTACGTCCTCAAGGGCACGCCCGGTCTCGACCACATCCAGTCGCAGACCGCGTGGGCCAAGGGCGAGGCGCTGTTCATCCCCAACGGCTCCTGGGTGGAGAACGAGTCGGCGAACGTCATCCCCAAGGACTTCGACCTCGCCGTCTCCGCGCCCACCGGCATCGACAGCAGCGACAAGATGCCCTTCGGCACCATCTGGGCCTCCGGCGGCGAACCGTTCATCGTGCCCTCCAAGGCCGCGAACCCCGAGGGCGGCATGGAGCAGCTCCGCATCATGCTGTCGGAGGCGTCCTCGAAGAACTTCACCGCCAAGGTGAAGTCGCTGACCGCGTACAACGGCGGCACCAGCGGCATCGAGCTGACCCCGGGCCTGAAGTCCGGCGTGGCGGCGCTCCAGCTCGCCGGCGCCAACGTGGTCAACCCCCGCCTCCAGGACTGGTACGTGCAGTTGGAGAAGGAGAAGATCGGCGTGGGCGCGCTCGGCGAGATGATGGCCGGCCGCATCACTCCGGCGGAGGCCATAAAGAAGATCCAGGGCTTCGCCGACGAGGCGGCCAAGGACACCACGATCAAGCACTACAAGCACCAGTAACCAGCACCCCCGAGCGCACCGGAGTGGCGATGCAGCACGGCAAGTACCGGTTCATCGTGGGGTTTTTGGCAGTGCCCCTGGGACTGTACGCGCTGTTCGTGGTGTGGCCGTTCATCCAGTCCATCTACTACTCGTTCACGGACTGGACCGGCCTGAGCCCCGAATTCAAGATGGTCGGCTTCGACAACTACAAGAGGATGCTCGACGACGACATCTTCTGGAAGTCGTTGCAGCACAGCCTGCTCTTCGCCCTGGTGCTACCGGTCGTGACGATCAGTCTGGCGCTCTTCTTCGCCTTCATGATCAATGTGGGCGGACGACGCAGAAGGGGCGGCCCCGCGATCACGGGTGTGCGGGGCTCCTCCTTCTACAAGATCGTTTATTTCTTTCCGCAGGTGCTGTCCATCGCGATCGTGGCGCTGCTGTTCCAGTTCGCGTACAACCCGGACAGCGGGGCGATCAACTCGCTCCTGCGCGGCATCGGACTCGGCCACCTCCAGCCCCTGTGGCTGGGCGATCCGAGCCTCGCCCTGTGGTGTGTGATGGCGGTGCTCGTCTGGTCCACGACCGGCTTCTTCGTGGTCCTGTTCTCCGCGGGCATGGCCTCGATCCCGGCCGAGCTGTACGAGGCCGCGCTGATCGACGGGGCGAGCCGCGCCACCACCTTCTTCCGCATCACCCTGCCCCTGCTGTGGGACACCGTGCAGTCCGGCTGGGTCTACATGGGCATCCTCGCGCTCGGCGCCGAGTCGTTCGCCGTCGTACAGATCATGACGACCGGTCCGGGCGGGCCCGACTACTCGACCACGGTGCTGGTCCTGTACGTGTACCAGAAGGCGTTCCGGGACGGTCAGGCCGCCTACGCCACCACCATCGGCGTCGCCCTGCTGGTCGTCACGCTCGCGTTCGCGGCGATCGTGATGCGGCTGGGCCGTCGCGAGCGGCTGGAGTTCTGAACCGATGAAGACGACCGAGACCCCCGCTCCGCTGCCGGCCGAGTCCGGTGGACCCGTCTCCAAGGTGGACCTGCCGGTTTCGAAGCCCGGCCGCCGTAAAAAGGAGGGCGGCGTCCTCAACGTCTTCTCGCACGGCGTGCTGGTCGTCTGGGCGATCATGGTGGTCCTGCCGCTGCTGTGGGCGGTGATGACGTCCTTCAAGAACGACAGCTCCATCTTCGGCTCGCCCTGGGCGCTGCCGGACCGGCTGCACTTCGAGAACTGGGCGCGGGCCTGGACCGACGCCAACATGAGCGACTACTTCCTCAACACCGTCCTGGTGGTCGGCGGTTCGCTCATCGGCACCCTGGTGCTCGGCTCCATGGCCGCCTATGTGCTCGCCCGCTTCGACTTCCCGGGCAACCGGTTCATCTACTACCTGTTCATCGGCGGCATGAGCTTCCCGATCATGCTGGCCCTGGTCCCGTTGTTCTACGTGGTGAACAACATGGGCCTGCTGAACACCATCCACGGGCTGATCCTGGTCTACATCGCGTATTCGCTCCCGTTCACCGTCTTCTTCCTCACGGCCTTCTTCCGCACCCTGCCGACCTCGGTGGCGGAGGCGGCGTTCGTGGACGGGGCTTCGCACACGCGTACGTTCTTCCAGATCATGCTGCCCATGGCCAAGCCCGGTCTGATCAGCGTGGGCATCTTCAACTTCCTGGGCCAGTGGAACCAGTACATGCTGCCCACGGTCCTCAACACCGACCCCGACAAGAAGGTGCTCACCCAGGGGCTGGTCCAGTTGGCGGTCAGTCAGGGCTACAAGGGTGACTGGTCGGGGCTCTTCGCGGGCCTGGTGATGGCCATGCTGCCGGTGCTCGGGGCGTACATCGTCTTCCAGCGGCAGGTGGTCCAGGGGCTCACCGCGGGGGCGCTGAAGTAGCCCGCCCGGCCCAGCGGGGGTGACGCCTCGTAATCATCGTGCGCACGCCGTCCGGCCTCCGGGCGGCGTGCGCCGTTGTGGCGGATGCCCCGGATCCGGGTCAACCTCTTGACGGGAGTCGCCCCGAACGGCTCAGCTTAGAGTTCACTAGTTGGACATACATGGGGCCCCGCCGAAGCGGCCCCCCGCTCAGGAGGTCGTCGTGGAGACTCCAGGGTCGCAGTCGTCACTGCACCGAGCCAACCTGGAGCGGGTGGTACGGGCCGTCCGGCTGGCCGGTTCCCTCACACAGGCGGAGATCGCGCGGAGCACCGGCCTGTCCGCCGCCACGGTCTCCAACATCGTGCGGGAACTGAAGGACGGCGGGACGGTCGAGGTCACCCCCACCTCCGCGGGCGGGCGCCGGGCCCGCAGCGTCAGCCTCAGCGGGGACGCGGGCGTCGTGATCGGCGTCGACTTCGGCCACACCCACCTGCGCGTCGCCGTCGGCAACCTGGCCCACCAGGTGCTGATCGAGGAGGCCGAGCCGCTGGACGTGGACGCCTCCGCGGCCCAGGGCTTCGACCGGGCCGAGGAACTGATCAACCGGCTGCTCAGGGCCACCGGGGTCGACCGGTCCAAGATCGCGGGCGTGGGCCTCGGCGTGCCCGGCCCGCTGGAGCTGGAGTCCGGCACCCTCGGATCCATCACCATCCTGCCCGGCTGGGGCGGCACCAAGCCCGCCGCGGAGCTGCGCGAACGCCTCGGCGTGCCGGTGCACGTGGACAACGACGCGAACCTCGGCGCCCTCGGCGAGCTGGTCTGGGGCAGCGGCAAGGGCGTGCGCGACCTGGCCTACATCAAGGTCGCCAGCGGCGTCGGCGCCGGCCTGGTGATCGACGGCAAGATCTACCGGGGGCCCGGCGGCACCGCGGGCGAGATCGGGCACATCACCCTGGACGAGTCGGGGCCGGTCTGCCGCTGCGGCAACCGCGGCTGCCTGGAGACCTTCGCGGCCGCCCCCTACGTCCTCCCGCTGCTCCAACCGGGCCACGGCCCCGGCCTGACCATGGAAGGCGTCGTACGGCTCGCCCGGGAGGGCGACCCGGGGTGCCGCCGGGTGATCGCCGACGTCGGCCGCCACATCGGCAGCGGTGTTGCCAACCTGTGTAATCTGCTGAACCCCAGCCGAGTGGTCCTCGGCGGTGATCTCGCGGAGGCCGGCGAGCTGGTTCTGGGGCCCATCAGGGAGTCCGTGAGCCGCTATGCGATCCCCAGCGCGGCCCGCCAACTCTCGGTTCTCCCAGGGGCACTTGGGGGCCGTGCGGAGGTGCTGGGCGCGCTCGCGCTCGCCCTGAGCGAGATGGGTGATTCGGCGCTTCTGGACGGTTCTGCCACCGGCGCTCCGGCTGTGTCCACGCCTGCCTTCACTTAGATAACGGATGGCACCGTTGCCATCTCGTTAAGAATTTACTTCTTGACGTCGTACGCGTGGCCGAGTTGACTCACCACCACCTCGGCCGCAGTGCGGCCCTGTCAGGGAGGCACCCCAACAATGAACGCAACGATGCGTAGAGTCGTCATTGGCACCGCCGCTGTTTCCATGGCCCTTTCGCTGGCCGCCTGTGGTAAAGCGGGCGACAACAAGAAGAGCGACGACTCCTCCAGCAGTGGTTCCGGCGGCAAGACCATCGGCCTGCTGCTCCCCGACAGCGTCACCGCGCGCTACGAGAAGTTCGACAAGCCCTACTTCGAGGCCAAGGTCAGCGCGCTCTGCTCGGACTGCAAGGTCGAGTACGCGAACGCCGCCGGTGACGCCGCCAAGCAGGCCCAGCAGGTCAGCAGCATGATCACCAAGGGTGTCAAGGTGATCGTGGTCAGCGCGCAGGACTCCGCCGCCATCAAGTCCTCCATCCAGACCGCGGTCAACAAGGGCATCAAGGTCGTCGCCTACGACCGCCTCGCCCAGGGCCCGGTCTCGGCGTACGTCTCCTTCGACAACGTCAAGGTCGGCGAGCTCCAGGGCCAGGCGCTGGTCGACGCGCTCGGCTCCAAGGCCACCAAGTCGTCGAAGGTCGTCATGATCAACGGTGACGACGCCGACCCGAACGCCGCGGAGTTCAAGAAGGGCGCCCACAGCGTCCTCGACGGCAAGGTCGACATCGCCTACGAGCAGTCCGGCCTGTGGCAGGACACCGTCGCCGCCCAGAAGATGAAGGCGGCCATCACGCAGCTCGGCGCCAAGAAGATCGCGGGCGTCTACTCCGCCAACGACGGCATGTCCGGCGGCATCGCCACCACGCTCAAGGGCTCCGGCATCAGCGGCATCCCGCTGACCGGCCAGGACGCGGAGCTCGCGGGCATCCAGCGCATCGTCGCGGGCACCCAGTCCAGCACCGTATACAAGGCCTTCAAGCCGGAGGCCGAGGCCGCGGCCGAGGTCGCGGTCGACCTGCTCCAGGGCAAGAGCATCTCGTCCGTCGCCACCGTGACGAAGACCAGCGGCTCCGGTGACAAGGTGCCCTCGCAGCTGCTGACCCCGGTGTCGGTCACCAAGGCCAACATCAAGGACACGGTGATCAAGGACAAGCTCTACACCGTCCAGGACATCTGCACCGCCGCCTACGCCAAGGCCTGCAAGGCCGCCGGTCTCGAGTAAGCACTTGAGCGTCGCTCGGGCCAGGCTCGCAGAGCCGCCCGGGCCCTGACCGCCTCAGCGGTCACGCGAAACCTGTCCGACGCCCGCCCCGGCCTTCGTACCCCGCTGCCGGGGCGGGCGTCGGACGGATCCCGTTGCCGCCGGCAGCGGATTCGCCCCTGTTCATTCTGTAAGCCGCGTGCTGCATGCACGCTCCTCCGCGCCCGACCCCCCGGCGCGGAATTCCCGCCGGTCAGGCGGCGAAGGAGATGGTTCACGTGTCCGCTACGCCCGTGCTGGCGTTGCGCGGAGTCTCCAAGCGATTCGGTGCGGTCCAGGCCCTCACCGATGTCGAACTGGAGGTCCACGCCGGAGAAGTGGTCGCCCTGGTGGGCGACAACGGCGCAGGAAAGTCGACCCTGGTCAAGACGATCGCGGGTGTCCACCCCATCGATGACGGCGTCATCGAATGGGACGGCAAGCCGGTCAGCATCACCAAGCCGCAAGACGCCCAGGGACTCGGCGTCGCGACCGTCTACCAGGACCTCGCCCTGTGCGACAACCTCGACGTCGTCGGCAACCTCTTCCTCGGCCGCGAGCTGCTGCACTACGGCGCCATCGACGAGGTCACGATGGAGAAGCAGGCCCGTGAGCTGCTGAGCACGCTCTCGATCCGGATCCCGAGCGTGCGCATCCCGATCGCGAGCCTCTCCGGTGGTCAGCGCCAGGTCGTGGCCATCGCCCGCGCCCTGATCGGCGACCCGAAGGTGGTCATCCTCGACGAGCCCACCGCCGCCCTCGGCGTCGAGCAGACCGCACAGGTCCTCGACCTGGTCGAGCGGCTGCGCGAGCGCGGCCTCGGCGTCATCCTCATCAGCCACAACATGGCGGACGTCAAGGCGGTCGCGGACACCGTCGCCGTCCTGCGCCTGGGCAGGAACAACGGCTCCTTCCCCGTGAAGAGCACCAGCCACGAAGAGATCATCGCCGCGATCACGGGAGCCACGGAGAACGCCGTGACTCGTCGTGCGGAGCGTCGCAGCACGGAGGCGGCAAAGTGAGTGACACGTCCAAGACCGTGAAGGACGAGGGCTCGTCCGAGGCCGAGAAGGCCGACACCGCGGTGGAGACCCCGGAGAACGCGGCCCCCGCGGAGGACCCCACGGCCGCCCCGGTGCCCGTCGTCGACCCGCGCCTGCTGGTCCGCGAGGAGGGCCTCAAGGGTTACCTCACCGAGTTCAAGCGCAAGGTGAAGGGCGGCGAACTGGGTTCGCTCCCGGTCTTCGTCGGCCTGATCGTCATCTGGACGATCTTCCAGCTCAAGAACAGCCTGTTCCTCAGCGCGGACAACCTGTCCAACATCAGCTACTTCCTGTCGGCCACCGGCATGCTCGCCATCGGCCTGGTGTTCGTGCTGCTGCTCGGTGAGATCGACCTCTCCGTCGGCTCGGTCAGCGGCCTGTCGTCCACCGTCTTCGCGACCTTCGTGGTCAGCCACGGCATGAACCCCTGGCTGGCCTTGGTCCTGACGATCGTCACGGGCATCGTCATCGGCGCCGTGCACGGCTGGTTCTTCGCCAAGATCGGTGTACCGGCGTTCGTGGTGACCCTGGCCGGCTTCCTCGGCTGGAACGGCCTGATGCTGTGGCTGCTCGGCTCCAGTGGAACGATCAACATCCCGTCGGACTCCGGCCCTGTGCACATCTTCGGCCAGAACTCGTTCTTCATGGACCAGGCCATCGTCGGCGCCTACCTGCTGGCGGGCCTCGGTGTCGTGCTGATGCTGGTGGGCTCGTTCAACGAGCAGCGCCGCCGCCGGGCGGCCGGGGTGCCCTTCCGGCCCACCAGCGAGATCCTGTTCCGAGCCGGACTGCTCGCGGTCGCGTCCTTCGCCGCCGCGGCCACGCTGAACAACGCCTCCGGTGTCTCCAACGCCCTGGTGATCTTCCTCGCCGCGCTGGTCGTCGTCGACTTCGTGCTCCGTCGTACGAAGTACGGCCGTAAGGTCTTCGCGGTCGGCGGTGGCATCGAGGCGGCGCGCCGTGCCGGTATCAACGTGCCGCTGGTGCGGATCAGCGTGTTCGCCATCTCCGGTGGCTTCGCGGCCCTCGGCGGCATGTTCTTCGCCGGCCAGACGTCGAGCGCGACGCTGAACGCGGGCGGCGGCAACACGCTGATGCTCGCCATCGCCGCCGCGGTCATCGGCGGCACGAGCCTCTTCGGCGGTCGCGGCTCGGTGTGGTCCGCGCTGCTCGGCATGCTGGTCATCCAGTCGATCCAGACCGGTCTCGACCTGCTGAACATGAACACCTCGATCCAGTACATGATCACCGGTGCGGTGCTCCTGGGCGCGGTGGTCATCGACTCCGTGTCCCGCAAGAGCCAGAAGGCGGCCGGGCGCGCCTGAGGCCGCCCGCGATCCGCACGGCTGTGCCCGGCACCGACACAGGTGCCGGGCACAGCCGTGCCCCGGTGCGGGATCGGCCGTCTCCGCCGGGCACAGCCGTTCGAGCCACGACCCACCGCCCGCGCACCGGCCGCTCGGGCGGAACATTAGACTCGTCGAGCCCGGCGAAAGCTCGATCAGCTCTACTGCAAGGAGGCACGGGTGCCGCTGCTGACCCGCATCAGGGGACCGCGCGATCTGGACCGGCTCAGCCTGGAAGAGCTGGACCAGCTGGCAGGTGAGATCCGGACCTTCCTCGTGGAGGCCGTCTCCAAGACCGGCGGACACCTGGGCCCCAACCTCGGCGTGGTCGAGCTCACCATCGCCCTGCACCGGGTCTTCGAGTCCCCGAAGGACAAGGTGCTCTTCGACACCGGCCACCAGTCCTACGTGCACAAGCTGCTCACCGGCCGCCAGGACTTCTCCCGGCTGAAGATGAAGGGCGGCCTGTCGGGCTACCCCGCGCAGGCCGAGTCCGACCACGACGTCATCGAGAACAGCCACGCCTCCACCGTGCTCGGCTGGGCCGACGGCATCGCCAAGGCCAACCAGCTCATGAAGCGGGACAGCCACGTCGCCGCCGTCATCGGCGACGGCGCGCTGACCGGCGGCATGGCCTGGGAGGCGCTCAACAACATCGCCGCCGCCAAGGACCGCCCCCTCGTCATCGTCGTCAACGACAACGAGCGGTCGTACGCCCCCACCATCGGCGGACTCGCCAACCACCTGGCCACCCTGCGCACCACCGACGGCTACGAGCGCTTCCTCGCCCGCACCCGCGAGGTGCTGGAGAAGACCCCCGTCGTCGGCAGGCAGCTCTACGAGACGCTGCACGGCGCCAAGAAGGGCCTGAAGGACTTCATCGCCCCGCAGGGCATGTTCGAGGACCTCGGCCTGAAGTACGTCGGCCCGATCGACGGCCATGACATCGAGGCGCTGGAGTCGGCGCTGACCCGCGCCAAGCGGTTCGGCGGCCCGGTCATCGTGCACTGCCTCACCGAGAAGGGCCGCGGCTACCAGCCCGCCCTCCAGGACGAGGCCGACCGCTTCCACGCCGTCGGCCGGATCCACCCGGACACCGGCCTGCCGATCGCCGCCTCCGGCGCCGACTGGACCTCCGTGTTCGGCGAGGAGATGGTCCGGCTGGGCGAGGAGCGCGAGGACCTCGTCGCCATCACCGCGGCCATGCTCCAGCCGGTCGGCCTCGACCGGTTCGCCAAGCGCTTCCCCGACCGGGTGTACGACGTGGGCATCGCGGAGCAGCACGGCGCCGTCTCCGCCGCCGGCCTCGCCCACGCCGGCGTCCACCCCGTCTTCGCCGTCTACGCCACCTTCCTCAACCGCGCCTTCGACCAGGTCCTGATGGACGTGGCCCTGCACAAGTGCGGCGTCACCTTCGTGCTCGACCGGGCCGGCGTCACCGGCACCGACGGCGCCTCCCACAACGGCATGTGGGACATGTCGATCCTTCAGGTCGTGCCGGGCCTCAGGATGGCCGCGCCGCGCGACGCCGACCAGGTGCGGGCCCAGCTCCGCGAGGCCGTCGCCGTCGAGGACGCGCCGACCGTGGTGCGCTTCTCCAAGGGCGCCGTCGGCCCCGCCGTCCCCGCCGTCGGCCGCGTCGGCGGCATGGACGTGCTGCGCGAGGCGGGCACCGAACGGCCGGACGTGCTCCTGGTCTCCGTCGGCGCCCTCGCCCCGATGTGCCTGGAGATCGCCGCCCTGCTCGACAAGCAGGGCATCTCCACCACCGTGGTCGACCCGCGCTGGGTCAAGCCGGTGGACGAGGCGATGGCCCCGCTGGCCGAACGGCACCGGGTCGTCGTCACCGTCGAGGACAACAGCCGGGTCGGCGGCGTCGGCTCCACCATCGCCCAGGCGCTGCGCGACGCGGGCGTGGACGTGCCGCTGCGCGACTTCGGCATCCCGCCGCGCTTCCTCGACCACGCCTCGCGCGCCGAGGTGCTCGCCGAGATCGGTCTCACCGCGCCGGACATCGCCCGGCAGGTCACCGGCCTGGTCGCCAGGCTGGACGGCCGGTTCGACCGTACGGCGGACGCGGTGGAGTCCGTGGAATCCGCGCGCGACTAGGAACAGCGCCTGTGACCGGGCCGGTTCCGCCGCTCCTCGCGGTGGCGGAACCGGCCCGCGTGCGTAAGCCTGCCTGTCACGGGGCACTCGCGTCCCGTTCCTCTCGATCATGTCGAGCCAGGTCGAGGACGACGAGCGTGGGAGGCCGCAACGTGAGCAGCTCGCTCTTCAGGACGAAGAACGTCGAGCAGTCGATCCGGGACACCGAGGAACCGGAGCATGCGCTCAAGAAGTCGCTTTCCGCGCTCGACCTGACCGTTTTCGGTGTCGGTGTGATCATCGGTACCGGCATCTTCGTGCTGACCGGACAGGTCGCCAAGAACAACGCGGGACCCGCGGTCGCCCTGGCCTTCGTCGCCGCCGGCGTGGTCTGCGCCCTCGCCGCCCTGTGCTACGCCGAGTTCGCGTCCACGGTCCCGGTGGCGGGCTCGGCGTACACCTTCAGCTACGCCTCGCTGGGCGAGCTGCCCGCCTGGATCATCGGCTGGGACCTGGTCCTGGAGTTCGCGCTCGGCACCGCGGTGGTCGCGGTCGGCTGGTCCGGCTACATCCGCTCGCTGCTGGACAACGCGGGCTGGCACCTGCCGGGGTACCTCTCCGGCCGGGACGGCGCCCACGGCTTCGGCTTCGACATCCTCGCCGCGATCCTGGTGCTCGTCCTGACCGCGATCCTCGTCGTCGGCATGAAGCTCTCGGCCCGGATCACCTCGCTGGTCGTCGCGATCAAGGTGGCCGTCGTACTCATCGTGATCATCGCGGGCGCGTTCTTCGTCCGCGCCGACAACTACCGCCCGTTCATCCCGCCGGCCCAGCCGGTGCCGGCCGGTGCCAGCCTCAAGGCCCCGCTGGTGCAGCTCATGTTCGGCTGGGCGCCCGCCAACTTCGGCGTGATGGGCATCTTCACCGCCGCCTCGGTGGTGTTCTTCGCCTTCATCGGCTTCGACATCGTGGCCACCGCGGCCGAGGAGACCCGCAACCCGCAGCGGGACGTGCCCCGCGGCATCCTCGGCTCCCTGCTCATCTGCACCGTGCTCTACGTGGCCGTCTCCATCGTGGTCACCGGCATGCAGCATTACACCCAGCTGTCCGTGGACGCCCCGCTCGCCGACGCCTTCAAGTCCATCGGGCACCCCTGGTACGCGGGCGTGATCAGCTTCGGCGCCGCCATCGGCCTGACCACCGTGTGCCTGATCCTGCTGCTCGGGCAGACCCGGGTGTTCTTCGCGATGAGCCGCGACGGGCTGCTGCCGCGCTTCTTCTCCCGGGTCCACCCCCGCTTCCGGACCCCGCACCGGCCGACCATCCTGCTCGGCGTGATCATCGCGATCGTCGCCGGGTTCACCAGCCTCAGCGAGCTGGCCGAACTGGTCAACATCGGCACGCTGTTCGCCTTCGTGGTCGTCGCCATCAGCGTGATCATCCTGCGCAGGACGCGCCCGGACCTGCCCCGCGCCTTCCGCACCCCGTGGGTTCCGTTCGTGCCGATCCTGTCCGTGTGCGCCACGTTCTGGCTGATGCTCAATCTGCCCGCCGAGACCTGGCTGCGGTTCGCCATCTGGATGGTGATCGGGTTCGTCGTCTACTTCCTCTACGGCCGCTCGCACAGCCGCCTCGCCCATCCCGAGCAGCCGAAGCCGGAGCCCGCGCCCCCGATGTCGTGACCGGCGGGACCTTCGAAACAGGCTCCGGCCTCAGCCGAGCACCGCGCGCGGTCCGGTGACCCGCGCGCCCAGCGCCGTCACCCGCCGCCGCAGTTCACGGTCGGCGGTGACGACCAGACAGGTACGGCCCGCCGCCTGTGCGGCCAGCTCCACGATCCGGTCGTCCCCGCTGCCGGACGCCTCCACCACCCGCACCCCGGGCACGGACGGCACCCCGCGGGCGGCGCCCTCGACCACCAGCACCAGGTCGAGCGGCCCGGGCAGTTCCGCCGTACCGGAGTCCGCGTACGCCACCAGGCGGTCGCGCAGCCGCTCGGCGGCCCCGCGCCGGTCGCGCCACCAGCCGTCGGGCACGGATCCGACGACGTTCGCGCCGTCGACGACGAGCAGGGGCAGGACCGCGTCCGAGGCGACCGGGGTGTCGGGGATGCCGGGGGTGTCGGGGGTGCCGGGGGTTTCCGGAGGGTTCGTCATGCCTGCCATGGTGCCTTCGCCGACCGTCGGGGGAGGGCGCGGGCCGGGCGCGGACCGCCCCGGCTTAAAGTGACCGGGTGAACGGAGACTGGCTCCTTCGCGGCCGAGACGGCCGGCTCAGTGTCTACCAGTCGTCGGGCGACGCCGTCCTGTGCCGGGCGGAACTCGGCCCCGGCGGCCCCTGGACCGAGCCGCGCAGGATCGGCGGCGAACAGAAACTGCATCCCGTCCCGGCCGTCGGCCAGGGCGCGGACGGCTATGCCCACCTGGTGTCCTGGCGGCCCACCGCCAAGGGCGAGTCGGGCCTGGTGCACTCCACCCACTTCCGCGCCCGTCTCGCGGCCCTGGACTGGAGCCCGGTCGGCCACCCCGACAAGAAGGGCGACCGCACCGGCCCGCCCGCCGTCGCCGTCGACGCCCAGGGCCGCGCGCATGTCTTCGTGCGCAACGCGGGTGGCGGCGTGAGCATGCTCGCGCAGAAGGAGAAAGGCGGCTGGGAGCCCTGGCGGGACCTCGGCGGCAAGGACGTCCAGGACGGACTCGCCGCGGTGACGGGGGAGTCCGGCAGGGTCGAGCTGTACGCGACCACCCCGCAGGGCGTCCTGTACTGGCGTCAGGAGGCGCCCGGCGCCCAGCCGGTGCTCCAGGAGCCCCTGAAGGCGCCGGTCCGCCCAGGGAGCCTGTACGCCCTCGCCACGTCCGCCGGCAGTACGACGCTCTACTACACCGGCACCGGAGACGAACTGCGCGCCTGGCGGCCGGGCGGCGAACCGGTCACCCTGCTGCCCTCGCCCGGCCACGGCCCGGTCACGGCCGTCCGCTGCGACCTCGACGGCCACGACTGCACCCTGCTGGCCCAGCGCTCGTCGAGCGGCCGCGTCGCCTTCGCCGCCTACCCGACCGAACTGGAGTCCGCGGGCGCCTGGTGGACCGAGTCGGGCCCCCGGCTCACCGTGGACGCCCGGGTGGCCCTCGGGACGGACGAGGACGGCCGGGTGGTGGCGGCGACGCTGTCCCCGTCCACCGGCCGGCTCCTGCTCACCCGCCGCAAGGACGAACCGGGGCTCGCGCTGGAGGCGTGGCGGGCGGTCTGACCGCCCCGGCAGACGAAAGGGCCCCCGCCGAGGCGGGGGCCCGTCACGTCGTCACCGGTGTTACGCGGGGACGCTCGCCACGCCCGGGGCCAGGAACGGCTTGCCGTTCACCCGCTCCGAGACGCCCTCACGGTCCAGGTACGGCGTGATGCCGCCCAGGTGGAAGGGCCAGCCGGCGCCCGTGATCAGGCACAGGTCGATGTCCTGGGCCTCGGCGACGACGCCCTCCTGGAGCATGAGCCCGATCTCCTGCGCCACCGCGTCCAGGACGCGGTCGCGCACCTGCTCCTCGGTCAGGACGACATCGCCCTGCTTGAGAAGCGCGGCGACCTCGGGGTCCAGCTCCGGCGTGCCGCTGTCGTAGACGTAGAAGCCGCGCTTGCCGGCCTCGACCACGGCCTTCAGGTTCGGGGAGACCGTGAAGCGGTCCGGGAAGGCCCGGTTGAGGGTCTCCGAGACGTGCAGGCCGATCGCCGGGCCGACCAGTTCGAGCAGCACCAGCGGGGACATCGGCAGGCCCAGCGGCTCGACCGCCTTCTCGGCGACGGCGACCGGGGTGCCCTCGTCGATGACGTTCTGGATCTCGCCCATGAAGCGGGTCAGGATGCGGTTCACGACGAACGCCGGGGCGTCCTTGACCAGCACCGCGGTCTTCTTCAGCTTCTTGGCGACCGCGAAGGCGGTGGCCAGGGAGGCGTCGTCGGTCTGCTCGCCGCGGACGATCTCCAGCAGCGGCAGGATCGCGACCGGGTTGAAGAAGTGGAAGCCCACGACCCGCTCGGGGTGCTGGAGCTTCGAGGCCATCTCCGACACCGACAGCGAGGAGGTGTTGGTCGCGAGGACCGCGTGCGCCGGGGCGACCGCCTCGACCTCCGCGAACACCTTCTGCTTGACGCTCATCTCCTCGAACACGGCTTCGATGATGAAGTCCGCGTCCGCGAAGCCCTCGGCCTTGTCCAGGACACCGGTGACCAGCGCCTTGAGGCGGTTGGCCTTGTCCTGGTTGATACGGCCCTTGCCGAGCAGCTTGTCGATCTCGGCCTGGACGTAGCCCACACCCTTGTCGACGCGCTCCTGGTCGATGTCGGTCAGCACGACCGGCACCTCCAGGCGGCGCAGGAAGAGCAGCGCGAGCTGGCTGGCCATCAGACCGGCGCCGACGACGCCGACCTTGGTGACCGGGCGGGCCAGGCTCTTGTCCGGGGCGCCGACCGGGCGCTTGCCGCGCTTCTGCACCAGGTTGAACGAGTAGATGCCGGCGCGCAGTTCGCCGCCCATGATCAGGTCCGCGAGGGCCTGGTCCTCGGCGTCGAAGCCCTGCTGGAGGTCACCATTGCGGGCGGCGTCGATGATCTCCAGGGCACGGTAGGCGGCCGGGGCGGCGCCGTGCACCTTGGAGTCGGCGATGAAGCGGCCCTTGGCCACGGCCTGGTCCCAGCCCTCGCCGCGGTCGATCTCCGGACGCTCGACCTCGACGTCCCCGTTGAGGACCCTGGCCGTCCACAGCAGCGACTGCTCCAGGAAGTCGGCACCCTCGAAGAGGGCGTCGGCGATGCCCAGTTCGAAGACCTGCTTGCCCTTGAGCTGCCGGTTCTGGTTCAGCGAGTTCTCGATGATGACCGAGACGGCCTTGTCGGCGCCGATCAGGTTCGGCAGCAGGGTGCAGCCGCCCCAGCCGGGGACCAGGCCGAGGAAGACCTCGGGCAGCGAGAACGCCGGGATCGCCTTGGAGACGGTCCGGTAGGTGCAGTGCAGACCGACCTCGACGCCGCCGCCCATGGCCGCGCCGTTGTAGTAGGCGAAGGTCGGCACGGCGAGGCCCGCGAGGCGCTTGAAGACCTCGTGGCCGCCCTTGCCGATGGCGAGCGCGTGCTCGTGCTCCTTCAGCAGCTCGACGCCCTTGAGGTCGGCGCCGACGGCGAAGATGAACGGCTTGCCGGTGATGCCGATGCCGGCGATCGCACCGTCGGCCGCCTCCTTCTCGACCTGGTCGATCGCCGCGTTCAGGTTCGCGAGCGAGGCCGGTCCGAAGGTGGTCGGCTTGGTGTGGTCCAGGCCGTTGTCCAGCGTGATCAGCGCGAAGCGGCCGGCGCCGAAGGGGAGGTCGAAGTGGCGCACGTGCGCACTGGTGACGACCTCGTCGGGGAACAGGTCCGAGGCCTGCTTCAGAAGCTCGGTGGTGCTCACTTGTCCCCCTCGAAGTGCGGGTTCTCCCAGATGACCGTCGCGCCCATGCCGAAGCCGACGCACATGGTGGTCAGGCCGTAGCGGACGTGCGGCTGCTCCTCGAACTGGCGGGCCAGCTGCGTCATCAGACGGATGCCGGAGGAGGCCAGCGGGTGGCCGAAGGCGATGGCGCCGCCGTACTGGTTGACGCGCGCGTCGTCGTCCGCGATGCCGTAGTGCTCAAGGAAGGCCAGGACCTGGACGGCGAAGGCCTCGTTGATCTCGAACAGGCCGATGTCGGAGATGGACAGACCCGCCTTGGCGAGCGCCTTCTCGGTGGCCGGGATCGGGCCGTAGCCCATGACCTCGGGCTCCACGCCGGCGAAGGCGTAGGAGACCAGGCGCATCTTGACCGGCAGGCCGTGCTCGCGGGCGAAGTCCTCGCTGGCGATGATCGACGCGGTGGCACCGTCGTTCAGACCGGCCGAGTTGCCGGCGGTGACGCGGCCGTGGACGCGGAACGACGTCTTGAGGTTGGCCAGCCCCTCCAGGGTGGTCCCCGGGCGCATCGGCTCGTCGGCGGTCACCAGACCCCAGCCGGTCTCGCCGCCCACGGGGGTGGTGCGGCGCACCGAGATCGGGACCAGGTCCTGCTGGATCTTGCCGTCGGCGTACGCCTTGGCGGCCTTCTCCTGCGAGCGCACCGCGTACTCGTCGGAGCGCAGCTTGGTCAGGCTCGGGTAGCGGTCGTGCAGGTTCTCCGCGGTCATGCCCATGAACAGGGCCGACTCGTCCACCAGCTTCTCGCTCACGAACCGCGGGTTGGGGTCGACGGCCTCGCCCATCGGGTGCCGGCCCATGTGCTCGACGCCACCGGCGATGACGGCGTCGTAGGCGCCGAACGCGATGGAGCCGGCCACGGTCGTCACGGCGGTCATGGCGCCGGCGCACATGCGGTCGATGGAGTAACCGGGCACCGACTGCGGCAGGCCGGCGAGGATGCCGGCGGTGCGGCCGAGGGTCAGGCCCTGGTCACCGATCTGCGTGGTCGCGGCGATGGCGACCTCGTCGATCTTCTTCGGGTCCAGGCCGGGGTTGCGGCGCAGCAGCTCCCGGATCGCCTTGACGACGAGGTCGTCGGCGCGAGTCTCGTGGTAGATGCCCTTCGGGCCCGCTTTGCCGAACGGGGTGCGGACGCCGTCGACGAAGACGACGTCCCTGACGGTACGAGGCACGATGGCTCTCCTCCATGGTGCGGGACGCTGAGCGCTTGCTTAAGCCCATGCTACTTGCGAGTAATGTAGCTGCCCAGTCCTGGCGGGGCCAGCGGCGAAGGTCACACCGAAGGGGCCGCGCCCTGCGGGCACGGGGGAGAGGCGGCGGGCGGCCGGCGGTTCACGTCCGGGCGGGCGGACATCTTGGCGCGATCTCGTCGGCCGGGGCGCCGCCCTTACGCTCCCTTGTCCGACAGCGCGGCCACCAGCACGGGCGTCACCAGCCCGACCTGCCACGGGCGCGCGCCGTACCCGGCGAGCGCGGCGGAGACGGACGCCGCGTCGACCACGGCCGGCGGCTGCCAGCAGACCCGGCGGACGGTGTCGGGAGAGGCGACGTTCTCCTGGGGCATGGACAGCCGCTCGGCGAGCGCGGTCACCGCGGCGCGCGCCGCCGACAGGCGGGCCGCCGCCGAGGGGTCCTTGTCGGCCCACGCCCGCGGCGGGGGCGGGCCGGTCACCGGCTGTCCCGGCTGCGGCAGCTCCGGCTCCGGCAGGGCCTTCGCCCGGTCCACCGCCGCCTGCCACTGCTCCAACTGCCGCCGCCCGGTCCGGTGCCCGAACCCGTGCAGCGCGGCGAGGGCGTGCACATTGCCCGGCAGGGCCAGCGCCGCCTCCACGATCGCCGCGTCCGGCAGCACCTTGCCCGGCGACACGTCGCGCCGCTGAGCGATGCGGTCCCGCGTCTCCCACAGCTCCCGTACGACCGCAAGCTGCCTGCGGCGGCGCACCTTGTGCATCCCGGACGTACGGCGCCACGGCTCCCTGCGGGGCTCGGCCGGCGGGGCGCTCGCGATGGCGTCGAACTCCTGCAACGCCCAGTCCAGCTTGCCCTGCCGGTCCAGCTCCTTCTCCAGGGCGTCGCGCAGGTCCACGAGGAGTTCGACGTCCAGCGCGGCGTAGCGCAGCCACGGCTCGGGCAGCGGGCGGGTGGACCAGTCGACGGCCGAGTGGCCCTTCTCCAGGACGAAGCCGAGGACGTTCTCCACCATGGCGCCGAGGCCGACCCGGGGGAAACCGGCGAGCCGGCCGGCCAGCTCGGTGTCGAACAGCCGGGTCGGGACCATGCCTATCTCGCGCAGGCACGGAAGATCCTGGGTGGCCGCGTGCAGCACCCACTCGACGCCGGACAGCGCCTCGCCGAGCGTGGACAGGTCGGGGCAGGCGACGGGGTCGATCAGTGCGGTGCCGGCGCCCTCGCGGCGCAGCTGCACCAGATACGCGCGCTGGCCGTAGCGGTACCCGGAGGCGCGTTCGGCGTCCACGGCGACGGGACCGGAACCGGCGGCGAAGGCGGCGACCACCTCGGCGAGCGCGGTCTCGTCGGCGACGACGGGCGGAATGCCCTCGCGGGGTTCGAGAAGGGGTGTCGGCGCCTCCGTCACAGAAGATCCGGCGTCGTCCGGAGACGTGTCTCCACTGCTGCGCCGGGTGCTGTCTGCTGCGATGTCTTGGGCGTCGGTCACCTGTCAAGGGTATCCATGCGCGGACGGCGCCCGTCGCCGGAACGTTCCGTCGACGGGCGCCGAGGGGGCGTAAACCAGTCAGCCCGGTGAATCCGCCGGTCCACGGGAGTGAACCGGCCGCTTTCCGGAAGCGGTCGTTTGAAAGGGGAACCGGGGCGGCGGGGAGGGAGCGGGAAGCGGAGCGGGGTGGGGAACAGGATGGGGAGCAGGGAGGGGAACGGAGAGGGGAACGGGGAGGGGAACGGGGAGGGGAGGGGTCAGTGGATGATTCCGGTGCGCAGGGCCACGGCGACCATGCCGGCCCGGTCGCCGGTGCCCAGCTTGCGGGCGATGCGGGCGAGATGGCTCTTCACGGTGAGGGCGGACAGGCCCATGGAGACGCCGATCGCCTTGTTCGACTGGCCCTCCGCGACCAGTCGCAGCACCTCGACCTCGCGTCCGGACAGTTCGCGGTAGCCGCCCGGGTGGCTCGGGGCACCCGGGGGGCGGCGGTGCATACGGGCGGCGGCGCCGAGGGGGGCGGCACCGGGGCGGGTGGGGAGCCCGATGTTGGTGCGGGTGCCGGTGACGACGTAGCCCTTGACCCCGCCGGCCAGGGCGTTGCGCACCGCGCCGATGTCGTCGGCGGCGGAGAGGGCGAGCCCGTTGGGCCAGCCCGCGGCGCGGGTCTCGGACAGCAGGGTCAGGCCGGAGCCGTCGGGCAGGTGGACGTCGGCGACGCAGATGTCGCGGGGGTTGCCGATGCGGGGACGAGCCTCCGCGATGGACGAGGCCTCGATCACATCGCGCACACCGAGTGCCCACAGATGGCGGGTGACGGTGGAACGCACGCGCGGGTCGGCCACGACCACCATGGCGGTCGGCTTGTTCGGGCGGTAGGCGACCAGGCTTGCGGGTTGCTCAAGGAGAACGGACACCAGGCCTCCTGGGTGGGGGGACGGGGCCGGCTTGTGGGGAAGAAGCCGGGACGAACCGTGCTTTCAAGGTCACAGTCGTCTTCGGCAGCAAACCTGTCCGCCTTTAGAGAGTGATCACGATCTAGTGAGTAACAATCTGTGCAATTCGGACACGCGATCGATCATCCGAAGATCGAGTCGGTCCGAGCGAGTGCGATTCCAGTGCGCAATGTGGCCGTATCGACAAAGAGATGGTCAATAAGCGCCCCGGAGGATGACGGCGGTCATGACGCGCCGTCACTTCACCGGGACTGCGGACCCCTGCGCTGCGGCAGCGTCACCACGGAGGCGTCGCCCGGACCGGCCGGCGGCAGCCCCCCGACCTGGGCCAGCAGGTCGCACCAGGAGGCCAGGTGGGCGGCCGTGTCCGGCACCCCGCCGAGCCCCTCGCGCGGCGTCCAGGACGCCCGGATCTCGATCTGCGAGGCGGCCGGCCGGTCGGCGAGACCGCCGAAGTAGTGGGAACTCGCGCGCGTGACGGTGCCGCTCGGCTCGCCGTAGCCGAGGCCGCGCGCCTCCAGCGCCCCGGTCAGCCAGGACCAGCACACCTCCGGCAGCAGCGGATCGGCCGCCATCTCCGGCTCCAGCTCCGCCCGTACCAGCGTCACCAGCCGGAACGTGCCCCGCCAGGCGTCGTGCCCGTCCGGGTCGTGCAGCAGCACCAGGCGACCGTCGGCCAGCTCCTGCTCGCCGTCGACCACCACCGCCTCCAGCGCGTACGCGAACGGCGCGAGCCGCTGCGGCGCGGGGGTCGGCTCCACCTCGACCTGCGGGCGCAGCCGGCAGCCGCGCAGGGCGTCGACCGCGGCCCGGAACGCCGGCGGACCCGCGGCACCCGAGTGCCGGTCCGCCTCCTCGGTGTCCTTCACGTCGCCCAATCCGTCAGCGCCATCCGACATTTGTCCGTGAGCCGCAGCCATGCGGGGAAGAGTAAGGGGAATCGGGCCCCTGCGCAGGCAAGACACCCCGCGACGTGCGCGTGCCCGCCGCCCCCGCGCGGCCCCTTGACGCCGTCGTGCGAGACTTTCCCCGTGACCGCCAACAACGCCTCCCAGGGCAAGCAGCCGACCGCGACGTACGACAGCGCCTTCCTCAGGGCGTGCAGGCGTGAATCCGTGCCGCACACCCCCGTGTGGTTCATGCGCCAGGCCGGCCGGTCCCTGCCCGAGTACCACAAGGTGCGCGAGGGCATTCCCATGCTGGAGTCCTGCACCCGGCCCGAGCTGGTCACCGAGATCACCCTCCAGCCGGTGCGCCGGCACGGCGTGGACGCGGCGGTCTACTTCAGCGACATCGTCGTCCCGCTCAAGGCCATCGGCCTCGACCTGGACATCAAACCCGGCGTCGGCCCGGTCGTCGAGCAGCCGATCCGTACCCGCGCCGACCTGGCCCGGCTGCGCGACCTGACCCCCGAGGACGTCTCGTACGTCACCGAGGCCGTCGGCATGCTCACCCGCGAGCTGGGCCCCACCCCGCTGATCGGCTTCGCGGGCGCCCCCTTCACGCTGGCCAGCTACCTGGTCGAGGGCGGCCCGTCGCGGACGTTCGAGAACGCCAAGGCGATGATGTACGGCGACCCCGAGCTGTGGGCCGACCTGCTCGACCGCCTCGCCGACATCACGACCACCTTCCTCAAGGTCCAGATCGAGGCCGGCGCCTCCGCGGTGCAGCTCTTCGACTCCTGGGCCGGCGCGCTCGCCCCCGCCGACTACCGGAGCTCGGCGATGCCCGCCTCGGCCAAGGTCTTCGACGCGGTCGCGGACTACGGCGTCCCGCGCATCCACTTCGGTGTGGGCACCGGCGAGCTGCTGGGCCTGATGGGCGAGGCCGGCGCGGACGTCGTCGGCGTCGACTGGCGCGTCCCGCTCACGGAGGCCGCCCGCCGCGTCGGCCCCGGCAAGGCGCTCCAGGGCAACCTGGACCCGACCGTGCTGTTCGCCGGCAAGGAGGTCGTCGAGACCAAGGCCCAGGAGGTGCTGGACGACGCCGCGGGCCTGGAGGGCCATGTCTTCAACCTCGGTCACGGCGTGATGCCCAACACCGACCCGGACGCGCTGACCCGGCTGGTGGAGTACGTCCACGGCGCGAGCGCCCGCTGAGTCACCACGTCCGGTAGGGCCGCGCGCGCCTGCCGAACAGCAGGCCGGGCGGCTCCGGCGGGGGCGGGGTGCCGGGTCTGAGGGGCAGGGCGATGAGCAGGCCCACCACGAAGCCGATCACGTGGGCCACGTACGCCACCGTCCCGGTGTCGGAGACCCCCTGCCCGGACGAGTAGACGGCCTGGAGCACGAACCAGAAGCCCAGCACCAGCCAGGCCGGCAGCCGCAGCGGCAGGAACACCAGGAACGGCACCAGCACCCACACCCGCGCCCGGGGCCACAGCACGATGTAGGCGCCGAGCACCCCGGCGATCGCCCCGGACGCGCCGATCAGCGGGTCGGCCGAAGCGGCGTTGAGCAGCGCGAAGCCGTACCCGGCCGCGTAGCCGCAGACGACGTAGAAGACGAAGAAGCGGATGTGGCCCATCCGGTCCTCGACGTTGTTGCCGAAGATCAGCAGGAACAGCATGTTGCCCAGCAGGTGCAGCCAGCCGCCGTGCACGAACATCGCCGTGAACACCGACAGCGGCGGCGACTTGTGGAAGTCGGGCGGTGCCACCACGCAGCCGGGACCCTGCGGGCCGACGCCGACCTGGCCCGTCGGCACCAGTTGCGGAAGCTGATGGTGGATCAGCTCCCTCGGGACCGCCGCGAAGCGGTCCATGAAGGCCTCCAGATGGCACGTCTGCGCCAGACTCCCGCCGCCGGTCAGGGAGCCGGCCATGCCGGGCGTCGACAGGAACACGAGGACGTTCGCGACGATCAGTGCGTACGTCACCCAGGGGGTGCGGCGCACCGGATTGATGTCATGGACGGGGATGACCACACAGGAGTAGTGCCCGGCCGGGCCTCGGCCGACCGGGTGATCCCGGCGCCGGTCAGCCGCCGCCCACCGTCCGGGCCGCCTTGCGCGCCGCCACCAGGACCGGGTCCCACACCGGCGAGAACGGCGGTGCGTAGCCGAGGTCCAGGGCGGTCATCTGCTCCACCGTCATCCGCGCGGTCAGCGCCACCGCCGCGATGTCCACCCGCTTGGCCGCGCCCTCCCGCCCCACGATCTGCACGCCCAGCAGCCGTCCGGTGCGGCGCTCGGCGAGCATCTTGACCGTCATCGGGGAGGCCCCCGGGTAGTAGCCGGCCCGGCTGGTCGACTCGATGGTCACCGCCTCGAACTCCAGGCCCACCCGGCGCGCGTCCTTCTCGCGCAGACCGGTGCGGGCGATCTCCAGGTCGCAGACCTTGCTCACCGCGGTGCCGACCACGCCCGGGAAGGTCGCGTAGCCGCCGCCCGCGTTGGTGCCGATGACCTGGCCGTGCTTGTTGGCGTGGGTGCCCAGCGGGACGTACTGCTCCTGCCCGGAGACCAGGTTCAGCACCTCCACGCAGTCGCCGCCCGCCCAGATGTTCTCGTGGCCGCGCACCCGCATGGCCAGGTCGGTGAGCAGCCCGCCGTGGGCGCCGAGCGGCAGCCCGGCGGCCCGCGCGAGCGAGGTCTGCGGGCGGACGCCGATGCCGAGGACCACCACGTCGGCCGGGTACTCGGCGTGCTGGGTGGCCACCGCGCGCGCCCGGCCGTCCGCGCCGGTGAGGATCTTGGTGACCTCGGCGCCGTTCACCATGGTGATGCCGAGGCCCTCCATGGCGCGGTGCACCAGGCGGCCCATGTCCGGGTCGAGGGTCGACATCGGCTCCTGACCGCGGTTGACGACCGTCACCTCGAAGCCCCGGTCGATCAGCGCCTCGGCCATCTCCACGCCGATGTACCCGGCGCCCACGACCACCGCGCGCCGGCCCCGGGCGCGGGCCAGGGTGTCGAGCAGCGCCTGTCCGTCGTCCAGGGTCTGCACCCCGTGCACCCCGGGGGCGTCCGCGCCCGGCAGCTCCGGGCGGACCGGGCGGGCACCGGTGGCGATCACCAGTTTGTCGTACGACGTCCACGACTCGGCGCCGGAATCCACCTCCCGCGCGCGCACCCGCTGTCCCGGGACGTCGATCTCCGTGACCTCGGTGCGCAGCCGCAGGTCGATGTCCCGGGCGCGGTGCTCCTCGGGGGTGCGGGCGATCAGGTCGTCCCGCTCGGGGACCGCGCCGCCCACCCAGTAGGGGATGCCGCACGCCGAGAACGAGGTGAAGTGACCGCGCTCGAACGCCACGATCTCCAGCTCCTCGGGCCCCTTCCGCCGTCGCGCCTGCGACGCCGCCGACATGCCCGCGGCGTCCCCGCCGACGACGACCAGCCGCTCCCGCCCCTGATGCATGCTCATGGGAACACGCTAAAGGGTCACGGCGGCGGCACGCGGGGGACCGCGGCCTTCGGGCCGGTGGGCCTCCTGTGGCCTGCGGCCGAGGGACCTACGGCCCTGTCCGGACTGTCGGAGGGGTCTGAGAGAGTGGGGGCATGAGCGCAACGGGTACGAGTTCGGGGCACGTCGTCGTCATCGGAGCCGGTATCGCCGGTCTGGCCGCCGCCCACCGGCTGCTGGCGCGCGGCGCGCGGGTGACGGTGCTGGAGGCGTCCGAGCGGGTCGGCGGCAAGCTGCTGCCCGGCGAGATCGCGGGCGTCCGGGTCGACCTCGGCGCCGAGTCGATGCTGGCCCGCCGCCCCGAGGCCGTGACCCTCGCCCGCGAGGTCGGCCTCGACCGCCGGCTCCAGCCCCCGGCCGTCGCGGGCGGCGCCATCTGGACCCGCGGCGCGCTGCGCCCCATGCCCAAGGGCCACGTCATGGGCGTGCCCGGCACCGCCGCCGCGCTCGCCGGCGTCCTGTCCGAGGACGGCCTGGCCCGCATCGAGCAGGACGCCGTCCTGCCCCGCACCGAGGTCGGCGACGACGTGGCGGTGGGGGAGTACGTGGCGGCCCGGCTCGGCCGCGAGGTCGTCGACCGCCTGGTCGAACCCCTGCTCGGCGGGGTGTACGCGGGCGACGCGTACCGCATCTCGATGCGCTCCGCCGTCCCCCAGCTCTTCCAGGCCGCCCGCGCGCACGCCTCCCTCACCGAGGGGGTCCGCGAGATCCAGGACAAGGCGGCCGCCCAGCAGCAGACCGGGCCCGTCTTCATGGGCATCGAGGGCGGCGTGGGCACCCTGCCGCTCGCGGTCGCCGAGTCCGTCCGCTCGCGCGGCGGCGAGATCCGCACCGACACGCCCGTCACCGAGCTGCGCCGTGACCCCGCCGGCGGCTGGCGGATCACCGCGGCCGGGCAGCCGCTGCACGCCGACGCCGTGGTGCTCGCCGTACCCGCCCCGGCCGCCGCGCGGCTGCTGCGCCCCGAGTCCCCCGCGGCCGCCGCCGAGCTGGCCGCCGTCGAGTACGCCTCGATGGCCCTGATCACCCTCGCCTACCGGCGCGCCGACCTGTCCCTCCCCGAGGGCAGCGGCTTCCTGGTGCCGCCCGTCGACGGCCGCACCATCAAGGCCGCGACGTTCGCCTCCCAGAAGTGGGGCTGGATCGCCGACGAGGACCCGGAGACGGTCGTGCTGCGCACCTCCGTCGGGCGCCACGGCGAGACGGCGGTCCTCGACCGGGACGACGCCGACCTGGTCGGCGTCTCCCGGCACGACCTCGCCGAGGCCGTCGGCGTCGAGGCCGCGCCCGTCGAGACGCGGGTCACCCGCTGGACCGACGGGCTGCCCCAGTACCCGGTCGGGCACCACGGGCGGGTGGCCCGCATCCGCGAGCACATCGCCAAGCTTCCGGGCCTCGTGGTCTGCGGCGCGCAGTACGACGGCGTGGGCGTCCCCGCGTGCGTCGCGAGCGCGAACGCGGCGGTCGACCAGCTGTCCGGTGATCTGCGCGGGGTCGAGGAGCTGACCGCCCACCCGGTGCAGAGCCTTCACGGCGGAGCAGGAGAATAGGAACCATGAGTGAAGACGCCCCCATCATCGAGTCCGGCAGGATCCCCAACAAGGGCAAGCTGGCCAAGGACCTGAACGATGTCATCCGCTACACCCTGTGGTCGGTCTTCAAGCTGAAGGACGTGCTGCCGGAGGACCGCACGGGCTACGCCGACGAGGTCCAGGAGCTGTTCGACCAGCTCGCCGCCAAGGACGTGACGATCCGCGGCACGTACGACCTCTCGGGCATGCGGGCCGACGCGGACGTGATGATCTGGTGGCACGCGGAGACCAGCGACCAGCTCCAGGAGGCGTACAGCCTCTTCCGCCGGACAAAGCTCGGCCGCGCGCTGGAGCCGGTGTGGTCCAACATGGCGCTGCACCGCCCCGCCGAGTTCAACCGCTCGCACATCCCGGCGTTCCTCGCCGACGAGACGCCCCGCGACTACGTGAGCGTCTACCCCTTCGTGCGCTCGTACGACTGGTACCTGCTGCCCGACGAGGACCGCCGCCGCATGCTCGCCGACCACGGCAAGATGGCCCGCGGCTTCCCGGACGTGCGCGCCAACACGGTCGCCTCCTTCTCGCTCGGCGACTACGAGTGGATCCTCGCCTTCGAGGCGAACGAGCTGGCCCGCATCGTCGACCTCATGCGCCACCTGCGCGGCTCCGAGGCCCGGATGCACGTCCGCGAGGAGATCCCGTTCTTCACCGGCCGCCGCAAGGACGTGGCTGAGCTGGTGGCGGGGCTGGCGTAAGCGGGACTGGCGTAAGCGGGACTGGCATAAGCCTCAGCCCGCGGCCGGTTTCCGGCCCGGCCCGGGTTCGGGTTCGGCGCGGGGCGCGCACGACGCGTTCCGTGCCGGGCCGCGGCCCTGAAGCAGATAGCGCTCCAGGTAGCCGTTGACGCAGCCGTTGGGGCCGCCCCCGATGCCGTGCGTGCCCGCGCCCCGCTCGGTCACCAGCAGGGAGCCGGCCAGCCGCCGGTTCATCTCCAGCGCCCCCTGGTACGGCGCCGCCGCGTCCCGTTCGGCCGCCAGGATCAGCACCGGGGGCAGCGCGCCGGGGGCGGTGCGCACGTCCAGCGGCCGTTGCCGGGGCGCCGGCCAGTAGGCGCACGGCAGGTTCAGCCACGCGTTGTCCCAGGTCTCGAAGGGCGCGACGCGGGCCAGCCGGGTGTTGTCCCGGTCCCACACCGCCCAGTTCGCGGGCCAGGGCGCGTCGTTGCACTCGACGGCCGTGTACACCGCCCGGCTGTTCTCCGCCGCCGCGGCCGACGTGCGGCCCGGCGGGTCCAGCTCGGTCAGCGGCCGCGGATCGCCGTGCAGATAGGCGGAGAGCGCGGCGGCCCGGCTCGGCCAGTAGTCGTCGTAGTACGCGGCCGACAGGAACGCGTGCCGCAGCTCGCCGGGCCCGGTCTGCCCGCCCGCCGGCTCGCGGGCCAGCCGCGCCTCCGCCCTGTCGTAACTCGCCTGCACCTTCTGCCGCGTGTCCCCGAGCCGGTAGACGTCGTCGTGCCGGGCGATCCAGTCCCGCAGGTCCGCCCAGCGCCGCTCGAACGCGGCCGACTGGACGAGGTTGCTGCGGTACCAGATCGCGCGCGGGTCCGGGTCCACCGGCGCGTCCAGCACCATCCGGCGGACATGGGAGGGGAACATCGCCGCGTACAGGGAGCCGTAGTAGGTGCCGTACGACGCGCCCATGAACGTCAGCCGGTCCTCGCCCAGCGCGGCCCGCAGGACGTCCAGGTCCCGTGCGTTGTCGAGGGAGTTGTAGAAGCGCAGCCCGCCGCCCGAGCGCCGGGCACAGCCGCGGGCGTACGCCTTCGCCTCGGCGACGCGCCGGCGTTTGTACGACTCGGAGGGGTGCGACGGCGCCTGGGTGGGCGTCCTGCCGAACCGCTCCGGGTCCTCACAGGACAGCGGCGCCGACCGGCCCACGCCGCGCGGGGCGTAACCGACCAGGTCGTACGCGGCCGCGATCCGTTTCCAGGCGGGGAGCGTGCCGGCCAGCGCGAAGTACATGCCGGAGGCGCCGGGGCCGCCCGGGTCGTAGACGAGGGCACCCTGCCGGGGGACGGCGCGCTCGCCGTCCTTCCCGGTGGCCGGGGTCCGGCTGACGGTGAGCCGGATCCGCCTGCCGTCGGGGCGGGCGTAGTCGAGGGGGACGGAGACGGTGCCGCAGCGCAGGCCGGCGGGGGAGTGCGGGATCGCCGGCACGTCGGCGGGGTCGCAGGCGCCGTAGTGGATCCCGGCGGCGCGTGCGCGCAGGGCGGCCACGAAGGTACCGCGCAGTTCGGCGGCGCCGGAGCGGCCCGGCGCGCCCCCTGCCGGGGCGGCGGCCAGGGCGGCCAGCAGCAGGGACCCGGCGGCCGAGCAGAGGGCGACGGCTTTCATCCAGCATCCCTTCGGGTCACCGCGGCGGACACCAGGGATGTTTCGTTCCCGCGCCGGGGAAGGCAAGCACCGTCCGGCCGGTGTCGGCGCCCGCGCCCCGATGCGCCCCCTATCTACGGTGTGGTGGCGCGTCGCGGTGGGCGAAGGCGGCGCGCAGCTCCGGTTCGCCGACGGCGCGGATGCCGCGCAGGGCGACGGAGGTGAGCAACGACCGGTCGGCGCCACCGCGCTGACGCGGCAGCGCGCCCAGCAGCCGCTGCCCGGCGGGGGAGGCCCAGGGCGAGTACGGGTGCACCTCGAACCGGGCGACGGCCAGACAGCTCAGCGACAGCGTGAACGGCAGGAGGAACCACAGGCCGACCATCAGGCGGGACGTGTCGGCCTGGACGGGCAGCAGCAGCGCGGCGACGGCGAGGACCGCCACGGCGAGTGCGGCGACCCGGACCTGACGGACCGCCGCGCCGACGGTGCGGCCCGCCGCCGCGTCGGACACGGCGAGCCCGCTGCGCACGAGGCGGTCGGCGAGGCGTCGTACGGCGTCCGCGCGGGCGGCACGGGTGCGCACCGGCGCGATCCGCGACTGGCCGTCGGGGCCGATCGCACCTATGACGGACCGTTCCATGTCGTCCCGGCCGTGCGGGTCGACGACGGTGGCCCACCCGGTGTGGGCGAGGAGCAGGCGCCGTTGGCGGGCCATGGAGACGAGGGTGACGTCGGCGACGCGCCGCGGTCCTCCGGACAGGAACGCCGCCTCGTACAGGGTCAGTTCCCGCGCATCGCCCACCGCTGCGGAGTCCCGGTCCGTGGCCGCGTCGCGGAGTGCCGCCAGACAGAGCCGGACACCGGCCGTACCGGCGAACGCCCAGGCAAGGAGCAGGAGGAGGAGCCAGAACATGAGGTGCTTTGTATGTCAGGGACATGGGCGAACGCCAGGACTTTTCACATACGGAGTGGACCCTTTCGATTAGGGCCCTGCCGTCGGCGGCGGGGGCGGTGGCATGATCCGGGCCATGGAACAGCTCGCGTACTCGGCCGCATGGCTGTCCCGTTGGCGTGACGACATCACGGACGCCCTGAACTCCATGATGGCGACGTTCGAGGAGACCTACGGCTACGAGCCGGACGTGAACGAGATCCGGATCGCCGGCGAAGAGGACCTCCGGGCCGCCCGCGACTACGGCCGGGAGGGCCTGGGGTTCGGGGAACTGCTGACGTTCTACGAGTCGATCGGGGAAGTGACGCTGCCGGACGTGGGCAACGGCTGCTTCGTCCACTCCGCGCGCGCCGTCCTGGACCGACTCGCGGCGGAGGGGCCCGTCTTCATCCCGGAAGCCGACGATTTCCAGGGGATGGTGATCGCCTCGGACGGCGGGGGCATCCTCTACGTCGCCGACTGGGGCGGCGTGATCCACCGCTCCCGGACCGCCTCCCTGGACGACGCGGAGTTCGACAGGGCCGCCGACAGCCTGCCGGAGTTCCTCGACCGCATCCGGCGCCGCGTCGTCCGCTGGGTGGAGACGGGCACCGTCGGCGACCTGTAGCGATCACCGGCCGCGGTCGCCGGGGGCGTACCGGATCCGCGTTCAGGCCCGCCGCGACAGCACCCTGCGCGCGGCCCTGGCCACCCGTCCCCGCGGCGCCGGGCCGGAGCGGTCCAGCCACCACTCCCGCAGCTCGCGCCTCGGCACCCCCGCCCGCTCCCCGTCCAGCAGGAACCCCGCGAAGTCCAGCGCGTCCCGCCGGTAGCCCCCACCCAACGGCCGCGTCCGCGCGTACTCCAGGAACGACTTTCGGTACGACGCCCCCAGCAGCACCGGCAGTTCCGGTGCCACCTTCGCCACCACGTCCGCCCGCTTCGCCGCGAGCGCCCGCGCCTGCACCCCCATCCGCGCCCGGTCGAACCCCTCGGGCAGGGGCGTCCCGGCCACCAGCGAGGACAGCACGGCGGCCTGCGCGACCCCGAGGCGCTGCCGGGCACGCACGTCGGCCGTGTCGTCCGGTCTGTTCATGTCGCCAGTGTCGCCAGTGTCGCCAGTGTCGCCCGTGTCATCCGTACGCGCCGACGGGACGGGCCGCGCCGACGGGACGGGCCGCGCCCGCGCCCCCACCCGTCCGCCGCTCTCCACGACCTCCCGGATAGCCGCCAACTCCCGCTCCAGCTCGGCCGGTTCGGGGAAGTTCTCGTCTCGCTCCAGCAGGACTCCGGGCGGGGCGGCCCGTGAGGCGAGGTCGGCCAGGATGCCGAGCACCGCGTCCGGCACCGGGTGCGCGTGGCTGTCGTGCCACACCCCGTCCCGCTCGACGCCGCCCGCGACATGGACGTACGCGATCGCCTCCAGCGGCAGCCCGGCCAGCGCCTCGGCCGGGTCCTCCCCGCGGTTGACGTGGTTGGTGTGCAGGTTGGCCACGTCGATGAGCAGGCGTACGCCGGTCCGGTCGGCCAGCTCGTACAGGAACTGCCCCTCGGTCAGCTCCTCGTCCGGCCAGGAGAACAACGCGGCGATGTTCTCCACGGCGAGCGGCACGGGCAGCGCGTCCTGGGCGATGCGCACGTTTTCGCAGAGCACGTCGAGGGCGTCCCGGGTGCGCGGCCCGGGCAGCAGATGGCCCGCCTCCAGGCGCGGCGAGGCGGTGAGCGCGCCGCCCGCCCGGACGAACGCGATGTGCTCCGTGACCAGCGGCGCCCCGAGCGCCTCCGCGCGTTCGGCGAGCGCCGTGAGCCGGCCGGCGTCGGGCCGTTCCGCGCCGCCGAGGCCGAGGGAGACGCCGTGCGGCACCACGGTCACCCCGCGCTCCCGCAACCGCCGTAGCCCTTCGGGGAGATGGCCCGGGCAGACGTTCTCCGCCACGACCTCCACCCAGTCGATCCCGGGCATCCGCTCCACGGCCTCCGCGATCTCCGGCCGCCACCCGATGCCGGTCCCCAGTCTCCGCACGGCCCGTCCCCCTCCCGCCCCCCGGCGCACGTGTCGTACATGACCCCGGCGGCCGGCCCCGAATCCCCTCCGCGCCGCCTTCAGAGCAACATTTGAGGTTCGGCCGGCCGAGCGTCCTAGGCGAGCCGGTTGACGCGGTGCAGATCCGGCACGCAGAGGTTGAGCACGGTCGTGGCGGCGATCACCGCGGCGCATGCCAGCAGCACACCCTGGCCGCTCCACACGTGGACCGCGAGGGCGGTGACGAGATAGCCAAGGGGGATGGCGAGCCGCTCCCCGACACCGTTGAACGCGCTCATCCGGCCCTGTTCCGCCGACGGCACATGCTGCTGGAAGGCGGTGGTCCAGGCGACGATCGCGACATCGAGTCCGACCCCCGCCAGCAGGGCGGCGACCAGGACCAGCGGCAGCGGCGCGCTCCAGGCCATGGCCGCCAGCGGGAGCGCGAGACCACCGCCCGCGGCGACCGCGACGGCAAGCAGCCGGTACGGCTTCCACCGCAGGCACACCAGGGTCCCCGCCAGGAGACCGCAGGCGAAGGCCGCCTGGACCAGACCCCAGTCGCGGGCCCCGGCGTACCGGCGGGCGGCGACCAGGGGGCCGAGGAGCTGGAAGCCGGCCAGCCAGGCCGCGACGAGGACCGTACCGGCGGCCGTGTACGTCCACAGCCAGGTACGGGACCAGAACCCCCTCCAGCCCGCCCGCAGATCGGCGAGGACGCCGCCGGCCGCGGCGGGTGGCACCGCCAGGCGCAGGCCCAGCAGCAGGACGGCCGCGACGGCGAAGGTGCACGCGTCCCAGGCCAGGGCCCATGCCGCGCTGCTCGTGGCGACGACGAATCCGCCGACGGCCGGGCCCAGCACCTTCACCGCGTTGCCCGGCAGCCTGAGCAGCGCGTTGGCCCGCTGGAGGTGTTCGCCGGGAACGATCTGCGCGACGGTGCCCTGCGTGGCCGGGACGATGAACGCCGCCGCCGTCCCCGACACGAAGCCGCACGCCGCGATCGACACCGTCGTCGCCTGGCCGGTGGCCACGGTGACCGCCAGCGCACCCTGCGCGCCCGCCGCCACCAGGTTCCCGAGGAACAGGATCCGGCTCCGCGACAGACGGTCCGCGAACAGGCCGCCCAGCAGCAGGAAGAGGATCGTCGGAACGGTGTTGACGGCGAGCACGAGCCCGAGCGAGCCGGCCCCTCCACCCTCCTCGATCACGGAGTAGGCCAACGCGAGGGGGGCCATCGCGGACCCGGTTTTGGAAATGAGATCGGCCGCCACGAACCGCCGGAAGGCCGCTATCCGTAAGGGCGTACTGACGGTCTTCGACGACACTGCGGCGGTCTCCATGATCTCCCTCGAACTCGGTGCAGCGCGCACCCTAACGCAGCAACTCGCGCGCACGTCGGTGGGGATCTGCCGCGTCTTTCGGATCTTGTCGGCGGTCGCGCGGTCTACCTGAATCCGAAAGAAAGGCCCTACTCCGCTGGTGTCGTGTTGGCGGCGATCCACTCCAGGCAGGCTTCGGAGCCTGCCTGGATCGGCACTGCCGCGAGTTCCGGGTTCTGCCACGGGTGATGCTTCAAAATGTGGGCTTCCAGTTCGGGATAGCGGGCGGCAGTGGTCTTCAAGAGCAGCTGCCACTCTTCGCCGGTACCGAACTCCCCGTCGTGCCAAAAGGCGGAGATCACCGGGCCGATGATCTGAGCACCTGCCGCCAGGCGGCGGCTGACGACGGTACGCGCCAGTTCAACAGCCTGGTCTCGTGTCGGAGTTGCCGTAGATACCTGGAAGTAGTCAGCCATGCCGCGAGCGTAGCTTCATCTCTGATCTCCGCGAGGACGAAGTCGGCCTGATCGTGTTCAGATGTCAGCGCCAACCGAGCCAGCCGCGCGGTCAGGTTCCACGGCCCTCACCGCAACCCCGGATGATCCGCCACCACCGTGCACGAGCCGGGCGCGATCTCCGTGTAGCCGGCGTCGCGGACCAGGGGGAGGCCGCTGTGGGTGAGGCGGGTCCAGGCGGCGGGGGTGGCGGTGCGGACGGAGAGGGGGTAGCCGGCGGCGCGCCAGGCGGTGCGGGCGTCGTCGGGCAGGGCCCACCAGGCGAGTTGGGCGCCGTGGCCGGTCTGGGCCATGGTCTTGCCGGCGGACATCGCGAGCTCCGGGTTGAGCCACAGGACGGGGGCGGTGGGGTCGGCGTCCAACGGCGGCTCGGGGTCGTCCAGTTCGGTGCCGGACACCTGGAGCTTGGCCAGGTCCTTGGGCCAGCCGTCCAGGGGGATCGGCGGGAAGACCCGTACCTCCGCGGACTTGCCGGTCACCGTGATCCCGGGCAGCGTCCCCGCGCGCCGCCACTCGGCGCCGCGGGCCCGCCGGACCACCTTGCGGATCTGGGCGTCCTCCCAGTTCCGCACGGCCTCGGCCCACTCGCCGTCGCCGACCGACCGCTCGTCGCCGAGCAGCGTCAGGACCGCCCGCGCCGAGGTCTCCAGCGCGTCGGTGCGGGCGGGCGGCGCGTCGCGCTCTATGCGGACGACGAGGGGCAGCACGAACTGGCGGGCCTCGTCGCGGGGGGCTTCGGCGGGGATCGGAACATCGCTCACGACAGGCCAGCCTACGGAGCCGCCCGCGCGCCGTTCAACGCACGTCCCGCATGGCGAGGACCACCCCCGCGCGGCGGCGCCCTGAAGAAGAATGACCCCATGCACCGTGACCTGCGCATGACCGCCGTGGGCCGCCGCTACGGCGTCCGCGGCCCGTGGGTGTTACGAGGCGTCGACCTCGCCATCGCCCCCGGCACCCTGACCCGGATAGAGGGGGCGAACGGCACCGGGAAGTCGACCTTGCTGCGGCTGCTCGCCCGGCTGGACGCCCCCACCGAGGGCCGGATCACCGGCCGCCCCCGCACGGCCTACGTGCCGGAGCGGTTCCCGTCCGCGCTGCCCTTCACGGCCGCCGGCTACCTGACCCGGCTCGGCACCGTCCACGGCCTCTCCCGCGCGTCCGCCGCCCGCGCCGCCGGTACCTGGCTGGAGCGGTTCGGCGCGGCAGCGTACGCCGGCACGCCGATGGCGCGGCTGTCCAAGGGCAGCAGCCAGAAGGTCGCCGTCGCGCAGGCACTGCTCGCCGACCCCGAGCTGCTGGTCCTGGACGAGGCCTGGACCGGGCTCGACGCCGACGCTCGGGACGAACTGGAGCGGGCGGTGGCCGAGCGGACCGCCGAGGGCGGCGCCGTCGTCTTCGTGGACCACGACCCGCGACGGCTGGCGGGGGCGCCGGACGCGACGTACACCGTGGCCGGCGGCGGGCTCGAAGTCCGCACGGCGGACGCGGTTCCGGCCACCGGGTCGCGCGCGGTCGTCGTCGTGCAGGGGGCGTCCGGCGGGCGGCTGCCGCCCGACGCGGCGCGGCTCGTCACCGCCGCCGAGGAGACCGGCCCCGGCCGCCACCGGCTGACCGTGCCCGCCGCCCGCTCCGACGTCCTGCTGCGCACCCTGCTCACGGCCCGACCGTCCTGGCACGTCGTCAGCGTCGCGCCGCCCCCCGACGCCGTACCGGCCCACGACCCCGGGAGCCGGGCATGACCGCACTCCTGCGTTACCACGCCGAACTGCTGCTGCGCTCCCAGCGCTGGCTGGCCCCGGTGATCCTGTACGCCGCGTTCCTCGGGGTGGGTGTGCAGAGCGGTCAGCCGGTGCTGGACTCGCTCGGGTACACGGCGGCCGGGCTGCTGCCGGTGGCCGCCTGGCTGGTGCGGATCTGCGTCACCGGCGAGCCGCCCGCCGCCCGCGCCGTCGCGGCCGCGCCGCGCGGCCCCGCGAGGGCGCACCTCGCCTGCCTGCTGACGGCGCTGACCGCCGCGGCCGTCCTCGGTACGGCGGCGACCCTCGTCGTCACCCTGATCAGCGACCCGGCGAGCAACGGCGACCGGGTCCGGGTGCCGCGCCTGGACGCGGGCGCCGCCGGACTGTCGGCCGTGCTCGCCTGCGCGCTGCTCGGCGCGGCCGTCGGCGCGCTCACCCACTGGCCGCTGCTGCGCTCCACCGGGCGCGCGGTGCCCGCGATGCTGCTGGGCGCGCTGCTGGCGACGGTGCTCGCGGGCTCCCCGGCGCAGGCCGCGGTCAGCGGCCTGGTCACCGGTTCGCGGTCCGGCCGGGTGCCGGTGCCGCTGCTGCCGCTGGCCGGGGCGGCCCTGCTGGCGGCCGTGGCCTTCGCCGTGGCCTGCGCGCTCACCGCCCGCAGGACGCCCTGAGCGGACTCAGCGGTGGCCGCTGGTCTCGCCGATCAGCTCGGAGACCTTGACGAACCGGTAGCCGCGCTTGCGCAGCTCCGGCACGACGGCGCGTACGACCGTCTCCGTGGTCGGGGCGGCGCTGCGGGTGCAGTGCATGATGACCACCGAGCCCGGCCGCACCCCGTCCAGCACCTGCTTGGCCACCGCGTCGGCGTCCGTGGCGAACGCGTCCCCGCTCACCACGTCCCACTGGACCGCGGTCATGCCGAGCCCGCCGAGCGTACGCAGCGCCTGGTCGTCGTAGCAGCCGCCCGGGAAGCGGAAGTACGGCAGCGCGTGGCGCAGGCCCGCCTTGCGGAAGGCGGTGTAGGCCCGCTCCACGTCCGCCCGCATCTCCGAGGCGTCGAGCGTCGGCAGGCCGTAGCAGCTCGGCGTGAACGCGTAGTGGCTGTAGGAGTGGTTGGCGATCTCGAACCGCGGGTCGCCGCCGAGGCCGCGGGCCTCGTCCGGGTACTGCTCGGCCCACCGGCCGGTCATGAAGATGGTCGCGGGCACCTTCAGCGTGCGCAGGGCGCCGATCAGACCGGGGTTGTCGAAGTGCTCGCCGGCGGCGGCGCGGGCGCCCTCGTCGGCGGTCATGTCGGCGTCGAAGGTGAACGCCACGGTCTTGCCCCGGTCGCGCGGGCCGTGCTCGAAGACCGGGGTGAGGCCGCCGGGTCCCGAGGCGAGCACGGGCGGGCGGGTGGCGGACGGGGAGGCGGTGGCGGGGGAGCGGGCCGGGGCGGGGCGGGTGCTGCCCGTGGGGCCCGCGGTGGCGCAGGCGGCGAGAGCCGAGCCCAGCGCACAGACGGCGGCGATACGGCGTGCTAGTGGGATCACCCTACGAAAATAAGACTGATTGCCCATTTGTATGGCGATATGTTCTATGGCGCGGCGGTACGGTCACCCGCGCGGCGGTCGGCCCAGGAAGCACCGGGGCCGCGCCCGCGGGCTCACTCGATGTCCCGCTGCTCCAGCGGCCGGACCGCGGGCCCCTGGAGCACCCGGCCGTCGATGTCGAAGCGGGAGCCGTGGCAGGGGCACTCCCAGGCGCGTTCGGCGCGGTTGAAGGCAACCAGACAGCCCAGGTGGGTGCAGCGCGCCGAGACGGCGTGCAGCGCGCCCGCGTCGTCGCGGTGCACGGCGAGCCGCTGCTCCCCGGCCCGGACCAGCGCGCCGTCCCCCGGTGCGAGGTCGTCGAGGTCGGCCGGCGGCTTCAGCCGGTCGCCGACGAAGTGCCGGGCCACCTCTGCCTGCGTCTTGAGCAGCGCGGGCGCCTCGCGCACCACCGACTTCAGGCGCCGGGGGTCGTACAGCTCCCGCCAGGGGCTGTCCCCGCCGGTGATCAGCGCGGTCAGCAGCAGCCCGGCCATGATGCCGCCGCTGAGGCCCCAGCCGCCGAAGCCCGTGGCCACATAGGTGTGCCGGGCGCCCGGGTGCAGCGGGCCGACCAGCGGCACGGTGTCGGTGGCGTCGTTGTCCTGGGTGGCCCAGGCGTGGTCGAGGCGCACACCGGGGAAGTGCCGCGTGGCCCAGTCGGCGAGCCCGTCGAAGCCGGCGCCCGGGTCGCCGGTGCCCGGCGTGAAGTGCTCCCCGGTGACCACGAGCAGCCGCCCGCCGTCGTACGGCGCGGTGCGCACCGAGCGGGTGTTCTCCTCGGGCGTGATGTACATGCCCCCGGGGTCGGGGCCGTCGCCCAGCGGTCCGGCGACGACCAGTTCCCGGCGCGGGTGCAGCCGGGCGAAGAGCAGGGCGCGGTCGAAGACCGGGTAGTGCGTGGCGACGACGACGTCCCGGGCGGTGACGGTACGGCCCGTCTCGGTCGTCAGCCGGCAGGGTCCCGAGCCGCCGCCCTCGTCCAGGCCGACGACCCGCGTCGCCTCGTACACCCGGCCGCCGCGGGCGAGGAGGTCCTCGGTGAGCGCCCGCAGGTACTTCACCGGGTGGTACTGCGCCTGCCCGCGCACCCGCACCGCGCCCGCCACCGGGAACGGCAGCCCGGTCTCCGTGGTGAACGAGGCGTCCAGGCCCGCCTCCCGCGCGGCCCGCGCCTCCGCCCGCACCTCGTCCACGCGCTCCTGGTCCCGGACGTAGGTGTACGCGTCCCGGTTCTCCCACTCGCAGTCGATGCCCAGCTCGGCCACCAGGTCCGCCGCGTGCTCGATCGCCTCCGACTGCGAACGGGCGTACAGCCGCGCCCCCTCGGGCCCCCGGGTGCGCCGCAGCCGGTCGTAGACCAGGGTGTGCTGGGCGGTCAGCTTGGCGGTGGTGTGGCCGGTGACCCCGGCCGCCACCCGTCCGGCCTCCAGCACGACGACCCGCAGCCCGGCCCTGGCCAGCTCGTACGCGGTGCTCAGCCCGGCCATCCCGGCGCCGATCACCGCCGCGTCGGCCTCGGTGTCCTCGGTCAGGGCGGGGTGGGCGGATCCGGGGGCGGTGCCCAGCCAGTACGACTCGGTGACCTTGCGCATGCCCGCCGGGTACCCCCGGCCGGGGCCGGCTCACGTCTCCTTCAGCAGCCGCTCCCGGCACTCGGCCAGATCGAGGCGGGACCGCGGGTAGCGGGGGTCCAGTTCCCGCAGGTGTTCGAGGAGCAGGCGGCCGACGGCCCAGTTCCGGTACCACTTGTGGTCGGCGGGGATCAGGTACCAGGGCGGGGTGGCGCAGCGTTCGAGGGCCAGCTCGTACGCCTCCTGGTAGGCGGGCCACAGGGCGCGTTCGTCGATGTCGGAGGGGGCGAACTTCCAGCGCTTGTCCGGGCGGTCGAGGCGGCGCAGCAGCCGGCGGCGCTGCTCCTCGTAGGACAGGTGGAGAAAGCACTTGACCAGGGTCACGCCGTCCTCGGCGAGGGCGCGCTCGAAATCGTTGATCCGGCCGTAGCGGCTGCCGATCGCGGCGGGCGGGACCAGGTGCCGGACGCGGGCGACCAGGACGTCCTCGTAGTGCGAGCGGTCGAAGATGCCGATCTCGCCCGGCTCGGGCAGCGCCCGCCGCACCCGCCAGAGGAAATCGTGCCGGAGCTCCTCGGCGGTCGGTGCCTTGAAGGCGTGGATACGGCAGCCCGAGGGGTTGAGGTGGCCGATCACGTGCTTGACCGTGCCGCCCTTGCCGCTGGTGTCCATGCCCTGGAGCACCAGCAGCACCCGGCGCCGGTCGCCCGCGGTGCCCGCCGCCCACAGCCGCTCCTGGAGTCCGGCCAGCTCCTCGCCCATGCGGTCGGCGTCGGCGAGCGAGGTGTTCTTGCCGCCGGGGGCGGCGGGGGTGGCACTCGCGTCGTGCGCGGTCAGGTCGACGGGTTCGCCCGGGGGCAGGCGCAGCACCTGCCGCAGGTCTTTCTTCGCCACGGGTGTCCCTTCGTCGATCATGTAATGTGCCCTGTACTCAGGTACGGATTAACTGTCAATTCGGACACATCCATGCCCTCTTGTGTCCGATCCTTGTTTGACCAAAGCTATTTGCATCCGGCGGGAAGCCGCGGGATGACCTCAAATCGGAAATGCTCATCGCCGTAATGCGTTACGAGTACTGAGGTATATGAGTCGCCGGCCGGGGCTTTCGGAAAAACTCTCCGGTCTTCTGGAGCGAGCGCTGCGGCTCGTGGATCGTGACGCGCTACGCGGACTGCCACGACGTGCTCAGCGACGTGGACGGATTCGCCAGCGACTGGCGCAGGGCAACTGGGGCGCCGGGGCGGCTCTGGTACGCGGACTTCGACCGTCCGCACTACGCGCAGAACCTCGGTACCGAGCGCCGGATCCACCTGGTGGTCGACTGCATGCCCACCCCGGAACTCGTGGCGCTCTTCCCCGAGGAGTTCAAGAACCGGCTGCCGTGGTCCGAGGTGCTGTCCGCCCGCACCGCGGTCTGACCAGACGGTGGTTCGCGGCGCCGTGACCGGAGCGAAGGCCCCGGTCACGGCGCCGCGTCGTCGGCCTCGCCCTCACTCCGGGCCCAGTGTCCCGTCGAGCTTCCGGTCCGGTGTTCTGCCGAGATCCTGGTGCGTCGCTCCGCCGAGATCGTGGCTCGTCGTCCCGTCGCCGTTCGGCGTGATCTCCCGGGGGCCCTGCTCACGGCGCGGCGCCGACCCGGAGGCCTCGCCGTCCGGTGCGGTCTCCCGGTTGCCCCGCTCCAGGAAGTGCAGCAGCTCCACCGGGATCGGCAGCACCAGCGTGGAGTTCTTCTCGGCCGAGACCGCCATCACCGTCTGCAACAGGCGCAACTGGAGCGCGGCCGGGGTGCCGGACATCTGCTGGGCGGCCTCGGCGAGCTTCTTGGAGGCCTGCAACTCGGCGTCGGCGTTGATGATCCGGGCCCGGCGCTCCCGGTCCGCCTCGGCCTGGCGGGCCATGGACCGCTTCATCGTGTCGGGCAGCGAGACGTCCTTGATCTCGACCCGGTCGACCTGGATGCCCCAGCCCACGGCCGGACTGTCGATCATCAGCTCCAGGCCCTGGTTGAGCTTCTCGCGGTTGGAGAGCAGATCGTCCAGATCGCTCTTGCCGATGATCGACCGCAGCGAGGTCTGCGCCATCTGCGAGACGGCGAACTTGTAGTCCTCGACCTTTATCAGCGCGCTCGTCGCGTCGACCACCCGGAAGTAGACGACCGCGTCCACCCGCACGGTGACGTTGTCGCGGGTGATGCCCTCCTGGGCGGGGATCGGCAGCGTGACGATCTGCATGTTGACCTTCGCCAGCCGGTCCACGAAGGGAATGATCAGCGTGAAGCCCGGCGGCCGTACCTCATCGGCGACCCGGCCGAGCCGGAACAGCACCCCGCGTTCGTACTGCTTGACCACGCGGGCCGCCATCCCCGTGTACACCAGGGCGACGCAGACCAGCGCGACGATCGCCCCCACCAGCTCCGGGACCATGGCGACCTCCTCACAGAGAGGCCCGTTTCATCTGTCGATGCAACGATATGCCACTTTTGGCCCAACCCGGAGATGCCCGAACCCGGAGGTGCCCGAACCCGGTGGGACTCGGACTCGGAGGGACTCGGACTCAGAGGGACTCGAAGCAGTCGGTCTCCGGCCGGTGGGTCCGCACCGCGCCGGTGTGCACCTCGTAGTACCACCCGTGCAGCCCCAGCCGGCCCTGTTCGAGGCCCCGCCGCACGCACGGGTACGAGCGCAGCCGCAGCAACTGCGTGAGCACATGGCACTGCACGGCCTCGGCGACCTCCGGGTCCTCGGGCGCCCCGGACGGGCGCGGGGCGGCGTGCGCCAGCCAGTCGCGCACGGCGGGTACGGCGGTCAGGTCGTCGCCGCGCACGAGCGCGCCGACCGCGCCGCAGTGCGAGTGGCCGCAGACCACGATGTCGCGGACGCCGAGCACCTCCACGGCGTACTCGATGGTGGCCGCCTCGCTGGTGGGGTGGGCGGAGGTGTGCGGCGGGACGATGTTGCCCGCCGTGCGCAGCTCGAACAGCTCGCCGGGGCGGGCGCCGGTGATCAGGGCGGGGACGACGCGGGAGTCGGAGCAGGTGATGAACAGGACCTGCGGAGACTGGCCGTCGGCGAGCCGGGCGAAGTCCTCGGGGCGGTGTCCGAACTTCCGGGCGTTGTCGATGAGGGGCTGCATGGAGTCCACGCCTCTCGTGCGGGCCAAGCATTGGTCAACAGGAGGTCAAGAAAGACATTAGCGTGGCAAAGCCCCCCATGGGGCGCAATTCACCCGATGGGGGGACGAGTCTCCTGGTCAGGAGCCGACGAGCCCTTTCGCGTCCCGGGCGAGCGCGGTGAGGCGGGAGATCGCGCGGAAGTACTTCTTGCGGTAGCCGCCGTTCAGCATCTCCTCGCTGAACAGCTTGTCGAACGGGAGTCCGGACGCCAGGACCGGGACCTCGCGGTCGTAGAGCCGGTCCGCGAGCACCACCAGGCGCAGCGCCGTCGACTGGTCCGGCACCGGGCGCACGTCGGTGAGGCAGACCGCCGTCAGCCCGTCGGTCAGCGCGCCGTAGCGGCTCGGGTGCACCTTGGCCAGGTGCTCCAGCAGGTGCGGGAAGTCGTCCAGGGAGGCGCCCGCGGTGGCGTACGCCGTCTTGGTCACCTGCTCGTCGCTGAACGGCGCCGGTGCCTCGGGCAGGCCCCGGTGGCGGTAGTCCTCGCCGTCGATGCGCAGGGCGCGGAAGTGGGCGGACAGGCCCTGGATCTCGCGCAGGAAGTCGGCGGCCGCGAACCGGCCCTCGCCCAGCTTGCCGGGGAGCGTGTTGGAGGTGGCGGCGAGCGCCACCCCGGCCTCGACCAGCTTGCCGAGCAGCGTCGAGACGAGCACCGTGTCGCCCGGGTCGTCCAGCTCGAACTCGTCGATGCACAGCAGCCGGTGCTCGGACAGGGTCCGCACGGTCTGCTGGAAACCGAGGGCGCCGACCAGGTTGGTCAGCTCCACGAAGGTGCCGAACGCCTTGCGGGAGGGCTCGGCGGGGGTGGCGTGCCACAGGGAGGCGAGCAGGTGGGTCTTGCCGACGCCGTAGCCGCCGTCGAGGTAGACGCCGCGGGGGCCCGCCGGGGCCTTGGGCGCCTTGGCCCGGCCGAAGCCGAGGAAGCCGCGCCGGCCCGCGCCGGAGGCGTGCGCCCCGCCGAGTCCGGCCGCGAAGCCCTCCAGGACCGTGACGGCCTCGCTCTGGCTGGGCTGGTTCGGGTCCGGTATGTACGTCGAGAAGCGGACCGAGTCGAAGCGCGGCGGCGGCACCATCTCGGCGACCAGCCGGTCCGCGGGGACGTGCGGCTCGCGCTGGCAGAGGGAGGAGGGGCCCGCGTCGGTCAGGGCGCTGGATCCGGGGGCGGTGGTGGAGGACGACACGGTTACCCATGCTAAGCGCCGTGTCAGACTGCACGACATGCGACGCCTGTTCCCTGTGACCGACGAAACACCAGCCCAGGCCTCCGGCGGGAGCGGTGGCGCCGCCGTGGCCGCCGACCACGAGTGGAGCCTGGCGGAGCTGGCCGCCGCCTACGCCTACCCGGCGGGCCGGCCCTGGCTGCGCGCCAACATGGTGTCCTCCCTGGACGGCGCCGCCCAGCACGACGGCCACTCCCAGCCCATCTCCAGCGCCACCGACATGCGGATCTTCGGCACCTTGCGGGCGCTCGCGGACGTCGTGGTCGTCGGCGCGGAAACGGTACGGCAGGAGGGGTACCGGCCGGCCCGCGCGCGGGCGGAGTTCGCCGCGGCGCGCAAGGCCGCCGGGCAGGAACCCGCCCCGGCCATCGCGGTCGTCACCGCGAGCCTGGACCTGGACTTCTCGCTTCCCCTGTTCACCTCGCCCCACGTGCCCACGCTGATCCTGACCGGGGCCGCGGCCGCGCCCGAGCGGGTCGCCGCCGCCGGGAAGGCGGGCGCCCGGGTGATCGTCGCCGGGGAGGGGACGGGCGTCGACCCCGACCGCGCGGTACGCGCCCTCGCCGGGCTCGGCCACACCCGGCTGCTCACCGAGGGCGGCCCCCGGCTGCTCGGCCAGTTGATCGCCGCCGAGGTGCTGGACGAGCTGTGCCTGACCCTCTCGCCGACGCTCACCGCGGGGGATGCCCAGCGCATCGCCGGGGGGCCGCCGGTCGCCGTGCCGCGCCGGTTCGAACTCGTGTCCCTCCTGGAAGAGGACGGATTTCTGTTCGGCCGTTACCGCCGGCCCTGAAAATCGGCGGAATCTGCCGTTCCGTTTAGGCTTCGGCGGGCACACTTAGACCCGCAGTACCCGTGCGGGCACGGGGAAGGATGGTTTCCGCAGGGGCCTTGCCGTGGCCCCCGGAGGAGAAGAGGCGTTTGGTGTTCACAAGCGTTCTGATGATCGAGAAGGCACTGACGTCCGCGGACGTCGAGTTCGTCACCACGTTGCACGGCGACGAGCCGGTGACCTTCCATGTGCTCCTCCAGCCGCGCGGCGACCAGGCGGACCGCCTGCTGCGGGCCATCGACGACATCGCGCTCGGCGAGCTGGACGAGGCGGTGCGCGAGCACGAGACGCCGGAGGGGGAGGACGCGCGGAGCGTCGGGCGGCAGGCCCTGGACGTGTCCGTCACCGCCCTGCGGGCCTCGGGCAGCGCGGCGGACGGGCGGCTGGTCGAGGACCACCCGCTGGAGGCGCTGAAGGCGATGGTGGCGGAGGTGGGCGCGGACGAGGTGATCGTGCTCACCGACCCGCACTACGTGGAGGAGTTCTTCCACCGGGACTGGGCTTCGCGGGCCCGGCACAAGGTGGGCGTGCCGGTCCTGAAGCTGTTCTCCCACAGCAAGGCGTAGGGCCTTCACCGAAGGCGGGGCCCGAGCGCATAGGCTGGGACCCGTTCGAGCTCGTACCGTCTCTGGGGAGAAACGCATGGCACCCGGCCTTCCTGCCGCCATGGACCGACCGCACTTCATCGGCATCGGCGGCGCCGGGATGTCGGGGATCGCGAAGATCCTCGCCCAGCGCGGGGCCGAGGTGGCCGGCAGCGACGCCAAGGACTCGGCGACCGCGCGGGCGCTGCGGGAGCTCGGGGTCACCGTGCACCTCGGGCACGCGGCCGAGCACCTCGCGGACGACGCCGACTGCGTCGTCGTGTCCTCGGCGATCCGTGAGGACAACCCGGAGCTGGCGCGCGCCGCCGAGCTGGGCATCCCGGTCGTGCACCGCTCGGACGCGCTGGCCGCGCTGATGGCGGGACTGCGCCCGATCGCCGTGGCCGGCACCCACGGCAAGACGACGACCACCTCGATGCTGGCCGTCTCGCTCGGCGAGCTGGGCCTGAAGCCGTCGTACGCCATCGGCGGCGACCTGGACGCGCCCGGTTCCAACGCCCTGCACGGCGAGGGCGACATCTTCGTCGCCGAGGCGGATGAATCGGACCGCAGCTTCCACAAGTACGCCCCCGAGGTCGCCATCGTCCTCAACGTCGAGCTGGACCACCACGCCAACTACGCCTCGATGGACGAGATCTACGAGTCCTTCGAGACCTTCGCGGGGAAGATCGTGCCCGGCGGCACCCTGGTGATCTCCGCCGACCACGAGGGCGCGCGCGAGCTGACCCGGCGCCTCGCGGGGTCCGTCAGGACGGTGACGTACGGCGAGGCCGCGGACGCCGACGTCCGGGTCACCGCCATCGTGCCGCAGGGGTTGAAGAGCCTGGTCACCGTGGTGCTCGACGGCAAGGAGCTGACCTTCGCGGTCTCCGTGCCCGGCCGGCACTACGCCCTCAACGCCGTCGCCGCGCTCACCGCCGGGGCCGCGCTCGGCATCCCGGCCGCCGAGCTGGCGCCCGCGCTCGCCGCGTACACCGGGGTCAAGCGGCGCCTGCAGCTCAAGGGCGAGGCCGCCGGGGTGCAGGTGATCGACTCCTACGCCCACCACCCCACCGAGACGACCGCCGACCTGGAGGCCATGCGGGCCGCCGTCGGGGACGCCCGGATCCTCGTCGTCTTCCAGCCGCACCTGTTCTCCCGCACCCAGGAGCTGGGCAAGGAGATGGGCCAGGCCCTGGCCCTCGCCGACGCCTCGGTGGTCCTGGACATCTACCCGGCCCGCGAGGACCCGATCCCGGGCGTGACCAGCGAGCTGATCATCGAGGCCGCGCGGGCCGCGGGCGCCGAGGTCACCGCGGTGCACGACAAGGCCGCGATCCCGGACGTGATCGCGGGAATGGCCGGGCCCGGTGATCTCGTTCTCACCATGGGCGCGGGCGATGTGACCGACCTGGGCCCGCTGATCCTGGACCGCCTGTCGCAGCAGTAAGGGGCCGAGACCCATGTCGTACGACGTCGAGAAGCCGGACGAGCAATGGCGCGCGGAGCTGAGCCCGAAGGAGTACGCGGTGCTGCGCCAGGCCGCGACCGAGCCGGCCTTCACCGGTGAGTACACGGACACCACGGCCAAGGGCGTCTACTCCTGCCGCGCCTGCGGGGCCGAACTGTTCACCTCCGACACCAAGTTCGCCTCCCACTGCGGCTGGCCGTCCTTCTACGACCCGAAGGACACCGACGCCGTGGAGCTGATCGAGGACCGCTCCCACGGGATGGTCCGCACCGAGGTGCGCTGCGCCCGCTGCGGCTCGCACCTCGGGCATGTCTTCGCGGGGGAGGGGTATCCGACCCCCACCGACCAGCGCTACTGCATCAACTCGGTCTCGCTGCGACTGGCGCCCGAGGAGAGCTGACACACCTGGTTCGCGCCGGGAACACCGGGCCGTTGCCGTCTAGACTCACGCGGCAACGGCCCGCGCGTCGTGCACCGGGGCCGCGGGCGGGTGGACAGTTGTCAAACCCGAAGGGTGTTCGGCGTTTTGATACGGATAGATGCAGTCACGAAGCGGTACGACGACGGCACGGTCGCGGTCGACCGGCTGTCGCTGGACATACCGGACCGCGCGATCACCGTCCTCGTCGGGCCCTCCGGCTGCGGCAAGACGACGACCCTGCGGATGATCAACCGGATGGTGGAGCCCACCGCGGGCAGCATCCTCCTGGACGGCGCGGACATCCGGCAGCAGCCGGTCAACTCCCTGCGGCGCTCGATGGGTTACGTCATCCAGAACGCCGGTCTCTTCCAGCACCGCACCATCCTCGACAACATCGCCACCGTGCCCCGGCTGCTCGGCTGGAGCAAGCAGAAGGCGCGCGGCCGGGCCGCGGAGCTGATGGCGCGGGTCGGCCTCGACGCCTCGCTCGCCAAGCGCTATCCGTACCAGCTCTCCGGCGGCCAGCAGCAGCGCGTCGGCGTGGCCCGCGCGCTCGCCGCCGATCCGCCGGTGCTGCTGATGGACGAACCGTTCTCCGCCGTCGACCCCGTGGTCCGCAAGGGACTCCAGGACGAACTGCTCAGGATCCAGGCGGAGCTGGGCAAGACCATCGTCTTCGTCACGCATGACATCGACGAGGCGATCAAGCTCGGCAGCATGGTCGCCGTGCTGCGCGAGGGCGGCCGCCTCGCCCAGTTCGCCCCGCCCGCCGAGCTGCTCAGCGCGCCCGCCGACGCCTTCGTGGAGGACTTCCTCGGCGCGGACCGGGGGATCCGCCGGCTGTCCTTCTTCCCGTCCGACACACTGGAGCTGGAGACCGCGCCGCTCGTCCCGCTCGACGCGGACGCCGAACGGCTCGCCGCCGGGTCCGGCGCCCCCTACCTCCTGGTCACCGACGCCGACGGCAGACCGCTCGGCTGGGCCGAACCCGGCCGGCCCCTCGACGCAGCTCGACTCATCGACCACGGGCGGCCGTTCCGGCCCGGCACCGACTCGCTGCGCACCGCACTCGACGGGGCCGTGCTGTCGCCGACCGGATGGGCCGTCGCGGTGGACGGCGAGGGGCGCGCGGTGGGTGTCGTGTCGCAGCAGGTCATCGGGGAGGCGATCCGCGCGGCCCATGGCCGGGCGGGCGCCGATGTGAAGGCCGCCCGATGAACGGCTTCTTCGATCTGCCGAGCGACCTCCAGTACAGCTACCTCGGCCTCGTCGGGCTGCATCTGCGCGAGGCGCTGATCCCGGTGCTGGCCGGGCTGGTCATCGCGCTGCCCCTCGCCCAGCTCTGCGCCAGGTTCCGCTGGGTCTACCCGCCCGTGCTCGGTCTCACCACCGTGCTCTACTCCATCCCCTCGCTCGCCTTCTTCGTCGTCCTCATCGACTACTTCGGGCAGAGCGAGACCACGGTGATGATCCCGCTCGCGGTCTACAGCCTGGTGGTGCTGGTCCCCGGCATCGTGGACGGCGTCCGCTCCGTGCCGCGGGAGACGCTGGCCGCCGCCGAGGCGATGGGCTTCGGCCCGCTGCGCCGCTATCTCCAGGTCCAACTCCCCATCGCCGCACCGGCCATCATCGGCGGGCTGCGGGTGGCGGTGGTCTCCAGCCTCTCGCTGGTCAGCGTCGGCATGCTCATCGGCAACCAGGGCGCCCTGGGCAACATGCTCTACGACGCCAACGCCTACCACCGGCCGGCCCTGGCCCTCAACTCGGTCCTGACCACAGCGGTGCTGGCGATCATCGGCGACGCCCTGCTGGTCCTCGCGCGCCGCCTGCTGACCCCCTGGATGCCGAGGAAGGGCGCCACCCGGTGAACGTACTGCACCTCATCCACTCCTTCTTCGGCGACGGCGCCCACTGGCACGGCTACGACGGCATACCGGCCCGGCTCGCCGAGCACGTCACCTACTCACTGGAGGCGCTGCTGCTCGCCGCCGTGATCGGGCTGCCCGTCGGCCTGGTCACCGGGCACTACGGCCGGGGCGGCAACGCGCTCGCGCTGCTCGCCACCGCCGGGCGGGCGCTGCCCAGCTTCGGGCTGCTGGTGCTGATGGTCCTCTGGATGGGGCTGGGCCTGGTGCCGGTGATGATCCCGCTGGTGGTGCTCGCCGTGCCGCCGATCCTGGTCACCACCTACGAGGCGGTGCGCACCGTCGACCCGGCCCCGGTGGACGCCGCCCGGGGGATGGGGATGTCCGAGGCCCGGGTGCTGTTCCGGGTCGAGGTGCCGGTCGCGCTGCCGCTGATCCTCTCCGGGCTGCGCACGGCGGCCGTGCAGATCATCTCCACCGCCACCATCGCGGCGTACGTCGGTCTCGGCGGGCTCGGCCCGTACATCATCGGCGGCCTCGCCCAGCGCGACTACGAGAAGGTGGTGGGCGGCGCCGCGCTCGTCGCCGGGCTCGCCCTGGCGACCCTCCTCGTGTTCTGGGCGGCCTCCCGGCTCACGGTGTCACGGGGAGTGCGCGGACGCGCCGGTTGACGCGAGTGCCGGCCGCGCCGCTCTTCATCAAGAATGCATTACGAGAGCGGGACGTGCGGTTGACTCGACGTCAAGCCCCTGGATTGGATCAGGTGGTGACTTCAACAACCCATATCAGCAGGTCCATACGGAGGAACCGGGGCGCGGCGGCGGTGGTCGCGCTCGCGATGGCGACGGCCCTGCTGGCGGGCTGTTCCTCCAAGTCCGACGGCGTGGTCGTCGGCTCCAACAACTTCCCCGAGAGCAACCTGCTCGCCGACATCTACGGCGAGGCGCTGAAGGCCAAGGGGATCGACGTCACGTACAAGCCGAACATCGGCAGCCGGGAGACCACCTACGGCCTCCTGAAGAACGGCTCCGTCGCCGTCCTGCCCGAGTACAACGGCGCGCTGCTGGCCTACCTCGATCCCAAGGCGACGCCGAAGAGCGCCGAGGAGACCACGGCGGCCATCAAGACCAAGCTCGACCCCAAGCTGACGCTGCTGGACGCCTCGTCGGCGCAGGACAAGGACTCGCTGGCGGTCAACGCCGCCACCGCGCTGAAGTACCACCTCACCGCGCGGTCCACCGCCGCCGACCTGAAGGGGGCCGCGAAGGACCTGGTGATCGGGGGCTCGCCGGAGTTCCAGACCCGGCAGCAGGGCCTGGTGGGCCTGAAGTCCGTCTACGGCCTGGAATTCAAGTCCTTCAAGGCCCTGGACGCGGGCGGCACGCTCACCCAGACGGCGCTGAAGAAGAACGACGTCCAGGTCGCCGACATCTTCAGCACCGACCCGACCATCGCCAAGGAGAAGTTCGTCGTCCTCCAGGACCCCGAGAACCTCTTCGGCTTCCAGAACGTCCAGCCCGTCGTCTCCAAGGCCGCGCTCCCCAAGAAGGGCATCGCCGCCCTCAACGCCGTGTCCGCCAAGCTCGACACCGCGACCCTGCTGGACCTGGACGCCCAGGTGCAGCTCCAGCACAAGGACCCGCTGGACGTCGCGAAGGCGTGGCTGAAGTCGGCGGGGCTCGACTGAGGTCTCCGTGACGCGACGGGCCGGGCCACGCGCCGACGCCCCTCGGCACCCACCGGCGGCTTCCACGTGACCGCGGAAACCGCCGGTGGGGCCGGAGAGTTCCGGGACGTCAGACCGCGGTCGTCTCGGCCTCCTTGGCGAGGGCCCGTGCCCGGCGGCGCTTGCGGCGGCTCAGGCGCGGCTCCTGGTCAGGCAGCCAGCCGAAGGCGAGGCAGCTACCGACGACGCCGAGCAGCAGGCCGATGAAGAAGCCGCCCAGGTTGGATGTGACCCAGGTGCCCAGCGCCAGCAGCACCCCGGTGATGGAGTAGAAGAGCCGCTGGGCGGGGTTGAAGAGGATCAGCAGGCCGAGCAGCGTCATCAGGCCCGGCAGCAGATAGCCGGCGAGCCCCTGCATGCCGATGTGCATGACGACCTTCAGCGACGCCTTCTCGGACAGCAGGATCTCGCCGCCGCCCAGGGCGAGCAGCAGCCCGCCCCAGAACGGCCGGCGGGACCGCCACGCCCGGAAGCTGCGCCGGGGACTCTCTCCCGCGGTTTCCGGCACGGCGCTCAGCAACCCGAGTCGCTGAAGCGGAGCTTGAGACCGGGCAGCTTGAACACCCCAGCCGTCGTCGCGTAGTTGGTCTGCCGCAGGTTGTCGATGTGCACGCTGTCGGCCTGCTGGCTGAAGACGCCCTTCGGGCCCTTCGCGTTGGCCTTGTCCAGCGTGCTCGCGTCGTTGCCGATCTCGATGTTCTTGAACGCCGCGTCACCCGACATCTCGGTGGAGTCGGTCGTCAGGTCGGAAGCGCTGACCTTCTTCGCACCGCTGCCCGCGGTGATCAGCAGGTTGGTGCCGCCGAGGTCGACGCTCTGGCACAGCTTGGTGAGCGTGGCCTTCTTGATCGCCGAGGTGACGATGAGGACCTGGCCGCCGGTGTCACCGGCGTTGGGGCTGTCCTCCGCCATGTTGTCCAGGCCGCCGTACTGCTCGAAGCCGGTGCCGTCCAGCTCGGTCGCGGTGACCGTGAAGGGCATGCCGGAGATGGCGAACTGCACGCCCAGCGCGCCCTGCGCGGTGAAGACCGCGAGGCCGGCCGCGACGAGGGTGGCGGGCACCGCCATGATCGCGGCGCGACGGGCCCGGACACGGCCCCGTCTCCCGGCCGCGGGGGTCGCCGTGCTGGTCGGTATTTCCGAGGGAGAACCGCTTCCGGGGTTCTCGGGGCTGTTGCCGGTGGACGAGACGTCCGGGGACGAGGCCATGTCTGCTCCCATGGGCATGGATCGTTGCGTGGTTGGGCTTCAGTGGCGCGATGTCCTGGCGCGGACAGCGGCCGCCGCGGACGCCTCCTCGCACTCCCGGCGGGCACAAGGGCTTTCTCGTTACGCGGCGGTAGCCTTTCGAGGAAGTTACCGCCGGTTACTTTTTGGGGTCAAGGGAGATGTGAAAAAAGGGTGTCGGTGGTGCGTGCGGGCCGTCCGGAGCCCCCAACTCCCTGCCGAAGTCGCTAAGTTGATCAGTTCAACGGGTTGACGGCGTTGGTTGACGGGGCTACAAATTCTCCAGATTCCACGGATCCGTGGCGCAGGATCCCTTGAGCGGTGGCGGTCGTGTCCCCCAGGGACGTCGGCCGCGTTCCCGGCCCTCTCGCGGCAACCGCTCCATCGCATGGCGATCGTCTCGAACGCGGGCCGCTGGGCACACCGGCCCTTTCGGGCGATGGCCGCTTCGAACGGTGATCTTCCCGCACTGCGCGTGAGCACGGCACGGACAGCTCCCCCACGGGTCCGTACCGGCGCCCCCATGTTCGTCCGGCCCGGCCGATTCCCCCCGGGTACCGGCCGGTGTCCGGCCTGCCGTCGCCGCCGGTCCGTCGCGTAAGGAGAAGGCGTGACGGGCCCGCGGCGGCGGCGACATCCGCACCAACAGCACCGCCGTGCACCATCAGCACCACCCGCACCGCTGCGCACCGCCCCCGTTCCCCCACTTCAGCAGAGAGGCACCCGCATGCGTACGCGTACCCTCATCACCCTGGCCGGCGCCGCCACGGCCACCGCGCTCGCCCTCGTGTCGGCCGGTCCCGCCTCCGCGGCCGGCTCGGTCCTCACCACGGGCAGCGCCGGCGGCACCGCCGTCGCGGTCGGCGACACGCTCACCGCGCCCCTGGCGAGCGGCACCTCGGCCACCCTCTACTCCAGCGCGACCGGCACCAGCGGCGTGAAGTGCAGCACCTCCCAGTTCACGGCCAAGGTCACCGGCAACCCGACCGCGCCCGGCACCGCCACCGAGTCCCTCACCGGGCACACCTTCAGCAACTGCACCAGCAACGTGACCGGTGTGCTCGGCGTCAACAGCATCACCATCGACAACCTGCCCTACACGGCGACGGTCTCCTCCAGCGGCACCCTCAACGTCACGCCCCCGAGCGGCTCCGTCATCCAGTCCACGGTCAAGCTGAGCACCCTGCTGGGCAGCGTCACCTGTGTCTACCAGGGCTCGGGTCTGACCGGGACGGCGTCCAACGCCGACAACAGCATCAACTTCACCAACCAGCAGTTCAACAAGGTCTCCGGGTCCTCGCTCTGCTTCTCCACCGCCTACTTCAGCGCCAAGTACGCGCCGGTGACGGACGGCGGAGCGGCGGTCTTCGTCAACTGATCGTCAACTGATCTATGTGGACGGCCACTTCGCGCCGTCGTGAGTGCAGCGCCCAGGCGGCGTCGTCCCGGTGCACACCAGCACCGCGGCGGCGCCGCCCTGCTGTGTTTCACGGGACGCGGTGACGGCTGTACTTCCTTGCATCAACGGTCAGTTGACGTTTTTCGGCCCTCCGGTGAGACGCCGTTGAGGAGCCGGCCGCCCGCCTCGTATCGTGGCGATCATGGGTGCGGCATGCGCCGTCGAGCGCCCGTTCGGCGCCGGGATGCCGGAGCGGGTGACACGTGTCCCGCAAACGGGTAGCAATCCGGACTCCTGTTGTCATTCCGTGAGTTATCGTATGCAAGGGGTTAAAAACAAACCGCATGTCCCGTTCGTTCGTCTTGCGAGGAGGGGTCACAGGATGGCGAGGCAGTTACGCGCCGAACAGACCCGGGCCACGATCATCACGGCCGCCGCCGATCTGTTCGACCAACACGGCTACGAGTCCACCAGTCTCAGCGACATCGTCGCACACGCGAAGGTCACCAAGGGCGCTCTCTACTTCCACTTCGCCGCCAAGGAGGATCTGGCGCACGCGATCCTGGAGCTGGAGGCCCGTGCGGCCCGCCGCCTGGTGGCCGACATGGAGGGCCGTGGCTACTCCTCGCTGGAGGGCCTGATGCGCACCACCTTCGGGGTCACCCGGCTCGCCGTGGACGACCCGGTGCCGCGCGCCGGACTCCGCCTCGCCACCGCCGACGTCACCGTGCGGCCGCCGCTGCGGCACCCCTACACCGAGTGGCTGGAGTTCGCCGCCCGCAAGTTCTCCGGGGCCGTGCGCGAGGCCGATGTGCACGGGGACCTCGACATCTCCGCCGCCGCCCACTCGCTCGTCTGTTTCTTCTTCGGCACCCGGGTCGCCGGCCGGTTCGAACCGGCGGGACGCCTGCCGCGCAGGGTCGCCGAGATGTGGCACCTGATGATCCGCGGCCTCGTCCCGGTGCACCGGCGCCCCCGCTACGTCACGCTCGCCACGCAACTGGAGCGGGAGATCAGAACCGCGTGAGGCGCGCGGTACGGTGACGGACATGCCCGAAACCCCGTTCGCACCCGTGATCCTCGGCAACGAACCCGGCTCGTTCCCCCACAGCGTGCTGGCCGAGCGGCACCCGGCGATCATCCGGCAGGTGCGGGACGCCTTCCCGTACGGACCCGGGCAGCACCGGGCGCTGGACGAGCTGCTGGAGAGCTGCGCCGAGGGGACCGTCGCACCCCTGCCCGCCGACGCCCCGGACCGGGCGGCGTGGCATGAGTGGGGCCTGGCCGAGTACGCCGGGCGGTCCTGGTTCGACCTCCCGTGGCTGTGGTCGGAAAGCTATTTCTACCGCCGACTTCTCGAAGTCGTCGGCTACTTCGCCCCGGGGCCCTGGCGGGGCATCGACCCCTTCCGGCCCGTCAAGCGCGCGGAGCTGGACGCGCCCGAGACCGGCCGGGAACTCGCCGCCCTCGACGGCCTGCGGGATCTGCCGGAACCGGAGCGCGGGGAAGCCCTGTTGCACGGCTCGCTGTGGGGAAACCGCGCCGACCTGGGCTTCCGGCTGTCCGCCGCGGGCGCCGAGGCCCGTGAACCGGTGCCCGCGCTGGTCGCCGACGACAGCGAGCCGCTGTGGTCGCTGCTGCCGCCCGGGGGCGCCGCCACGCTCGTCCTGGTCGCGGACAACGCCGGCCGCGAACTCGTCCCCGACCTGCTGCTGATCGCCCACCTGCTCGCCGGGGGCCGGATCGCGCGGGCGGTCCTGCACGTGAAGCCGTACCCGTACTACGTCTCGGACGCCACCATGGCCGATGTGCTCGACGCCCTGGAGCTGTTGCGTACGGCGCCGGGCGCGGCCGGTGAGCACGGGCGGCTGCTGCGGTCCGCCATGGCCGACGGCCGGCTCGCGGTGCGCGCCCACCCCTTCTCCTGCGCCCCGCTGCCGTACGAGCGGATGCCCGAGGAGCTGCGCGCCGAGTTCGCCGGCGCCACCCTCACCCTCTTCAAGGGCGACCTCAACTACCGCCGTCTGGTGGGTGATCGGCGGTGGCCGCCGACCACGCCCTTCGCGGCGGCGACCGCGTACTTCCCCGGCCCGGTGGCCGCGCTGCGCACCCTGAAGTCGGAGGTGATCACCGGGCTGACCGCCGCCACCGAGGCGCGTCTGGTGGCGGCGGCCGACCAGCGCTGGCGCACCGACGGCACGCACGCGCTGATCCAGGTCAGCCGGCCCGCACCGGCAGCGACTTGATCCCGTTGATGAAGTTCGACACCAGCCGCTCGGCCGGCCCCGCGAGCCGCAGTCCGGGCAGGGCGCGCGGCACCTCCTCGTACAGCAGCCGCAGTTGCAGACGGGCGAAGTGGGCGCCCAGGCACACGTGCGGGCCGTCGCCGAAGGAGACGTGCGGGTTGGGGGAGCGGGCGAGGTCCAGCCGGTCGGGGTCGGCGAAGACCCGCTCGTCGCGGTTGGCGGCGGCGTGGAAGACCACCACCTTGTCGCCCGCCGGGATGCGCCGGCCCGCCAGCTCGGTGTCGCGCGCGGCGGTGCGCCGGAAGGTCAGCACCGGCGGATGCCAGCGCAGCAACTCCTCGACCGCCGGGCCCAGTTCCGCCTTGCCGGTACGCAGCAGGTCGTACGACGCCGGGTGTCCGGCCAGGGCCAGCAGTCCGCCGGGGGCCGCGCTGCGGACGGTGTCGTTGCCCGCGACGGTGAGCAGGAAGAAGAACATCTCCAGCTCGGGCGCGGAGAGTTCGTCCTCGTGGGCGAGGGCCGTCATGACGTCGTCGCCGGGGTGCCGTCGTTTGTGCGCGGCCAGTTGGTGGGCGTAGTCGAACATGTCCCGCAGCATCGCCGGGGAGCGCGGATTCAGCGGCTTGCCCGACTCGTCCAGCACCGGGGGACCGGCCTCGTCCGGGTCCTGGTAGCCGATCACCCTCTGTGTCCAGCGCAGGAGCAGCCCGCGGTCCTGTTCCGGGACGCCCAGCAGGTCGGTGAGGTTGAGGAGGGCGTACTCGTCGGTGACGGCCGCCACCAGGTCGAGGGTGCCGTCGCCCCGCGCGGCCCGCTCCAGCGCCGCCGCGAGCAGCGTCCGCGCCCGCTCCCGGGCGACCGCCGCGAACCGCTCGATCCGCCCCGGCGTGAACGCCCGGCTGACCAGCCGCCGCAACCGTCCGTGCCCGGGCGGATCCTGGTTGAGCATCATGCGCCGGATGAACGGCAGATCCTCCGGGTCGGGATCCCGGATCTGCGTCGCGCCGAGGTGCGACGAGTACGACGCCGAGTCCTTCAGCACCCGTACGACGTCCGCGTGCCGGGTCACCGCCCAGAACCCGGGCCCGGCCGGCCACCCCAGCACCTCGGGCTCCTCCTGCCAGGCCACGGGATGTTCGTCGCGCAGGACGCGGTAGGCGTCGTACGGCACCCCCGTGGCGTACCGGCGCGGGTCGAAGACGTCCGGCACCGGACCGGCGGCCCGTGTGCTCACGCCGCCCCGCCCCCGTCCGCCCCGGCCGCCCCGTCCTCCGTCCCGTCCGCGCGCAGGAAGTCCTCCACCACCCGGATCAGCTCCAGCGGCGTCTCGTCCATCGCGTAGTGCCCGGCCCCGGCCAGGGTGACGAGCTGCCCGTGCGGGTACCAGGACAGCCAGGTCGCCCGCATCAGCGCGGGCGACAGCGCCGGGTCCAGCTCGCCCGCCACGGCCAGCGCGGGCACCTCGCGGCCGGCCACCTCGGCCTGGAAGTCCTCGCCCGCCCACGAGTCCAGCCAGGCGCGGAACGCCTTCGCGTCGCTGCGCCGGAGCGAGCGCGCGACCATCCGGTCCAGCCAGACGGCCGGTCGGCGGCCGCCGGTGGTGAAGTCGATGATCGCGCGCCGGTTGGCCGGCTTGTGCGCCGCGTCCGTGAACAGCGCGCCCTGCTCACCCGAAAGCGGCAGGCCCGCGGCGGGCACCGGGGAGACGCCGACGACGCGGCGCAGCCGCTCCGGGGCGAGCGCGAGCAGCCTCCCCCACTGCCTTAAAGGCGTGGGAGGTGCCCCCACGGCCACCACGCCGCCCATGGAGTGCCCGATCACCGAGAACCGCGGCCAGCCGAGCCGGTCGGCCAGCGCCACCAGATCCACGGCCGCCTGCGCCGTCGTATACGGTCCCGAGGCGTCCGAGGCCTCACCGTAGCCGCGCAGGTCCACCGGCACATAGGTGAACCGAGGCGCGGTCCAGGTCCGGCAGGACGGGCGCGAAGGCGGACCGGTCGGCGAACCATCCGTGCACGGCGAACACCCGGTGGGCGCTGTCGCCGTGCACCTCATGGGGCAGCACGAAGGAGTTCATGCGCCTACCGTGGCCCCGGTGTCCGAGCAGGGCAAGAGCACGGACGGGGCATACATCGGGGCCTGTTCACGCGATGGTGTGATCATGTCCCCTGCGGTGGATGGGCGTTCGGGGCCACGGGTAGGGCCCGCCCATGACGCAGCCGTTCGAACTCCCGCACTTCTACATGCCGTTTCCCGCGCGGCTCAACCCGCACCTCGACGAGGCCCGCGCCCATTCCACCGCGTGGGCGCGCGAGATGGGCATGCTGGAGGGCTCCGGGATCTGGGACCGGGCCGACCTGGAGGCGCACGACTACGGACTGCTGTGCGCCTACACCCACCCCGACTGCGACGGCCCCGCCCTCTCGCTGATCACCGACTGGTACGTGTGGGTGTTCTTCTTCGACGACCACTTCCTCGACATGTTCAAGCGGACCCAGGACCGCGCGGCCGGCAAGGCGCACCTCGACCGGCTGCCGCTCTTCATGCCGACCGACCCCGCCACCCCGGTGCCCGAGCCGGAGAACCCCGTCGAGGCGGGCCTGAAGGACCTGTGGGCGCGTACGGTGCCCGCGATGTCCCTGGACTGGCGCCGCCGCTTCTCCGTCGCCACCGAGCACCTGCTCAACGAGTCGATGTGGGAGCTGTCCAACATCAACGAGGGGCGGATCGCCAACCCCGTCGAGTACATCGAGATGCGCCGCAAGGTGGGCGGCGCGCCCTGGTCCGCCGGGCTCGTGGAGTACGCGACCGAGGAGGTGCCCGCCGCCGTCGCCGGGACGCGGCCGCTGCGGGTGCTCATGGAGACCTTCGCCGACGCCGTCCACCTGCGCAACGACCTGTTCTCCTACCAGCGGGAGGTCGAGGACGAGGGCGAGAACAGCAACGGCGTGCTCGTCCTGGAGACCTTCTTCGGCTGCACCACCCAGCAGGCCGCCGACACCGTCAACGACATCCTCACCTCGCGCCTGCACCAGTTCGAGCACACCGCGCTCACCGAGGTGCCCGCCGTCGCCCTGGAGAAAGGTCTCACCCCGGCCGAGGCGGCGGCGGTCGCCGCGTACACCAAGGGACTCCAGGACTGGCAGAGCGGCGGCCACGAATGGCACCTGCGCTCCAGCCGCTACATGAACAAGGGCGCGCGCGAGGACTCGCCCTGGCGGCTCCCCAGCGGCCCCGGCACCTCCGCGGCCCACGTCGGGGCCCTCCTCGCCGCCGCCGCGCACGAGCGCCTGCGCGCCTACACGCATGTGCCCCACCAGAAGGTCGGCCCCTCCGTCCTGCCCGAGTTCCGCATGCCGTACGCCGTGGCACTCAGCCCCCACCTCGACGCCGCCCGCCGCGAGTTGCGCGCCTGGTGCGACCGGGTGGGCATCCTCCGGGAGGGCGTCTGGGACGAGGACCGGCTGCGCGCCTGCGACCTCGCCCTGTGTGCCGCCGGACTGGACCCCGACGCCACCCCCGAGGCCCTCGACCTCAGCACCCAGTGGCTCGCCTTCGGCACCTACGGCGACGACTACTACCCGCTCGTCCACGGCCGCCGCGGGGACCTGGCCGGCGCCCGTCTGGCCACCGCCCGGCTGTCGGCCTGCATGCCGGTCGACGGCCCGCCCGCGCTCGTGCCCGGCAACGCCATGGAACGCTCCCTGACCGACCTGTGGGCCCGCACCACCGCCGGGATGAGCACGGAGCAGCGGCGCACCCTCAGGGCCGCGGTGGACACCATGACCGAGAGCTGGGTGTGGGAGCTGTCCAACCAGGCGCAGAACCGCGTCCCCGACCCGGTCGACTACCTGGAGATGCGCCGCGCCACCTTCGGCTCCGACCTCACCCTCGGCCTGTGCCGGATGGGCCGCGGCCCCGCCATCCCGCCGCAGGTCTACGAAAGCGGCCCGGTGCGCTCCCTGGAGAACGCCGCCGTCGACTACGCCTGCCTGGTCAACGACATCTTCTCCTACCAGAAGGAGATCGAGTACGAGGGCGAGATCCACAACGCCATCCTGGTCGTGCAGAACTTCTTCGGCATCGACTACCCGGCCGCACTCCGCGTCGTACACGACCTGACCACCCAGCGCATGCGGCAGTTCGAGCACGTGATCGCCCATGAACTGCCCGTGCTGTGCGACGACTTCGGGCTGTCCCGGGAGGCGCGCGCGGCGCTGGACGGGTATGTCCTCGACCTGCGCAACTGGCTGGCCGGGATCCTCAACTGGCACCGGAACGTGGACCGTTACCGGGATGCCTGGCTGGCGCGGCGCGCCCATGGATTCCTGCCCGACCGGATGCCCGCGCGACCGCTCCTCCCGCTGGGCTGACCGACCGTTTCGCAATCTTCTCGTACGGAATGGGGCATTCAGGGAACTTCGGCGGACTCCCGGCAGTCTTCACGGTCAAGGGGAACAACACAACGCGAGAACACGGGGGGTGTTCGAGCTTGACCGAGATCATCGAGCAGGCCGTCGGGAGGATCACCGGGGCGGCGGCGGAGACGAAGCAGGCCCACGGTGAACTGAGGCCGTACGTCGCACCGTTGACCGTGCCGCCGGTGCTGCGGCCGGAGGCGGCCGACGTCCGGCAGGAGACCGAGATCGCCCTGCGCCCGACCTGGGTGCGGCTGCACCCGCAGCTCCCGCCCACCCTGATGTGGGGCTACGACGGCCATGTCCCGGGCCCGACCATCGAGGTGCGGCGCGGCCGGCGCGTCCGCATCGCCTGGACCAACCGCATCCCCAAGGACGCCGAGTACCCGGTGACCGCGGTCACGGTGCCGGTCCGCGCGCCCGGCACCGCGCCCGCCACCACCGAGCCCGGCCGCGGCGGCGCCGAACCCGACAAGGACGTCGCCGCCCTGCCCGCCTGGACGGTCACCCACCTGCACGGCGCCCAGACCGGCGCCGGCAACGACGGCTGGGCGGACAACGCCGTCGGCTCCGGCGACGCCCAGCTGTCGGAGTACCCGAACGACCACCAGGCGACGCAGTGGTGGTACCACGACCACGCCATGAACATCACCCGCTGGAACGTGATGGCAGGGCTCTACGGCACCTACCTCGTCCGCGACGACGAGGAGGACGCCCTCCATCTGCCGTCCGGGGAGCGGGAGATACCGCTGCTGCTCGCCGACCGCAACCTCGACACCGACGAGGACGGCCGGCTCAACGGGCGGCTGCTGCACAAGACGGTCGTCGTCCAGCAGAGCAACCCGGAGACCGGCAAGCCGGTGTCCATCCCGTTCAGCGGGCCCTACACCACGGTCAACGGCCGCATCTGGCCGTACGCCGAGGTGGATTCCGCCTGGTACCGCTTCCGGCTGGTCAACGCCTCCAACGCGCGCATCTTCGACCTCGTGCTGATCGACGAGGACGGCGACCCGGTGCCCGGCATCGTGCACCAGATCGGCAGCGACGGCGGGCTGCTGCCGCGGCCCGTGCCGGTGGACTTCGGCGCGGAACTGCCCGCCCTGACCGCGGCGCCCGCCGAGCGCTTCGACCTGCTGGTGGACTTCCGGCGGCTGGCAGGCCGCACCCTGCGGCTGGTCAACAAGGGCCCCAACCAGCCGGCGGGCGTGCCCGACCCGGCCGGCGACGTGCGCTATCCGGCCGTCCTGGAGTTCCGGGTCCGCAAGGCGGCCGTGCGCGACACCTTCGAGCTGCCCGAGGTCCTGTCCGGCTCCTTCCGCCGGCTCACCCACGACACGCCGCACGGCCACCGGCTGGTCGTGCTCACCCCGCCCGCCGCCAAGGGCGCCGGCGGCCACCCGGAGATCTGGGAGATGACCGAGGTCACGGACACCGGCGGGCTGACGCTCCCGGCCGACGGCGTCATCCAGCTCACCGGCTCCGACGGCACCACCAAGACGTACCGGCGTACCGCGCGGACGTTCAACGACGGGCTCGGGTTCACCCTCGGCGAGGGCAGCTACGAGCAGTGGAGCTTCCTCAACCTCGCGCCCATCGTGCACCCCATGCACATCCACCTGGCCGACTTCCAGTTGCTGGGCCGGGACGCCTACGACGTCTCCGGCTTCGACCCGGCGGCCGGCGGCACCCGCACCCCGATCCGGTACGACGCGGGCACCGCGATCCCGCTCGCGCCCAACGAGCAGGGGTACAAGGACGTCTTCCGGGTGCCCGGCGGCCAGCTGCTGCGGGTCATGGGCCGCTTCGACGGGGCGTACGGCAGGTTCATGTACCACTGCCATCTGCTGGAGCACGAGGACATGGGCATGATGCGCCCGTTCGTCGTCATGCCGCCCGAGGCGATGAAGTTCGACCACGGTGCCGCGCACGACGGCGGCCACGGGGGGCACACGGGCTGAGCCGACTCCGAACCGGCTCCGAGCCCGGCTCCGAACCGTTCGTCGCGTCGCGGCCCGGGCCTCCGCCGGGCCGCGGCGCCCGCCGGGCATCCGCATCGAGCATCCGCATCGAGCATCCGCATCGAGCATCCGCGTCGGGCATCCGCGCCGGGAATTCGCTGGTCGGTGCGGCCCGCGCCGGTGATGATGGCCGTATGCCGACCGACCGGCCGCACCGAGGACCCCGACCCGCGCGGAATGCCGCGGCGCGCGCCGCGGCCGTGGGATCGTCCGATGGGGTCGCGTGGCCCGGTCCGGGCGGGCAGGATGCTGCCCGGGGCGCCGCTCGTGACGCCCCGGCACCTGCCCGACCAGCCAGATCGCCCGGAGGCCCGGATGACCGGTAGTACCACCACGCCCTTCAGCGCAGCCGACCACAGCGCCCGCATGGAGCGCGCCGCGCGTGCCGCGGCCGACGCCGGGCTCGCCGGGCTGCTCGTGGCGCCCGGCCCGGACATGGTGTGGCTGACCGGATACACCCCCACCGCCGTCACCGAGCGGCTCACCCTGCTGGTCCTCGCCCCCGGCCAGGACCCCGTGCTGGTCGTGCCGACCCTGGAGGCCCCGGACGCCGCGCAGTCCGCCGCGGGCGAGGCGCTGACACTGCGCGACTGGACCGACGGCAAGGACCCCTACGCCGTCACCGCGGACCTCCTCGACGGCCGCGGGCGCTACGGCATCAGCGACAACACCTGGGCGATGCACGTCCTCGGCCTCCAGCGCACCCTGCCCGACAGCTCGTACGCCGCCCTCACCGACGCCCTGCCCATGCTGCGCGCGGTCAAGGACGCCGCCGAGGTGGAGCTGCTCGCGGCCGCCGGAGCCGCGGCCGACGCGGCCTTCGAGGAGATCCGCAAGGTGCCCTTCGCCGGGCGCCGCGAGACCGACCTCGGCCAGGACCTCGCGGGGCTGCTGCGCCGCTTCGGCCACTCCCAGGTCGACTTCACCATCGTCGGCTCGGGACCCAACGGCGCCAACCCGCACCACGAGGTCGGCGACCGCGTCGTCCAGCGCGGCGACATGGTCGTCCTCGACTTCGGCGGCCTGAAGGACGGCTACGGCTCGGACACCACCCGCACGGTGCACGTCGGCGAGCCCACGGAGGAGGAGCGCCGGGTACACGACATCGTGCGCGCCGCCCAGGAGGCGGGCTACCAGGCGGTACGGCCGGGCGTGGCCTGCCAGGAGGTCGACCGCGCCGCCCGCGCGGTGATCGCCGACGCCGGGTACGGCGAGTACTTCATCCACCGCACCGGGCACGGCATCGGCGTCACCACGCACGAGCCGCCGTACATGATCGAGGGCGAGGAGCTGCCGCTGGTGCCCGGCATGTGCTTCTCGGTGGAGCCCGGCATCTATCTGCCCGGCCGGTTCGGCGTGCGCATCGAGGACATCGTCACCGTGACCGAGGACGGCGGCCGGCGCCTCAACAACACCACCCGTGACATGGTCATCGTGGACTGACGCCCCAGGGCGGCCCCAGGGAGACCAACCCGACGACACCCGGAACGGCAACGCGCGATCCATGACCCAGGCACCGATCCCCACCGCGGACACCGTCCGCCAGCTGGTCCGTTCGCTGCTCAAGGAAGGCCCGGAGGGCGACGGACCCGACGTCCGGCCCGTGCGGGAGGGACACGCGTACACCTGGTGGGTCGGCACCCGCCAGGTGCTGCGCCTCGCCCCCGACCGGGAGGCCTCCGCCCGCCGTCGCCGGGAGCTGCGGCTGCGCGCCCTGGTCCGCCCGCACGTCCTGGTCGCGGTGCCCGTCAGCGTCGCGCACGCCGACTGGGCGCCCGGCCTCGCCTGCACCCTCGACACCGTGGTGCCCGGCGGCACCGCCGAGGAGCACGAGGTGTCGGCGGCCGGCGAGGCCGATCTCGCCGGGCTGCTCACGGGCCTGCGCGCGGTGCCGGTACGGCAGGCCGAGTCGCTCGGCGTGCCCCGCGCCGCCCCGCGCTCGCTGGAGGCGCTGCGCCGGATGGCCGTGCACGCGGCCGAACGGCTCGCCGTCGCCGACGAGTTCGACGCCGCGCCGATGTACCAGTTGACCCCGGCCGGCGCGGCCCAGCTCGCCGCGCAGCCCGGCGTCGCGGTGCTCACCCACCACGGGCTGACCGGCGAACACGTGGTGGTCAGCGCCGACGGGCGGGTGCGCGGCGTCCTGGACTGGACCGAGGCGGCGCTCGGCGACCCCGCCGAGGACATCGCGGGACTCGCCGTCGCCGTCGGCTCCCCGGCCGCCGTCCGCGCCGCCACCCTCGCCGGTTACGGCGCCCGCCCCTGCCTGCGCGGCCTGTGGCTCGCCCGCTGCGACACGGTCCTGCGCCTCATGGACCACCTCGACGGCCGCACCCCCGGCGACCCGGCGCTGCTGCGCGCCCAGCTCCGCCGGGCGTGGGAGCCGATCCTGCTGGAGCGGGTGACCGACTTCAAGACGGCGGGGGAGGAACCGTGATCGGCACCCGCCGCCTCAGGGCTGCGTGAGCACCACGCACGACTCCCCGGGCAGTTGCAGCATGCCGTCCGCCCCCGGCGCCTCCACCGGCTCCCACGCGGCCAGCACCAGGGCCGGGCGGGAGCCCAGCGGGATGGCGGCCGGTTCCTTGCCCAGGTTCACCGCGACCCGTACGTCGCCCCGCCGGAAGGCCAGCCAGCGGGCCTCCTCGTCGTAGGCCACCTTCGTGTCGGCGAGGTCCGGGTCGGTGAGGTCCGGCAGGTCGCGGCGCAGGGAGATCAGCAGGCGGTACCACTCCAGCACCCGCGCGTGCGGCGGGCGCCCGGGCTCCGACCAGTCCAGACAGGAGCGGTCCCGGGTCGCCGGGTCCTGCGGGTCCGGCACGTCCTGCTCGGCCCAGCCGTGCGCCGCGAACTCCCGGCGCCGGCCGCGTCGTACCGCCTCCGCCAGGCCGGGATCGGTGTGGTCGGCGAAGAACTGCCAGGGGGTGCCGGCCGCCCACTCCTCGCCCATGAACAGCATCGGCGTGAACGGCGCGGTCAGCACGAGCGCCGCCGCGCAGGCCAGCAGGCCGGGGGAGAGGTGGGCGGAGAGCCGGTCGCCCTGCGCGCGGTTGCCGATCTGGTCGTGGGTCTGGGCGTAGCCGAGCAGCCGGTGCCCGGCGACCCGCGCGCGGTCCAGCGGACGGCCGTGGTGCCGCTCCCGGAAGCCGGAGTACGTGCCGTCGTGGAAGTAGCCCCCGGTGAGCGTCCTGGCCAGCGCGGCGAAGGGCGCCCGCGCGAAGTCCGCGTAGTAGCCCTGGGACTCGCCGGTCAGCGCGGTGTGCAGGGCGTGGTGGAAGTCGTCGTTCCACTGCGCGTGCAGCCCGAGCCCGTGCTCCGCGCGCGGCGTGATGAAGCGGGGGTTGTTGAGATCGGACTCGGCGATCAGGAACAGCGGCCGGCCCAGCTCCGCCGCGAGGCCGTCCACGGCCTCCGACAGCTCCTCCAGGAAGTGGCGGGCCCGGGTGTCGTACAGCGCGTGCACCGCGTCCAGCCGCAGCCCGTCCAGCCGGAAGTCCCGCAGCCACGCCAGCGCGCTGTCGACGAGGAACGCGCGCACCTCGTCCGAACCGGGCGCGTCCAGGTTCACGGCCGCGCCCCACGGCGTGGTGTGCGTGTCGGTGAAGTACGGCCCGAACGCGGGGAGATGGTTGCCGGAGGGCCCCAAGTGGTTGTGCACGACGTCCAGGACGACGCCGAGCCCCAGTTCGTGCGCCCGGTCCACGAACCGCTTCAGCGCCTCGGGGCCGCCGTACGGCTCGTGCACCGCCCACAGCGACACCCCGTCGTACCCCCAGCCGTGCCGCCCGGGGAACGGGCACACCGGCATCAACTCCACGTGTGTGATGCCCAGTTCCACCAGATGACCGAGGCGGGCGGCTGCCGCGTCCAGGGTGCCCTCGGGGGTGTACGTGCCCACGTGCAGCTCGTAGAGCACCGCACCCGGCAGCCCCCGCCCCGGCCACGGCGCGCGCCACGCGTACCGTCCCTGGTCCACGACGGCGCTGAGTCCGTCCGGGCCGTCCGGCTGGCGGCGCGAGCGCGGGTCGGGCAGCACCGGACCGTCGTCCAGCGCGAACCCGTACCGCGCGCCGTCGTCCGCCGCCGCCTCCCCCCTCCACCAGCCCCTGCGATCGGGATCGCGCGCCAACGCGTGCGCGGCGCCCTCGCACTGGAGCGTCACCCGGTCTGCCTGCGGTGCCCACACCTCGAACTGCACGGACGGTTCCCCTTCGTCTGCTCACCGTGATGTCCCGCGCTCCCATCGTGCCCGCCCGGACGGGTGATCCGCCCTTCAATCGGGGCCTTTCCCTCCAGGTGTCGTGGAACGTTTCCCGACGGGCCGCGCGGAAGTGCCGGTGCGCGGGCGCCGATTGCCCGTTTTCTGGACACCCGCCGCCCGCTGACCGACAATCACAGGCGTGACGTCGTCCTTCGAGTTCCCCATCGCCCCGGCCCCGGCCTCGGTCCCGGCCCCGGCGTCCGCGCGGCTGTCCGACGCGGAGCGGGACGCGGCGCTGGAGGTGCTGCGGGACGGCGCGGCCAAGGGCCGGCTGTCGCACGACACGTTCCTGCACCGCATGGAACTGGCCCTCGCCGCACGTCACGCCGACGAACTCGCCGTCCTCATCGCCGATCTGCCCCGCGAGAACCGGGTCTCCCGCGCGGTCTTCGGCACCGTGGAGGCCGTCTCCGGGTTCACGGTACGGCTGCGCCGCGCCTGGCAGGCCGAGCGGCTGCCCAAGCTGCTGCTGCCGGGACCGGCGCACACCCGTCCGCTGCGCATCGGCCGCGACCCGGGCAACGGGCTGCGGCTGACCCACGAGACGGTCTCCCGGGTGCACGCCGAACTCAGCCACCAGGGCGGGCTGTGGATCCTGCGGGACCTCGGCTCCACCAACGGCACCACCGTCAACGGCCGCCGGGTGATCGGCGCGGTCGTGGTCCGCGCGGGCGACCAGGTCGCGTTCGGGCGGGTGGCGTACCGGCTGTCGGTGAGCTGAGCGCGCCCTCCGGCGTACTCCTGACGCCGGAGGGGGTCGTGAGTGCCCGTCAGCGACGGGTGATCCGCAGCACTCCGGTCTCCGTGCCCTGGTAGAGGGTGCCGTCCGGCGCGGTGGTGCCGGTCATCTGGAGGGGGTTGTAGAGCAGGCCGAGACCGATGGACGACGTCTTCTGGACCGTGCCGGTCGCGGGGTCGACGACCGCGTAGGAGTAGTCGGCGAAGGTGTTGGAGCCGACCACGTCCGTCGGCCCGCTGACCGTGAAGGTGTAGATCCTGCCGTCGTCGAGCGAGAGCCGGGGCAGCGCCGCCGACTTCACGCCGCTGTTCCACACGAGGTGGCAGCCGCTGCCGTCCGCGTCGACGTCGATCCGGCTCATGCCGCCGTCGAAGTCCGCGGAGGACGGGACGCTGGGCGGGGCGCCGTCCGGGAGCGCCGGGTAGGCGTAACCGAAGGTGTTGGTGACGAAGACGCTGCTGCCGCTGGCGATGACGGCGTCCTCGGTGCCGCTCTGGGCGTACTGGGTGAGGACCGGGGTGGCGCACAGCGGGGTGGGACCGTCGGCGACCCGGTACACCAGCAGGTTCTCGTGCGGCGCCGCGTTGTCGGTGATGGTGACGTACTCGGTGCCGTCGCCGGGGCCGAAGAAGCTGGGCGTGGCGCCGGTGCCCCAGCTGAGCTGGCCGGGCTTGCGGCCCGGGCCGCGGTCGTAGGCCGCCCGCCAGTCGATCACGGGGGTCCCGTCGGCCGTCTGGCTCAGCAGGTACAGCGCGTGGTCGGTGGCCACGGCGGTGTGGCCCGGCACCGTGGAGATGCTGTTGCCGATGCCCTCGCCGGTGCTGAGGGTGCGCACGGCTCCGGTCGCGGTGTCAACGGTCCCGATGACGCCGCCGGCGCTGGCGAACCACACGCGGCCGTCCCACCCGGGGCTGAGGCCGACGACGGCGTCACCGGCCGGGAGGGCACCGGCCAGCGGGGTGGACTGGTCGACCGTCAGCTTCCAGTCGCCGCCCTGGAGGTGGTGGCCGATGCGCAGCAGGTTGTCGTCACCGTCGACGACGACCAGCGCACCCGTCGCGTCCAGGTAGGCGTAGACGCCGCCGAACAGGCTTCCCTTCGGCAGGGCGAGCGACGCCAGATCGCCGCCCGTCGCCGGGTCGAGCAGATGCACGGTCGGGGTCTGCCCGAAGATCGTGGTGCACAGGGTGACGGGATACCCGTCGGAGCCGATGACGACGGTGGGGCAGGCCGAGGCCAGTGCGGTGCGGCTCCAGGCGATAGAGCCGGTCCCGGGCCCGGCATAGGGCGTGGTGTCGCTCGACGCGCTGTCACCGTGCATGGTGGCCGTGCCGTTCGGCGCGGTGGCCGGGTTCTGCGGCGGCAGGGGGCCGAAGCCGGGGGTGGTGGCCGAGGCGGTGGCGGTGGCGGTGGTCGCCGCCACCACGGCGGCCGCCACCACGGCGGCCGCCACCACGGCGGCCGCCACCGCGGCCAGCAGGTGGCGGAGGCGGCGACGCGGGGCAGGTGGGCGCATGGCGGGGTCCTTCGCTGAGGTCGAGGCGGGAGGTCCGGCGGCCGGACGGAGAGGACAGGGAGGAAAGGAAGGCCAGGGAGGACGGGGAGCACGGGGAGGACGGAGGGGGTGGGGAGTCAGGCGAGTCGGCGCAGGGCGAGGTCGGCGAGGAGGGCGGCGCCGTCCGGCAGCACCGCGTCGTGGAACACCGCGTCCGGGGCGTGGTTCCCCGGGACGGTGCGGGGGTCGCGGCCCGGCGGGCAGGCGCCGAGGCTCGTCATCACCCCGGGAACGTCGGCGAGCACCCACCGATGTCGTCGGAGACGAGAGCGGGGTGGGTGGCCTCGGCCAGGGTCCCGCGGTCGGCCGCGATGCCGGTGGCGGTCGGGACGGGGCAGCGGGTGAACCAGATCTCGTCCGGAACGGACATGGGTGCTCCAAGCGGCATACGGGGGGGAAGGCGGGGCGCGGGCGAACCCGGCGCGTGCGGCGCTCGGTTCACCACCACGCGAGAAGTCGTACGAGGGCGGGTGCGGCGGTCGTCAGCGACAGCCGGTGCCGCGGGACCCGCAGAGGTCCAGGTAGAGCCGCGCGGCCAGCGGCGGGCGGAACGGGTCGAGCGGACCGGGCGTCGTCGTCACGGGTGCTCCCCTTCCGTTGCGGTGTGCGGCGTGCAACGGAGGCTGGCACACGTGTTCCGCCCGGAGCAATGCTTCCCACCATGTGGCATGCCCTTCGTCGGGCAGCGTTCACAGGAGGAGACACGGCGCAATGTTCTGGCAACAGTTGCCAGATCGTGGCAGCCTCCGCATGCTGGGGTCATGACGACGGATGCGCGCACCAGCGTTCCCGACGCGCCTCCGGGAGCGCAGGCGGTCACCCGCGCGCTGCGGCTGCTGCACTGTTTCCGGGACAACGTCGGAGAGCTGACCGCCTCCCAACTCGCGCGCCGCATGGAGCTGTCGGTGTCCACCGCGCACCGGCTGGCCCGAACGCTGGTCGCCGCGGGCTTCCTGGAGCAGGACGAGCGCAGCGCCCGCTACCGGCTCGGCCCCTCGGTCGCCGAACTGGGCCAACTCTCCCTGCACCAGCGGGGCATGCACCGCGTCGGGCCCGAACTCGACGCGCTGGCAAGGGCCACCGGCACCACGGCCGACCTCGCCATCCGCGGCGGCGCCCACGCGGTGATCCTGGCCGGCGGATCGGTGAACGCGGCGTCCGGACTCGGCCTGCGCCGCCCGCTGCACTCCACGGCCCTGGGCAAGGTGCTGCTGGCGTGGGCGCGCCCTGGTGAGCAGGGCCTCGACGCGCTGCCGCCGCTGCGGGCGCACACCGACCGCACCATCACCGCGCCGGCCGAGCTGCGCGCCGAGCTGGACCGCGTCCGGAAGGCGGGATTCGCCCTCAACGACGGCGAGTCGGCCTACGGGGTGCGCACCGCCGCGGTGCCGGTCCTCGACGCCGCCGGCCACGCGCACGCGGCCCTCGCGGTGCGCTCCACCCCCGACGTCATCACCGACGACCGGCTCGCCTGGTTCGTGAGCCGGGCCAACGCGTGCGCCCGCGCCCTGGAGGTGCTGCTGCTGCCCCCGGCGCAGCGGCACGCCGCCGCTGACGCGGCCGTCCTGGAGGATCGCTGAACATCTCGCCGTGAGGGCGGTTCCGCTGGCGGCGGGGCCGCCCTCCGTGCTTCTCGTGTCCCCGTGACGTGCTTCTGGTGTCCCAGTGAGACACATGTCCCAGTGGGAAAAGTGTCCCATTGGGACATGGAGAGGTATCGTGCGGATATGAAAGCGACGGAGCTTCCCACCGCCACCACCGGGGACCGGCGGCAGCGCAAGGCTCGAAGGACACGTGACGCGATGGCCACCGCCGCGGTCGACCTGATCTTCGAACGGGGTCTCGCCGCCACCACCGTGGAAGCCATCGCGGAGCGCGCCGACGTGACCCGCCGGACCTTCAGCCGGTACTTCGCCGGCAAGGAGGACGCGGCCCTCGACTTCGTCCGCGGTGACGGCGACCGCATCAACGCCCTCCTGCGCGAACGCCCCGCCGCCGAACCTCCCCTGCTGGCCTACCGCAGAGCCGTACGCGACTGGCTCGCCGACCGGGAGAACCCCGCCTGGCACGTCCGGCCCCGCATGCGCCGGCTGCTGGCCCTGGTGGACGGCGAACCCGCGCTTTTCGCCGCGTACGAACGCATCCGGGTCGACGCCCAGGAGGAATCGATCCGCATCATCGCCGAACGGCTCGACACCGACGAGGTACGGGACGTACGCCCCGCCGTCGTGGTCGACGCCGCCGCCGGAGTCCTCACCGCCGCGCTGCGCCTGTGGGCGCGGGGCGCGTCGGGCGACGACTCCGCCGCCGCAGACCTCGCCGCCCTGGTGGAGCAGGCCTACGACGCCCTGACCTCGGAGGCCGCCCAGGCGGCCACCGACCGCAACAGCGAAGAGTGAAGGCACCATGAGCACCATCTCGAACACCGCGTACGCGACCGAGTTCGCCGGGCGCAGCGCCCTCGTGACCGGTTCCGCCTCCGGCATCGGCCTGGCCACCGCCCGGCGGCTGGGCGCCGCCGGCGCCGGAGTCGTCATCGCCGACTACAACGAAGAGGGCGCCGCGAAGGCCGCCGCCGAACTGAAGGCCGAGGGCATCAAGGCCGCCGCGGTCCGGCTCGACGTCACCTCGCCCGAGTCCGTCGAGGCCGCCGTCTCCTTCGCCGTCGACACCTTCGGTGGCCTCGACCTGGCCGTGAACAACGCCGGAATCGGCGGCCCGAGCGCGCCCACCGGTGAGTACGACATCGAGGCCTACAACCGCGTCGTACGCACCAACCTCGACGGCGTCTTCTACTCCCTGCGTTACGAGCTGCCCGCCATCGAGGCCACCGGCAACGGCGGCGCGATCGTCAACGTCGCCTCCATCCTCGGCTCGGTCGGCTTCGCCGGTTCGGCCGCCTACGTCGCCGCCAAGCACGGCGTGGTCGGTCTGACCAAGACCGCGGCCGCCGAGTACGCGGCCAGGAACATCCGCGTCAACGCCGTCGGCCCCGGCTTCATCGAGACCCCGCTGCTCCAGGGCATGGACCAGGCCGCGCACGACGGCCTGGTCGCCCTGCACCCCGCCGGCCGCCTCGGCCGCCCCGCGGAGGTCGCGGAACTGGTCGCCTTCCTGCTGTCCGACCGTGCCTCGTTCGTGGCCGGCAGCTACCACCTCGTCGACGGCGCCTACACCGCCCTCTGAGCCCCAGGAAAGGAGCCACACGCCATGAAGGCACTGCAGTACCGCACCGTCGGCGCCGCCCCCGAGGTCGTCACCGTCCCCGACCCCGAGCCCGGTCCCGGACAGGTCCTGCTGAAGGTCACCGCGGCGGGCGTCTGCCACTCCGACATCGCGGTGATGAGCTGGCCCGCCGAGAACTTCCCCTACCCGCTGCCGCTGACCCTCGGCCACGAGGGCGTGGGCACCGTCGCCGCCCTGGGCGCCGGCGTCACCGGCCTCAGCGAGGGCGACGCCGTCGCCGTCTACGGCCCCTGGGGCTGCGGCACCTGCGCCAAGTGCGCGGAGGGCAAGGAGAACTACTGCCTGCGGGCGGCCGAGTTGGGCATCATGCCGCCCGGCCTCGGCTCCCCGGGCTCGATGGCCGAGTACATGATCGTCGACGACCCCCGGCACCTGGTGCCGCTGGAGGGCCTGGACCCGGTGGCGGCCGTACCGCTGACCGACGCCGGGCTGACGCCGTACCACGCGATCAAGCGGTCGCTGCCCAAGCTGGTCGCCGGCTCCACCGCCGTCGTCATCGGCACCGGCGGTCTCGGCCATGTCGCCATCCAACTGCTGCGCGCCATGACCCCGGCCCGGGTCATCGCCCTGGACGTCAGCGAGGACAAGCTCGAACTGGCCCGCGCCGTGGGCGCCCACGAGGCCGTCCTCTCCGACGCGCAGGCCGCGGGCAAGGTCCGCGACCTGACCTCCGGCACCGGCGCGCAGGCGGTCTTCGACTTCGTCGGCGTCGAGCCCACCGTCCGCACCGCCGCCGCCGTCGCCGGTGTCGAGGCCGACGTCACCATCGTCGGCATCGGCGGCGCCGCGCTGCCCGTCGGCTTCGGCCTGCTGCCCTTCGAGGTCTCGGTCACCGCGCCCTACTGGGGCACGCGCGCCGAGCTCATGGAGGTGCTCGCACTGGCCCGTTCGGGCGCCGTGTCGGTGCACACCGAGACGTTCTCGCTGGACGACGCGCCGGTCGCCTACGAGCGGCTGCACGCCGGCACGATCAACGGCCGTGCGGTGATCCTGCCCAACGGCTGACCACCACCGCGCCCCGGCCGGGCCACCGCGTTCTCGCTCGCGGTGGCCCGGCCGCTCTCACGGGCGGACTCCGGTCGCCCACCGCGGGCCCGCGGGGCGGGTCAGGAAGCCAGAACCCGCTGATGCAGTGCGGTGACGACCTTGCGGGCGGAGGAGATCGCGCCGCACTGCCAGGCGTCCAGGTAGCTCAGGTAGTCGCCGGCGAAGTAGACGTTGCCCTGGGCCTGGTTGAGCGGGGCGAACGCTGGGGCGTCGGGGCCGCCGGACATGGAGTGCCAGGCGGCCTCGATGTGCGGGGCGAACTTCCACTGGTGCGAGTACGAGGCCGCGAGTTCCGACCGGTACTTCTCACCGTGGATCTTCACGCCCTGGGTGACGGCGCGCTCCAGACGCTGGGCCGGGGTGAGCGCCGAGTAGGCGTCGGAGTGGGAGCCGGTGTTGTAGTAGCCGATGACGGTGCCTCGCTCGCCGAGGTGACCGTAGGACGGGTACCAGATGTGGTCCAGATCCAGGTCGGTCTCGGTGATACCGCCCATGATCTTGAAGTCGGTCTCCCACCAGCGGCTCTTGTACTCCAGGCCGATCTTGGAGGCCTGGGAGGGCCGCACGGCCCCCAGGGCGCTCTGCACCGTGGAGCCGAGGTTGTGGGAGGTCCGGGCGAGGATCCAGGGTGCCAGCGTGGCGATGCAGTAGTCCGCGGTGATGACCTTGGTGACGCCGTTACGGGTGTAGGTGACCTCGACGCCGTCGGAGGTGTTCCTGATGTCGGTGACCGCGGCACCGGTGCGGATCCTGCCGGGACCGATGGCCTTCGCGAACGCCATGGGTATCGCGTCCATGCCGCCGACCGGCTGGAACATCAGCATGGCCTGGTCGTAGCCGAACTCGAAGGAGAAGTAGCGGCCGACGTTCGAGGCGAAGACCTCGGACAGGGACGGTATGTCGCCGAGTACCACGCCGGGGGTGCCCGCGGCACCCGGATCGGCGCTGAAGCCGCGGTGCTCGGTGCCGGTGTACTTGTAGTCGGAGCCGAGGGAGCCGTAGCTCTTCAGGAAGGTGAGCAGCCGCTCCTTGTCGTCGGTGCTCAGCTCGGCGTCCAGGGCGCCGGTGCTGGTGGCCTTGGCGAGCAACTCGGAGACGTAGCCGTACACATCGGCCTTGGCGGTGCGGTAGGCGACCGGGGCCTTCATGCCGGTGGACTCGTTGTAGATGAGGGCACTGGCGTTGGTGTTGGTGAACACCTCGACCGGTACCCCGAGTTCTCGGCAGTAGTCCAGGGTGCTCATCCACTGGGCGAGACGGCCCGGGCCGCAGTTCATGTACTGGCCCTGGCTGAAGGTCACATTCTGGGTGACACCGTTCAGGTCGGTGACGGTGTCACCGCCGCGCACGGTGAAGTTGCGGCCGCCGACGCGGTCGCGGGCCTCCAGTACGGTGCAGTCGTACCCAGCCTTGCCGAGCTCGTAGGCGGAGGTGAGGCCGGCTATGCCGCCGCCGATGACGACGACTTTGGCGGGCTTGCCGCCTCGGCCCTGGAGAGTGAAGTCACCGCGTCGGGGAGCGATGAAGGGCGCTTCCTTCTCGGCGGCGTAGGCGGCGGTGGGGGCGAGCCCGAGAGCTCCCATGGTGGCGAACATGGCCCCGGCGCCACCGGTGATCCCGACAGCCCGCAGGAAACCACGTCGGCTGGTGCCCGATCCCGGCTGAGACTCTGCCATCTGGCGGATCCCCTTTCAGTAGGACGCACCACTGGTGTCTGGGAACCGGTGGTGATCTTGAAAGACGAGGAGATCCTCACCGCGCCGTGTTACGAGCCACCCCGCTCAGGCGTGTCGAGCGCGTTTCTCCGTGTTACATGCCATGCGCATTACAGGAACGGCTGGCTGAAACGCGGAAGTGCCTGCCCTCTTGAGACCCCGCGAGCCCGGCGTGATCCAGACGAGAGGCCCTAGCCTAGGGGGTGTCCGGCGGATCTTGGCGCAGACGCGGGGTCCGGCACGCCGATCTGCGGCGTTGTCGTCGGTCGCCGACGCCCGCGTCGACTCCCTCCTCCGCCTTGCATCTCGACGCACCAGACCCCGCTCACCTGGGTCAAAACCGTGCCGTGACTTCCGTCCACCAAGATCCGCCGGACACCCCCTAGCAGTCCGCCTGCTCCCGGGCCTGCTGGGCTGCCAGCAGTACCGTGCGGGACTGGTGCTCCACCTGGTGGTCCAGCGGCACCCAGCGGGCCCGGAAGCGCTGCGCGAAGGCGTCGGACCAGGCGGCGACGAGCCGTTCGAGGTCCGGCGCCGCCCGGTCGCCGCTCTGCCGCAGCACCCGCAGCAGCATCGCGGCCGCCCGCAGCGGCAGCCGCCGGCCGAAGGCGTCCACGCTGCCGACGTAGGCCATCGTCGTGGCGGCCGGCGCGGTGTGGGTCCAGTCCTCGGCCAGGCCCGGGATCAGCTCCAGCGCCCAGCGCGCGGCCCGCAGCAGCGGCCCGTCGGCGCCGTCGAGCCGGGGCAGCGCCTCGGTCAGCACCCGCTCCACCTGCGAGGAGTCCCGCAGCAGCCGCTGGGCCAGCCGCCGCATCGCCGCCTCCGGCGCCGGGTGCGGCGCCGGGTCGTCCACCAGGTCGCTGGCCCACATCGGCACCTCCACCACGGCGGTCAGGCCGCCGTAGCGGTGCGCGTGGTACCAGGTGCTGTGCCGGGCGTCGTCCGGCATGCTCGGGTAGGCCACGCCCGTCTCCGGACCGGGCATCACATGCACACCGGGCCCGGACGCCGGCCAGCCCGCGGCGTCCGAGGCGCCCGTCTCCACCGGGATGTGCAGTTGGGCCGCCGACTTTGCGAACGGCTCCGCGAGGCCCGGCACGTCACGGGTCAACTGCACCCAGCTACCGCCCAGATCGGTGCCGTGCAGGGTCACCTGGAGGTAGGGGCGCAGCTCGTCGATCACGCGGGTCAGCGTCCGCGTCTCGGGCGGCAGCCGGTCCGGGGGCAGCACGGACGGTGACCACTCCGGCTGCTCGGCGCCCGTGGGCCGGTAGAAGCCGAGGTGGTAGTCGAGCAGGCTGCGCGGCGCCGGGGTGACATGGAGGGCGGCGCCGTCCGGGTCCGCGCACAACAGGAAGTGCCAGGAGGTACCGGTACGCAACTCGCGTTCGGCCGCCACCCGTTGGGCCAGCATCCGCAGGGTCGATCCGCCGGCCGGCTCGTTGGCGTGGGCGCCCGCCACCACCAGGACCGACCGCCGGGCGTGCCCCACCGACAGCAAATGCAGCGGGCGTCCCGCGCGCGAGACGCCCACCTGCCGCAGCGCGCACAGCCCAGGTTCCGAACCCGCCAACGCCCTTGCGCAGGCGACCAGTTCGGGAACGCTGGGATAGCGCAGCTCCGGCAGGAGACTCACCCCCGATTCGTCCGCCCTGCTTCGCCCTCCCAGTCCCGCACGGCACGCGGTGGCTGTCAAGCGTCCGGCGGGATACCCCACCGGCAAGCGCCAACCGGAGCCGGTGCCACCGCATCCGCCGTGGTCACCGCTGGTGCAGCCCCCGTCCCGCGAGCGTCAGGAAGACCTCGCCCACCGCCTCCGAGAGCGTCGGGTGCGGGTGCACGTGCCGGGCCACGTCGGCGGGTTCGGCGTCCCAGCCGACGATGAGCTGGCCCTCGGCGATCAGTTCCGAGACGTGCGGGCCGACCAGGTGCACCCCGAGCACCCGTCCGCCACCCGCCTCCGCGACGACCTTCACCATCCCGCCCCGGCCGTGCACCATCCCCTTCGCCAGGGCGGTCAGCGGCATGCTGTTCACGGTCACCTCGTGCCCCCGCCCCCGCGCCTCGGCCTCCGTGAGCCCGACGGAGGCGGTCCCCGGCGAGGAGTACGTCACCCGGGGGACGGTCGCGTAGTCGACCGGCGCGGGCCGCAGCCCCGCGAGCGTCTCGGCGACGACCAGCCCTTCGGCGAAGGACGCGTGGGCGAGACCGAGCGACGGGGGCGGCAGCAGGTCGCCGACGACATGGACACCCGGCACCGCCGTCTCCAGCCGGTCCCAGTCGGCCGGTACGACGAATCCCCGCGCGTCCGCCGCGAGGCCGGCGGCGGCCAGGTCCAGGCCGTCGGTGACCGGCACCCGGCCGACCGCCACCAGCAGCCGCCGTGCCGTCAGCGTCCGGGTCTCGCCGCGCGCGGTGCGCACCCGGGCCCGTACCCCGTCCGTCAGCACCTCCGCGTCCAGCAGCCGCGCCCCCGCCTGCACATCGATGCCGCGCCCCCGCAGCCCCCGGGTGAGATGCCGGCTCACGTCCGCGTCCTCCAGGGGCACGATCCGCTCGGCCGCCTCCACCAGGGTGACCTCCGCGCCCAGGGAGCGGTGCAGGGAGGCGTACTCCACGCCGATCGCGCCCCCGCCGAGGACCAGGACCGACTCCGGCAGCCCCGGCGCGAACAACGCGTCGTCGCTCGTCACCACGCGCTGCCCGTCCGGCTCCAGACCGGGGAGCGTGCGCGGGCGCGAACCGGTGGCGAGGACGATGCCTCGGCGCGCGGTGAGGTGGTGCGCCCCGGGCGTACCGTCGGCACCCACGCCCCCGACCGATCCGGCGCCCCCGTCCGTTCCGGCGCCCCCGACCGTCCCTGCGCCTCCCACCGATCCGGCACCCGCTACCGTCCCGGCGCCTCCGTGCTGTCCCGCGCCCTCCACGGACACCGTCCGCGCCCCCGTCAGCCGCGCGCTGCCCCCCACCACCCGCACGCCCGCCTCCGCCAGATGCGCCCGCAGCCCCTTGTGGTTGCGCGCCACGATGTCGTCCCGGGTGGCGACCAGCGCCGGCCAGTCGACGGAGTCCAGCGTGACCTGCACGCCCCATCGCTCCCGGGCCTCGGCGATCCCGTCGACCAGTTCGGCGGCGTGCAGCATCGCCTTGCTCGGGACGCAGCCGCGGTGCAGACAGGTGCCGCCCAGCTCGTCGCGTTCGACGAGGACGACGCCGAGGCCGAGGGCGGCGGCGCGCAGGGCGGTGCCGTAGCCGCCCGTGCCGCCGCCGATGACGATGACATCCGCTGTGTTCGTGCTCATGACCACCACCCTGCGGCCGTCCCTTGCCATGAGTCCAAGGCAATGTTCTTGTGGAATCCATGCACAACGCTCATGGGAGGGTGGCGAGTTGAGCCTGCGGCAGATGGAGTACTTCGTGACGGTCGTCCAGGAGGCGTCCTTCACGCGCGCGGCGGACGCCCTGCACGTCACCCAGCCCGCGCTCTCGCACCAGATCAAGGCGCTGGAGAAGGAGGTCGGCGGGGCCCTGCTGGAGCGGCTGCCCCGGGGCGTGCGGCTCACCCCGATGGGCCGCGCGTTCCTGCCGCACGCCGAACTCGCCGTGCGCAGCGCCGCCCGGGCCCGCCGCGCGGCCCGCGCCGCCGCCGGGGCCGAGGGCGGCGAACTCCATGTCGCCGCCCTGCACTCCATCGCCGTCGGCGCCCTGCCCGACGTCTTCGCCCGCTGGCGCGCCGCCCACCCGCGGGTCCTGCTGCGGCTGCACGAGTACGCCACCGCCGAGGCACTGGAGGACGCCGTGCGGCGCGGCACCGCCGACCTCGCCATCGGCCCGGAGCCCGTCGAGCCGCCCGGGACCGTCGTGCCGATCGGCGCGGAGGAGATCGTCCTGGTGGTGCCGTTCGACGACCGGCTCGCGGGGCGCGCGACGGTGACGCTGCCCGAGCTGGCCGACCACGCCTGGATCCGCTGCGCCATGGAGCCCGTCGTGCACGGCGCGCGCTTCCTCGACTGGGCCTGCGGGCGTGCCGGGTTCACCCCGCGGACCGCCGTGTGGACCGAGCAGTCCTCGACGGCCGTGCGGATGGCCGCCGCCGGGGTCGGGGTGTGCGCCGCGCCGACGCACATCGTGCGCGGCGCCGTCGGCGAGGACTGCGTGCTCCTCACCCCCGACCCGGCCTGGCGGCGCCCGCTGGCCGTCTACGCCCGCGCGGCGCCCACCGGGGCCGCCGCTGCCTTCGTGGAGCTGCTGTGCGCCGTGTGGCCCGCCGTGAACACCCTTCCGGGCCGGCCCGACGAGCCGGCCCTCAGTCCCGCGTGACCCGCTCCAGCAGCGCCACCGGCAGCGGCCCGAACAGCTCGGCGAGTCCTACCTGGCCGGTGAACTCCCGTTCCGGCGCCAGCACGTCGGCCCAGTGGCCGGGCGGCAGCGGCAGCCGGGTGTCCTGCCAGCCGCCCGACTCCGCGAGCCGCAGCGACAGGCGGGTCACCGCCGTGATCACCTCTCCGGAGCGGGCGAAGGCCGTGCAGTGCTCCGCCGCGGGGCCCCGCGCCGACAGCGGTTCGTACGACGCGGACGCCCCGAAGGCACCGGGCCTGCGGGCCCGCAGCCGCAGCGCCGCGCTCGTCAACGCGCCCTTCTCACCGGCGTCTTCGGGCGGCAGGGAGACCGGCAGGCGGTTGTCCGGGTCCACCAGGGCCCGGTACTCGGCCTCGGCGCCCTGGTAGACGTCCGGGACCCCCGGCATCGTCAGATGCACCAGGGCCGTGCCGAGGACGTTGGCCCGCACATGCGGCTCCAGCGACTTCCGGAAGGCGGCCACGCGTTCACCGGGCGGCCCGCAGGGACCGGCCGCGACGAAGGCGGCCACCGCCTCCTCGTACGGCTCCTCCCGCTCGGTCCAGCTGGTGTACAGGCCGGCCTCGCGCACGTGCTTCAGCAGGTACCGCCGCACCCGTTCCTCCTCGGCGGGACCCAGGCCGAACGCCGTCTGCCAGGCTGCCCAGACCAGTTGCCGGTCCGGGGCGCCCGCCGCGGGCCGGGTCACCTCGGTCACCAGTTCCGCCCAGCGGCCGGGGCACTCGGTGAGGACGGCGAGGGCCGCGCGGACGTCGGCGCTGCGCTTGGTGTCGTGCGTGGTGACGGCGGTGCCGGTGAGCGGGCGCTCGCGCTGGACGCGGGCGCAGTACGCGTGGAACTCGCGCGGGGAGACGCCCGGCCGGCCCGGGTCGCCGCCCACCTCGGTCGCCGACAGCAGCGGCACATAGCGGTAGAACGCGGTGTCCTCGACGGACTTGGCCCGCAGCGCCGAGGCCGTCTGCGCGAACCGGGTGCGCAGCTCGACCCGGTCGGCGTGGTCCGGCGCGGCCGGATCGCCGGGCGGTTCGACCAGCAGCCGGCGCACGAGATCGACGGCCGCCCCCTCCTCGGGCACCGCGAAGGCGAGCCGGGCCTCCTCGGCGGCCCGTTCGGTGACGGCGGCGGCCGCGTCCCCGGAGGCGTACGGCCGGTACACCCGCATGCGGACCAGGAGTTCCTCCAGGGCCGTGCGCAGCGCCCAGGGCGCCCGGTCGCGCAGCGCGAGGTCGGGCGAGGTGGCGCACAACCGCGCCGCGACCCGGGTGAGCCGCTCGGTCTCGGCGGCCAGCTCGTGGGTGAGCACCTTGTAGGCGGCCCGGCGGACCGTGGCGTCCCAGACGCCGCCCCGGTCCGGCTGCGGGGCCGCGAACCGCCGGTATTCCGCGACGAGTTCGGCGGCGCCCTCGGGGTCGGTGAACAGACCGTCGACCCGGCGCAGGGCGTCGTAGCCGGTGGTGCCCGCGATCGGCCAGGAGGCGGGCAGCGGCTCGTCGTCGGCGAGGATCTTCTCGATCACCGTCCAGCGGCCGCCGCTCGCCTCGTGCAGCCGGGCGAGATAGGAGTCGGGGTCGGCGAGCCCGTCGGGGTGGTCCACCCGCAGCCCATCGGCCACGCCCTCCTCCAGCAGCTGGAGGATCTTGGCGTGGGTGGCGTCGAACACCTCCGGCTCCTCCACTCGCACCCCGATCAGCTCCGAGATGCTGAAGAACCGGCGGTAGTTCAGCTCGGTGCGGGCCAGCCGCCACCACACCGGGCGGTACCACTGGGCGTCGAGCAGTTCCGGCAGCGGCAGCCGCTCGGTGCCGGCGCGCAGCGGGAGGACGTGGTCGTGGAGGCGCAGCACCTCGCCGTCGACCGTCAGGTGCGCCAGTTCGGCGCCGAGCGGGCCGCCCAGCACCGGCAGCAGCAGCCGTCCGCCCCCGGCGTCCCAGTCGATGTCGAACCAGCGTGCGTACGGCGACTCCGGTCCCTCGCGCAGCACCTCCCACAGGGCGCGGTTGTGCCGGGGCGCCATCGCCATGTGGTTCGGCACGATGTCGAGCACCAGGCCCAGGCCGTGCTCGCGGGCGGTCCGGGACAGCGCCCGCAGCCCCTCCTCGCCGCCCAGCTCCTCGCGGACGCGGGAGTGGTCCACGACGTCGTAGCCGTGCGTGGAACCCGGCACGGCCTCCAGGACGGGGGACAGGTGCAGGTGCGAGACGCCGAGCGACGCCAGGTACGGGACGGCCGCGGCGGCGGCGGAGAACGGGAAGGCGGGCTGGAGCTGGAGCCGGTAGGTGGCCGTGGGCACCCCCGGTCCGGGTCGCGCAGAGGTCATGGGGAGCTACGTACCCATCCCGCCGCATTTCGTGTCACCCCGGCGGGGCCGGTGGGCGAGGCGGCTCACATTCGCTCACCCACATGGCCTAGGGCGTGTTTCGAAAGTCCCTCCCCCAGCCTTCGGCCGGGAGGTGCCCCCAGCACCAGACGCCGCGGGCCCCGCCCTTCGGGCGGACGACGCTACTTTCGAAACACGCCCTAAGACGCCTGCGCCGGTCGCCGGAGGACCGCGAGGCCGCGGCCCGCCGGCGCCAGCCGCCCCGGCCTTCGCCCCTTGCCTCCACGGGTCCGGCGGGTACCCGGTTATGAGACCGCTCACTCCCCGCGCGCGGGCGGCCCGGAACGGGCGTGAGACGCCGAACAGTTGAGCAAAGCAGCCGGGGTACCGACCTGTCCATCCGGCTGCACCGCGCGGCGCTCCCGGAGTACCCTTCCTTGATCGTTGAGACGGGAAAGGCCCGGGGACGGAAGGCGGTGCACGGGTGGGCTCGGGAGGGCTGGAGCTGCCCCCTGGTGACGAGGGTCACGAGGGGAACTCCGCGGACGTCCCGCCCGGCGCGGTGTCCCTGGCGCGGCCGATGGACGCGGGATCCATCGGGCCGGAGCTGGACTGGGGCGCCGACGCCTGGCACGAGGTGCGCACCCGCGCCCAGCGGGCGGGCCGGGCCTACATCTGGCTGAACCTCGTGGAACAGCGGCTGCGTTCGGTCGTCGCCGCCGTCCTGCGGCCCGTCTACGAACCCGTGCACGGCGACGAGTGGGTGGTCGCCGCGGCCGGACCGGCCGGCCAGGAGTGGGTGCAGCGCGCGGTCGCCGTCCGCGAAGTCAGCCGCCGCAAGGGCTACTTGCTCGACCCCGCCGACGACAACGTGCTCAGTTTCCTGACGTTGCCCCAGCTGCGCGAGCTGATGGTGCAGCACTGGCCCTGCTTCGAGCCGTACTTCGACGAGCGCCGCGACCTCGAACTCGCCCTGGACGAGCTGGAGGTGACGCGCAACGTCGTCTCCCGCAACCGTGCCCTGTCCCAGGCGGTGCTCGGCCAGGCGGAGCGCGCCTCGGCGCGGCTCCTGGAGATGCTCGGCGCGGGCGGCGACGTGCCCTCCGCGCGCCGGCTGCCCGTCGACGCGGTCGAGGACCTGGTCGGGGACCGGTACGCCGATGTCGTCGCCGTGCACTCGGACCGGGTGCGGCTGATGCGCCAGTTCCCGGCCGAGGACATCTTCGGCGGCGCCCGGCGCCTGGACGCCATCGGCATCGGCCTCAACCTGCTGGTGCAGAACTTCTCCGGACGGCGCCTGGTCCGGCTCGCCGAGTCCGGCTGCCGGGTCCGGCTGCTCTTCCTCAACCCCGCCTCCAGCTCGGTCAAACGCCGCGAACGCGAACTCGGGATGAAACGGGGCGAACTGAGCCGCTCCGTCGAGATGAACATCCTGCACATGCGCCGCGTGCGCTCCCGGCTGCGCGACCCGGGCGCCTTCGAGATCCAGGTGTACGACGAGACGCCCCGCTTCACCGCCTACCTGGTGGACGGTGACGGCGCCGACGGCGTCGCCGTGGTGCAGTCCTACCTCCGCGGGGCGCGGGGCATGGAGTCGCCGGTCCTGGTGCTGCGCAACGGCAGCCGGCTGGTCACGTCGGACGACGTGGGCGAATCCGGTCTCTTCCCGACATACCGCGAGGAATTCGAGCTGACATGGGCGGATTCGCGCCCTGTGTCCTGAACCGTCCCCGAGGGGAAAGGGAACAGGGTCCTCCGATTGTCAGTGCCTCGTGTCAGGGTGGAGGCCACTGGGGGAACGCACCATCGAGAAGGGGGACCGCCCATGGGCTGGCACCAGGAGCTGCTGGTCGGCTTCGACCTGGAGACGACCGGCACGGATCCGCGCGAGGCGCGCATCGTCACCGGCGCGGTGATCGAGGTCAGGGCCGGTGAGCCGCTGGGCCACCGGGAGTGGCTGGCCGATCCGGGCGTGGAGATCCCGGCCGACGCGGTCGCCGTGCACGGCATCAGCAACGAACGGGTGACGGCCGAGGGCGAGCCCGCCGACCGGGTGGCCGACGCCATCGCCGAGGCGCTGGTGTCGTACTGGAAGACGGGCGTGCCGGTCGTCGCCTACAACGCGGCGTTCGACCTCACCCTGCTCTCCGCCGAGCTGCGCCGGCACCGACTGCCGTCCCTCGCCGACCGCCTCGGCGGGGCGGCCCCCGCGCCGGTGATCGACCCGTACACCATCGACCGCCGGGTGGACCGCTACCGGCGCGGCAAGCGGAACCTGGAGGCGGTCTGCGGGGAGTACGGCGTCGTCCTGGGCGCGGCGCACAACGCGTCCGCCGACGCCCTCGCCGCGGCCCGTCTGGCCGCCGCGATAGCCGTCCGCCACCCGAAGATCGCCGGCCTCGGCCCGGCCGAACTGCACCGGCGCCAGATCGAGTGGTACGCGGAATGGGCGGCCGACTTCCAGGCCTTCCTGCGCCGCAAGGGGGACGCGGCGGCGGTGGTGGACGGGGTGTGGCCGCTGCGGGAGCTGACGGCCGACGTGGTCTGAGAGGGCCGTAGACGAAGGGGGATCAGAAGGGGTACCAGCGCACCGACTCGTCGCCGTCCCGCAGGGACGCCACCCGGCGGCGGAACTCGGCCAGGGCCTTGGGGTTGCTCGGCGCGTGCTGCGCGACCCAGGCGCAGCTGGCGGTCTCGCGGGCGCCCCGGAGCACCGAGCAGCCCTCCCACTCGCGCACGTCCCAGCCGTACGCCTCGGTGAAGGAGTCGTACGACTCGGCGGGCAGCCCGTACCGGTCGCGGGAGAGGGCCATCACCACCAGGTCGTGCTCGCGCAGGTCGGCGGAGACGGTCTCCAGGTCGACCAGGACCGGCCCCTCGGGCCCGATGTGGACGTTGCGGGGCAGCGCGTCGCCGTGGATGGGTCCCGGCGTCAGGCGGGGCGTCAGCGCGGCGGCGGCCGCCGCGAAACCGTCCCGGCGCTCGCGCAGATAGGCCGCGTCCTCGGGGTCGATCGCCTCGCCCGCGAGCCGCAGCCAGCGCTCCACCCCGCCCAGCAGCTCACGCGGCGGCAGTGCGAACGGAGCGGCGGGCAGCGCGTGCACGAGCCGCAGCAGCTCGGCCAGGTCGCCCGGTTCGGCGGGTCGTACGGCGTCGGGCAGCCGGTGCCACACCGTCACCGGATGGCCCTCGACCAGCCGCGGCTCCGGCTCGGCCGCCCGCACCGCCGGCACGCCCGCCTCGGCCAGCCATCCGGCGATGCCCAGCTCGCGCCGGGCCCGCTCCAGCAGTTCGGCGTCGCGCCCCACCTTGACGACCAGGTCCCCGGCGGCGAACACCGCGTTCTCGCCGAGCGCGAGCAGCCGCGCCTCCCCGGCCGCGACCGCGGGTACGCGCGCCGCGGCCAGTACATCCCGCGCCCGTGCCTCGTCCATCGTGGTGCCTCCGTGCCGCCGTCTTCCGTGCCGCCGTCTTCCGTGCCGCAGTCTTCCGAGCCGCTGTCCGGGGATCCGGCGCCCGCCGTCTCCCCGGACAGTCTCCCATCCACGCGGACCGGAGCCCGCTCCGGCGTCACGGGATGTCCGTTCCGCCGTCAGAGATCCACTTTGTGATTACGAAAGCTTGTTGAACAAGTCACAGCTGTGTTCAGAGGTTGATCCGGCCCCCGCCGAACCGGCAGAGTTTCGCGCAGCCCGCCCCCTGGGGCCGGGCCCGGCCGTCGTGCCCGCCCCCACGGGGCACGACGGCCGCCCTAAGCTGACCGGGTGACGACCTATGCGGCGCTGTTGCGCGGAATCAACGTCGGCGGCAACCGGAAGCTCCCGATGGCCGACCTGCGCGCGCTGCTCGGCACCCTCGGCCACACCGGCGTCCGCACCCATCTGCAGAGCGGACAGGCCGTGTTCACCGCAGACCACGGGGACGAGGACTCCCTGGCGGAGGAGCTGACCCGGGCGATCGGGGAACGCTTCGGCTTCCCGGTGGACGTGCTCGTGCGCGACCACGCCTACCTGGCCGAGGTGGTCCGCGCCTGCCCCTTCCCGGCCGCCGAGCCGGCGGCCAGGCAACTGCACGTCACCTACTTCTCCGCCCCCGTCACCCCCGACCGCTACGCGCACCTCGACCAAGCGGCCCACCTCCCCGAGGAGTTCCGCCTCGGCGACCGCTGCCTGTACCTGTACGCCCCCGACGGCCTCGGCCGCTCCCGGCTCGCCGAGGCGCTGAGCCGCACGCGGGCCACCAAGGACCTGATCGCCACCAGCCGGAACTGGAACACGGTGGTCAAACTGGCCGAACTGACCGCACTCCGCTTGCCCTGAACCGGAGTTCGACCGGTCCTCGCCGTGGTGGCTGATAACCGCCCCTGCCGCGCGCCGACTTGACCTTCCCCTGTGACACACGGGTCGCCCGGGACGCAGAACGGAGTGCCGTCGTGGTCCGACGTCACAGGGGAACGCCGGACCGCGGCGGCTTTACCACGTCCTCACCCGTAAGGGGACGGCTCCCGCGAACAACGCGACAAGTCCGTCCCGCTGTCCCTAGGGTGAAGCACGCCGAACGGCCGGAACGACAGCGCCCGGCTCTCGCCCCGGAGCACGCGCACGCCGTTCCGCTACCGCGTCCGGAGGCGTCAGCGGACACCGGTCACCAGGAGGAGTGGCGATTTTCGGCCTACCTCCGATCCACGAGCGAGGACGGGACATGAGCACCTATGGCTACGGACACGTCAACGGTCCGGGACAGTACGGCGAGTTCGCCGGCCTCGACCTGACCCACGGCACCCCGCCGCTGGAGGCCCTGATCGCGGTCTCCGCCCGGCTCACCGAGGCGCTGCGCAGGGAGTGCCCCGGACTCGTCCGCCAGGGCCAGATCATCGAGGCGGCGTTCGCGGAGTCCGCCGACGACGGACTGCCGCCCAACCGGGGCCGCATCCGCTCCGCCCTGGACGACATCTGCATCGGCGCGTCGGCCGGCACCGCCAGCCTCGCCTACACCCGGCAGCTGGTGCAGGCCCTGGGACTGTGACGCCAGGCCGTGCCAGGGCCCCCAGGGCCCCCAGGGCTCCTCGGGCCGCTCAGGCGCCGAGCGCCTGGAGGGCCGGCCGGCTCGCGGCGTCGTAGCGGCGCAGCAGCAGCCGCGCCACCTCCGGCGCGGGCCCTAGCACGTCTCCGAGGACGTCCGCCCCGGCCGCGCCGCGCGCGATGCGGTCCGGCAGGAAGCCGGGGGCCAGGACGTACGGCGCCACGGCGACCCGCGCGCAGCCGAGCGCGCGCAGCTCCCGTACGGCGTCCTCGGTGCGCGGCAGACGAGCGGAGGCGAACGCGGGTCGCACGGCGCACCAACCGGTGTGCCACCACTCCCGCGCGATGTCGGCGATCACCGCGATCGCCTCCGGGTCACTGGACCCCGCCGAGGCCAGCACGACCCCGGTCGAGGACTTGTCGGCGGGGCTGAGCCCGGCCTCGTACAGGCGCCGTTCCAGCGCCGTGAGCAGCAGCGGCGACGGGCCGAGCACCTCCGCCTGCCGGATCCGCAGCCGCGCCGGGGCCGCCCGCAGCACCGCCGGGATGTCGGCCTTGGCGTGGAAGGCGCGGGTGAGCAGCAGTGGCAGCGCCACGACGTCCCGGACACCCTCGGCCGCCAGGGACTCCAACACCCCTTGTACGGAGGGCACGTTGAAGTCCAGGAAGCCGGTCTCCACGCGCAGCCCGGGACGCTGCGACCGTACCCGCTCGACCAGGGCGTGCACCGTCCGGGCGTGCCGCGGGTCGCGGCTGCCGTGGGCGATGACGAGGAGTACGGGCGCGTTCATGCCGGTCAGCCTTTCACCAGCAGGCCGCGGCTGCGCAGCACCCAGCGCTCCAGCGGGCTGAAGATCAGCAGGTCGATGGCGATGCCGACGAAGAGGATCAGCAGGATGGCCTCGAACACCATGGCCATGTCGCTGGCCGTACGGGCGTTCTCCAGCAACTGGCCGAGACCGGTGCCCAGGTCGGGGAAGTTCGCGATGATCTCGGCGGCCATCAGGGAGCGCCAGGAGAAGGCCCAGCCCTGCTTCATGCCGGCCACGTAGCCGGGCAGGGCGGCCGGCAGGGTGATGTGCCAGGTGCCCTTGACGCCGGTGGCGCCCAGGGTGCGGCCCGCGCGCAGGAACAGCGGGGGCACCTGGTCCACGCCGGAGACCAGCCCGTTGGCGATGGACGGCACCGCGCCGAGCAGGATCACCGTGTACATCATGGAGTTGTCCAGGCCCAGCCAGATCACCGCGGGCGGCACCCAGGCGACCGACGGCAGCGACTGGAGCCCGGAGAGGATCGGCCCGATGGCGGCGCGCACGAACTTCACCCGCGCCACCAGCAGCCCGAGCGGGGTGCCGATCACCAGCGCGAGGCAGAAGCCGAGCAGACCGCGCGAGACGCTGGTCCAGATGTAGCCGAGCAGCTTGCCCTGGAGCCAGTCGTCGCGGAAGGCGGCCCAGACCGCGCCCGGCGTGGGCAGTTTGGTCGGGTCGTCCACGATCTTCAGACTGACCAGGCCCTGCCACACCACCAGCACCACGACGATCGCGGCGACGGGCGGCAGGACCTTGTCGACCAGGGTCCGGCGAAGCGGCGTCCGGTCCGGCTGCGTGGTCTCCAGCGCGTCGAGGCCGGCCTCCACGCTGCCTGCGGCCGGGGTGTTGCTGGTCGTCGTGTCAGTGCTGGCCATGGCGGCGGATCTCCCCACGCAGTACTTCGGTGATCTCCAGGGACAGTTCCGCCACGGGCGCGTCCTCGATGCGGCGCGGCTGCGGGATGCCGACCTCCCACTCGCGGGCCACCCGGCCCGGCCGGGAGGACAGCAGCACGACCCGCTGGGCGAGGCGCACCGCCTCGCGCACGTTGTGGGTGACGAACAGCACGGACAGGCCGGTCTCCGACCAGATCCGGGTCAGCTCGTCGTGCAGCACGTCGCGGGTGATGGCGTCCAGGGCCGCGAACGGCTCGTCCATCAGCAGCAGTTGGCTTTCCTGGGCGAGCGCGCGGGCCATCGCGACCCGCTGGCGCATGCCGCCCGACAGCTCGTGCACGCGTTTGCCGTACGCACCCGGCAGGCGGACGAGTTCGAGGAGTTCCTCGGCCTTGCCGCGCCGCTCGGGGCGGGGAACTCCCCTCAGTTTGAGGGCGAGTTCGATGTTCTTGCCCGCGGTCAGCCAGGGGAACAGGGCGTGTTCCTGGAACATCAGCGCGGGGCGGCCGTCGGTACGGATGGCGCCGGTGGTGGGCTCGTCCAGGCCCGCCACCAGGTTGAGCAGGGTGGACTTGCCGCAGCCCGAGGCCCCCAGGAGGGTGACGAACTCGCCGGGCGCGACATCGAGGCTGATGTCGTCCAGGACGAGCTGGGGCCCGCCCGGACCGGCGAAGGACTTCGAGACATGCTCAAGGCGTGCGGCGTACTCCACCGACCGCGCGGCCTTGGCGAGGGTCGTGGCCATGGTCGTCACCTCCTGGGACGTCTTCGGGCGGGCGTCAGCTGGTGCCGAGTCCGGCGGCGTCGACCGGACGCCCGCCCTCGGCCTTGAGCACCTTGTTGAGGATCGTCAGGTCGTAGATCCCCTTGAGGTCGGGCTTGTCCAGCAGACCGGCCTTGACCGCGTGCGCCGCCTCGGTGTCGAGGGTGGCGGCCAGCGGGTCGTCGGTGAACTGGACGGACTTCCACGCCGGGTCGAGCACCTTGGCCGGCAGCGCCTTGCCCGAGTCGTCCGCGAGCTGCTTGTTCGCGGCCTGCTTCGCCTGCTCCGGCTCGGCGTTGATCCACTTGTTGGCCGCGACGGACGCCTTCAGGACCGCCTCGACGGCCTTCGGGTGCTCCTTGAGGAACGCCTGCCGCACGATGATGTTGGTGATCACGAACTTGTTGCCGGGCCACAGCGAGGACTCGTCCAGCAGCACCTTGCCGCCCTCGGCCACCAGCTTGGACGCGGTCGGCTCCGGCACCCAGGCGCCGTCGATGGAACCGGACTTGAAGGCGTCCGGGGTCACCTTGTTGTCGCTGCGGACGACCGTGACATCGCCCTTGCCGCTCTGCGGGTCGACCTTCCAGCCCTGCTCCGCCACCCAGTTGAGGAACGCCACGTCCTGTGTGTTGCCGAGCTGCGGGGTGGCTATCTTCTTGCCCTTGACGTCCTTCAGGGAGGTGATCTTCTTCGGGTCGACGACCAGCTTCACCCCGCCGGACGCCGAACCGCCGATGATCTTCAGGCTCTTGCCGGCGGACTTGGTGTAGCCGTTGATCGCCGGGGAGGGGCCGATCCAGCCGATGTCGATGGAGCCGGAGTTCAGCGCCTCGATCTCGGAGGGCCCGGCGTTGAAGGTGGCGTAATCGGCCTTGGTGGCGCCCAGTTCCTTCTGGAACAGGCCCTTCTGCCGGCCGACCAGCGCGGTGCCGTGGGTCAGGTTCGGGAAGTAGCCGATCTTGACGGAGTCGAGGCCGTCGATCTTCTCGGCTCCGGCGGCGACCTTCGCGGTGTCGTCGCCCTTGGACTCGGAGCCGTAGCCGCACGCGGCGAGTGCGAGCAGGGGAAGGGCGGCGAGCGCGGCTATCGCACGACGCGGGAAAAGGGAGTTGATGGCAGGCACGGGAGGTTGTCCCCTCGTTGGCCCGGCGGTCACGGTCTCTCAGGTCGTGGCCGGGAGGTCGGCAGGTCTTCGTCTGTGGCGGTGGGGGGTGAGGGCGCGCGTGCGGTGCGCGTACGTCAGCGCACACATCGCGCGACCCCGCCCTGCCCGCTGCCGAGGGCGCCGCTGCCGACGCGGCCGCCCTCCTTCGCGAACATCGAGAAGAAATCAGGGGAGTTCATGACTCAGAAGTCCCATCCGTCGTCGTCGGCCGGGTCCTTGACGGGGTCGGGCGCGGCGAAGGACTCGCCGACCATGCCCGCGGTGAGGGTGGTGCCGTCGGCGGGGTCGATCAGGATGAAGGAACCGGTGCGGCGCGAGTCGGCGTAGGAGTCGACGGGCAGCGGTTCGGCGGTACGGATCTTCACCCGGCCGATGTCGTTGGCGGCGAGCCGCCCGGGGTGGGGGTGCAGCGACAGGTCGTCCAGGGTGAGCCGGGAGGGGATGTCCCGGACGATCGCCTTGACGGTGCGGGTGCCGTGCTTGAGCAGGACCCGGTGGCCCACGGTCAGCGGGGCGTCGGCGACATGGCAGACCGTCGCCTCCACGTCCTGCGTGGTCGGCGGCGCGTCCTTGGCCGGCACGATCAGGTCGCCGCGCGAGACGTCGATGTCGTCCGCGAGGAGGAGGGTCACCGACTGGGTGGTCCAGGCGACGTCGACCGGCTCGCCCAGTAGGTCGATGCCGGAGATCCGGGTGGTCCGCCCGGACGGCAGGACGGTGACCTCCTCGCCGACCCGGAAGCTGCCGGCGGCGATCTGGCCCGCGTAGCCCCGGTAGTCGGGGTGCTCGGCGGTACCGGGGCGGATCACGTACTGCACGGGCAGCCGCGCGTGGCAGCGGGCCAGGTCGTGGCTGACGGGGACGGTCTCCAGGTGCTCCAGGACGGTGGGGCCGCCGTACCAGTCCATGTGCGCGGACGGCTCCACCACGTTGTCGCCGGCGAGCGCGGAGATCGGGATCGCGGTGACCTCCGGGACGCCCAACTCGGTGGCGTAGGCGGAGAACTCCTCGGCGATCGCCGCGAAGACGGGCTCCCGGTAGCCGACGAGGTCCATCTTGTTGACGGCCAGCACCACGTGCGGGACGCGCAGCAGGGCGGCGATCGCGGCGTGCCGCCGGGTCTGCTCGACCACGCCGTTGCGGGCGTCGACCAGGATCACCGTCAGCTCGGCGGTGGAGGCACCGGTGACCATGTTGCGGGTGTACTGCACATGGCCCGGGGTGTCGGCGAGGATGAACCGCCGCCGGGGCGTGGCGAAGTAGCGGTAGGCCACGTCGATCGTGATGCCCTGTTCCCGCTCGGCGCGCAGCCCGTCGGTGAGCAGGGCGAGGTCGGGTGCGTCCTGACCCCGGCTCGCCGACGCCCGCTCCACGGCCTCCAGTTGGTCGGCCAGGACCGACTTGGAGTCGTGCAGCAGCCGTCCGACGAGGGTGGACTTGCCGTCGTCGACGGAACCGGCGGTGGCGAACCTGAGCAGCGTGGTGGCCGACAGCGCCTCGGTGGTCGTGGTCATGGTTAGAAGTACCCCTCGCGCTTGCGGTCTTCCATCGCGGCCTCGGACAGCTTGTCGTCCGCGCGGGTCGCGCCCCGCTCGGTCAGCCGGGACGCGGCGATCTCCGCGATGACGGCGTCCAGGGTCGTCGCGTCGGAGTCGACGGCGCCGGTGCAGGACATGTCGCCGACCGTGCGGTAGCGGACCAGGCGCTTCTCGACCGTCTCGTCCTGGCGCGGGCCGCCCCACTCGCCGGCCGTCAGCCACATCCCGGCGCGCTGGAACACCTCGCGCTCGTGCGCGAAGTAGATCTGCGGCAGCTCGATGCCCTCGCGGGCGATGTACTGCCACACGTCCAGCTCGGTCCAGTTCGACAGCGGGAAGACCCGGACGTGCTCACCGGGCGCGTGCCGGCCGTTGTACAGGTTCCACAGCTCGGGGCGCTGGCGGCGCGGGTCCCACTGGGAGAACTCGTCGCGCAGCGAGAACACCCGCTCCTTGGCCCGCGCCTTCTCCTCGTCCCGGCGGCCGCCGCCGAAGACCGCGTCGAACCTCTCCGACTGGATCTTCTCCGTCAGCGGCAGCGTCTGGAGCGGGTTGCGGGTGCCGTCCGGGCGCTCCCTGAGCACCCCCCGGTCGATGTAGTCCTGCACGGAGGCCACATGGAGGCGCAGCCCGTGCCGTGCGACCGCGCGGTCCCGGTATTCGAGCACCTCGGGGAAGTTGTGCCCGGTGTCCACGTGCAGCAGCGAGAACGGGACCGCGGCCGGGGCGAACGCCTTCAGCGCGAGGTGCAGCATGACGATCGAGTCCTTGCCCCCGGAGAACAGGATCACCGGGTTCTCGAACTCGCCCGCCACCTCACGGAAGATGTGCACGGCCTCGGACTCCAGCGCGTCCAGGTGCGAGAGCGCGTACGGGCTGTCCGTACCGTCCTCGACCTCCGCGAGCGTGGTCATACCAATCCCCTCTCGCTGAGCAGGGCGGACACCGCGGCGGCGGACTCCTGCACGGTCTGGTGCTGCGACTCGATGCGCAGCTCGGGCGACTCGGGCTCCTCGTACGGGTCGTCCACACCGGTCAGCCCGGTCAGCTCGCCCGCCGCCTGCTTGGCGTACAGACCCTTCACGTCACGGACGCTGCACACCTCGACCGGCGTCGCCACATGCACCTCCAGGTACGGGGTGGCGTTCTTCGCGTGCCGTTCGCGCACCGCGTTCCGGCTGTCCGCGTACGGCGCGATCACCGGCACCAGCGTCAACACGCCGTTGCGGGCGAGCAGTTCGGCGACGAAGCCGATGCGCTGCACGTTGGTGTGCCGGTCCTCGCGGGAGAAGCCGAGGCCCGCGGAGATGAACTCGCGGATCTCGTCGCCGTCGAGCACCTCCACCCGGCGGCCCCCGGCGCGCAGCCGGCCCGCCAGTTCGTGGGCGATGGTGGTCTTGCCGGCGCTCGGCAGTCCTGTGAGCCAGACGGTGGCTCCGGTGGTCACGTCGTTCTCCTGGGTCTGGGTCTGGGTCCGGGTCTCGGCCTGAGCCCGGGGCTGATGCCGAGGCCGGATGCGGTCGGTCGTCATCCGTGCAGTCCGCACTCGGTCTTGGCGCGCCCCGCCCACCGTCCGGCACGCGCGTCCTCGCCCTCCAGCACCCGGCGGGTGCAGGGCTCGCAGCCGATGGAGGGGTAGCCGTCCATCAGCAACGGGTTGGTGAGGACCCCGTGTTCGGCGATGTAGGCGTCCACGTCGTCCTGGGTCCAGCGGGCGATGGGGGAGACCTTGACCTTGCGGCGCTTCTCGTCCCAGCCGACCACCGGGGTGTTCGCCCGGGTCGGGGACTCGTCACGGCGCAGGCCGGTCGCCCAGGCCCGGTAGTTCTCCAGCCCCTCGGCCAGCGGGCGCACCTTGCGCAGGGCGCAGCACAGGTCGGGGTCGCGGTCGTGCAGCTTCGGGCCGTACTCGGCGTCCTGCTCGGCCACCGTCTGCCTCGGCGTGAGGGTGATGACACGGACGTCCATCACCGCCGCCACGGCGTCCCGGGTACCGATGGTCTCCGGGAAGTGGTAGCCGGTGTCGAGGAAGACCACGTCCACGCCCGGGCGCACCCGCGAGGCGAGATGGGCGACCACGGCGTCCTCCATCGAGGAGGTGACGCAGAACTCCGCGCCGAAGGTGTCCACCGCCCAGCGCAGGATCTCCAGCGCGGAGGCGTCCTCCAGCTCACGCCCCGCACGCTCGGCCAGGGCCCGCAACTCGTCGTCCGTACGCGTAGCCTGATCGGTCGTCATATCCGCCCCTCCCCTTGGTCGTCGGCTCGCCGCAGTCCCCGCGCGAGCAGCCCGAGGAACTTCAACTGGAACGCCCGGTTGCACGCCCCGCACTCCCAGGCGCCGTGTCCCTGCTCGTTGGGCCGCAGGTCCTCGTCGCCGCAGTAGGGGCAGTGGAAGGGGGCCGCACGCTCGCTCACGACAGGGCCTCCTCGGAGGCGCGGGACGCCCAGGCGGCGAACCGCTCGCCGTCCGTGCGCTCGGCCAGGTAGCGCCGGAGCACCCGCTCGATGTAGTCGGCCAGTTCCCGGGAGGTGACCTTCAGCCCGCGCACCTTGCGGCCGAAGCCCGCCTCCAGGCCGAGCGCGCCGCCCAGGTGCACCTGGTAGCCCTCGACCTGGTTGCCGTCCTCGTCCAGGACGAGCTGGCCCTTCAGGCCGATGTCCGCCACCTGGATCCGGGCGCAGGCGTTCGGGCAGCCGTTGAGGTTGATGGTGAGGGGCTCGTCGAACTCGGGCAGCCTGCGCTCCAGTTCGTCGATCAGGGCGCTGCCGCGCGCCTTGGTCTCCACGATGGCGAGCTTGCAGAACTCGATGCCGGTGCAGGCCATGGTGCCGCGCCGGAAGGGCGAGGGGGAGACGGTGAGGCCGAGCGCGTCCAGGGCCGACGACAGCGACTCGACCTGGGCCTCCTCGACGTCCAGCACGATCATCTTCTGCTCGGCGGTGGTGCGCACCCGCCCCGAGCCGTGCGCCTCGGCGACCTCGGCGATCTTGGCCAGCGTGGTGCCGTCGACCCGGCCGACGCGCGGCGCGAACCCGACGTAGAAACGGCCGTCCCGCTGCCGGTGCACGCCGACGTGGTCGCGCCAGCGCTCCACGGGCTGCGCGGGCGCGGGCCCGTCGATCAGCTTCCGCTTGAGGTACTCGTCCTCCAGTACCTGCCGGAACTTCTCCGCGCCCCAGTCGGCGACCAGGAACTTCAGCCGGGCCCGGTTGCGCAGCCGCCGGTAGCCGTAGTCACGGAAGATCGAGATGACGCCCTCGTGGACGTCGGCGACCTCCGCGAGCGGCACCCAGGCGCCCAGCCGGACACCGATCTTGGGGTTGGTGGACAGCCCGCCGCCGACCCACAGGTCGAAACCGGGCCCGTGCTCGGGGTGTTCGACGCCGACGAACGCGACGTCGTTGATCTCGTGCGCCACGTCCAGCAGCGGCGAGCCGGAGACCGCGGTCTTGAACTTGCGCGGCAGGTTCGAGTAGGCCGGGTTGCCGATGACGCGCCGGTGGATCTCCTCGATGGCCGGGGTGCCGTCGACGATCTCGTCCTCGGCGATGCCGGCGACCGGGGAGCCGAGGATCGCGCGGGGCGTGTCACCGCAGGCCTCGGTGGTGGACAGCCCGACCTCTTCGAGCCGCCGCCAGATCTCCGGCACGTCCTCGATGCGGACCCAGTGCAACTGGATGTTCTGCCGGTCGGTGATGTCGGCGGTGCCGCGCGCGAACTCCTGGGAGACCTCGCCGATCACCCGCAGCTGCCGGGTGGTCAGCCGGCCGCCGTCGATCCGCACCCGCAGCATGAAGTACTCGTCGTCCAGCTCCTCCGGCTCCAGGACGGCGGTCTTGCCGCCGTCGATCCCGGGCTTGCGCTGGGTGTACAGGCCCCACCAGCGCATCCGGCCGCGCAGATCGGTCGGGTCGATGGAGTCGAAGCCGCGCTGGGAGTAGATCGTCTCAATGCGTGTCCGTACGTTGAGACCGTCGTCGTCCTTCTTGAACTGCTCGTTGCCGTTGAGCGGCGTGAAGTGACCCTGGGCCCACTGGCCCTCGCCGCGGTGACGGCTCACCTTGCGGCGGGGCGCTGAGGCGGCGGGGTTGGGTGGGGTGGCGGCCATGGTTGCTACGTCCTTCGGACAGGCTGCGGACAGGGAGAAGCGGCGCTGAAAGGCTCTGACCTGCACGGAAGTGCACGCGCGGCGAGAGGTGAGAGGCCGTGCGCGAGCAGGGACCGGGGTGCGGAGAGCGGCGGTGCTGGAGGAGTCAGCTCGCCGGACAGATGGCGCTGGACATGCGGCCGAGGTCGACGTGCCGCCGACTCACCAAGGCAATTCCAGTTCCAGGCATGACGGCAGCGTGTCACGGAGATCTGGACAGAGTCCAGCTTCTTCCGCCATGCGGACACCCTTGTCTCGTATTACGGACAAGGGCGGGCTCGCTCACATGCGGCGCGGGAAGGCTTGTCGGGGCAGGTCAGGCAGGGTAGGCGCCCGGCCACGGGCCCGGGTTCGCCACGTCGGGCTCCAGCTCGACCCGGGTCTCGTACAGCTTGAAGCCGCGCCGCTGGTAGTTGGCCATGGCGAATTCGCCGTCCTTGTCGCAGGTGTGCACCCACACCCGCTTCGTCGGCGTCCGCCCCGGCCAGCGCTCGGCCAGGTCCCAGGCGCGGGCGGTGCCGTGGGCCAGCAGCCGCCCGCCGATGCCGCGGCCGCGGAAGGCCGGGATCAGCCCGAAGTAGAGGATCTCCACCGCGCCGTCGTCCTGCGCCCCCAGCTCGATGTAGCCGGCCGGGGTGCCGCGCTCGTACGCGACCCACGTCTCCGTGCCGGGCCGCTCCAGCAGCTCCTGCCAGCGCGCGTACGGCCACCCGAGCCGGTCGGTCCAGCGGATGTCCCCGCCGACCGCCGTGTACAGGAACCGGCTGAACTCGGGGGAGGGCACCTGTGCCCGCTCGATCCGCACCTCGCCCTCCGGCGCGGCGGCGGGCAGCAGATCGGCCGGCGACGTCTGCTCCAGGAACCATGTGGTGACAGGGATGCTGCTCATGCGGGCCAGGGAATCATCCCGCCCCGGTCCCTGTCGATCGGCCGGCCCTCGTCGCGGCAGGTCAGCCCAGCGACCGGTCCAGTTCCGCGAGCGGCACCGCGAACAGCATCCGGTCCGACAGCGACCACACCTCGCCGGTCTCCTGCCAGTAGGACAGGGAGCCCGCGGACTCGGCCCAGCAGCGGTGGGTGGCGTCCGCCCCGCACTCGGCCGCCGTCGCGCCCCGGGTGTCCTGCCGCCAGAGCCCGCCGTGTCCGTCTCGCGAACCGGGCAGTCGTCCCACATACCAGGACGTGCGTTCCGCCCCGGCCTCCCGGTACGACAGGACGCCCCGGATCCCGGTCACCCGGGTCCGGTACTCCTCCACCGCGTCCGCCTGCCCCGCGGCGTTCGTGGCGAGCAGCCCCGCGCGGCGCGGGTCGGTGCTGAACGCGTACCGCCACAGCCGGGCGGCCCGCTCGCTGCCGGGCACGGTCCACTCCGCGGCGACCAGGCTGACCGGCGCCGTACCCCGGTCGAGGGAGAGCGCGCCGGGACAGGGCGGTCCGGTGGGCGAGCAGCGGCCGGCGGCGAAGCTGTAGCTGCCGACCGCGGGCATCACGTACCGGTACCCGTCGGCGGACCAGCCGCCGGGCACCCGGCCGACCGCGGGAGCGTCGACGGTGGTGCGCTGGATCCGGTCGAGGTCGTACACATAGAGCGCCGCGGAGCCGCCCCGCCGCGCGGTGACCAGGAGCTTGTCCTGGTACCAGACCATGGAGGAGACCCGGGAGCCCAGGCCCCGGTAGTCGCGGCCGCCGTCCACCGGCACCACCAGCAGCACCCAGCGGTAGGCGGGCCGGCCGGGATCGTCGGTGTCGACGAAGGCGACCCGGGCGAGGCCGCGTTCGGCGCGCGGGCCGGTGCGGGTGCTGTGGTTCCAGCCGCTGAGGACGACCCGGTGCGTGCCCCACACCCCGTCGTCGTCGGCGTCCCCGGACGTGGTCACCGAGGCCGGCCGCCAGTCCGTGGCGTCGGTGTCGGCCGGGTCCCAGCAGTACGCGCGGGTCGGGGAGGGCTCGACGGGCAGGCTCTCGCGGTCGGCGCCGGAGCAGTCGGGGCCCGTGCGCAGGGTGCGGTCCGCGTCGGCGAGCACACTGTCCACGCCGACCGGACGGCCCATCGCCGCGGCCAGGCGGTCCAGGGTGCGGGCGGGCACCAGGCGCTCGCGCAGCCGCAGCCGGCCGGTGTCCGCGGGGGAGGTGAGCGGCGTGAGCGCGCCGGGGCGCTCGGCGACCTGCGCCTGGGAGGTGCTGATCAGGGTGGCGGCCGCGGTCAGCGCCAGCGCGGTCCCGGTGAGTACGGCACGCAGAGCCACGCCCCGCCTGCGCCGGCGGTGTCTGCCGCGATGCATCATGTCGTCCCCTCTTCAGGGCCCTTCCGCTCCGGCGCACGCCGTCGCCCCGGCCCCGGCCGAGGCGGGCCAACTGCGCATGCCGGTCCGTACGTTGACGCCGCGGTCGGGCCCGTAGGGGATGCTACGGCAGTAACGGTCCGCGCAGGGCGAAGACCCCGCAAATACCCGGAAGTCACGCCGGAAGTGCCGCGCCCCCGCCGTCACGCGGGCCGCGGACGGTCCTTCGGCAGGGCCGTCCGCCGGTGCGCCACCGCCGCCGCCGAGGAGCGGGGCAGCAGGTCACGGGGGTCCTCGGGCAGCACGACCTCGACGTCCGCCGCATCGGAGAAACGATACGGCCGATGCTGGAGAAGTCCCCCGAGATAGCGGCGGATCCGCGACATCTCCGCCCGCACCGTGACCGTGCGTGACGGGTCTCCGAAGAGGTCCCCGGCCAGCTCCGCCGCCCCGCGCCCGTCCGGGTGTTCGGTCAGCAGGAACAGCAACTCGGCGTGGCGCGGGCTCAGTTCCCGCGACCAGGCGCCCGCCGAGGCGCCCGCCGAGGCGCCCGCCGAGGCGCCCGCCGAGGCGGACGCCGACACCGTCACCGCGGCGCGCTCCGGCCGGGACAGGTCCAGCACGACGCGGGAGGCGGGCGCGGCCCCCGGCTCCTCGTCCGCCCGCAGCAGCCAGCCCTCGCCGAGCGGCTCCGCCGCGCACCAGCCGAGCGAGGGCAGCCACCGGCGGCCCGGCACCAGCGACTTGGGCAGCGTCACGCGCCGCAGGTACGGCATCCCGGTCACGGCCGCCGACCAGCCGTCCCGGTCCACCACCAGCGCCCGCCCGGTCAGCCGGGCCAGCACCGGCGCGGCGACCGCGCGCAGCCGCTCCAGCGAGCCCAGGTGCAGCTCCCGCAGCCGCGCCTCGGCCAGCTTCGCCACCGCGTCCACCCAGGCCAGCGTCGCCGGGTGCATGGTCTCCAGCGGGCCGCTCACGTCCACCACCCCGAGCAGCCGGCCGTCCCGCGGATCGGTGATCGGCGCCCCCGTGCACGTCCACGAGGCGTGGGACCGTACGAAGTGCTCGGCGGCGAACACCTGTACCGGCCGCCGCACGACCACGGGGGTGCCCACCCCGTTGGTGCCGACGACGTCCTCCCGCCAGTCCGCGCCCAGTTCGAAGCCGTGCCCGTCCGCCTTGCGCAGCACCGGGACCGACCCCTCGCGCCACAGCACGCGCCCGTCGGCGTCCGCGACGACCATGATGTGCTGGGCGACGTCCGCGACCGAAAGCAGCCCCTCGCGCAGGACCGGCAGCACATGGCGCAGCGGCGACTCCTCGCGCCGTCGCCGCACCTCGTCCGGCGGCAGCAGCCCGGCTCTGAAGTCGCGGTCCGGGTCGACGCCGCTGCGCAGCATCCGCCCCCAGGACTGCTCGATCACCGGCCGCGGCGCGAGCGGCAGGCGCTGGCCGGCGAGCGTGGCCTCGCGCATCTCGCTGAGGACCCGCGCCGCCTGCGCCGCGTCCACGGCGGCCAGGCGCGCCACGTTCATCGGCGGGTTCACCAGGGGTTCTCCTCCCGGAGAAGGGCGTCGTACACACACGTGGAGCCGTCCGGGCGGCGCCCTGCGGCCGGCTGCACCTCACATACTGCCGGGCCGGGCAGGCCGGAGGCACAGACTCCGCGCATGTGCGCCAACAAGTTGCAACCCCCTGCAACCCTGGTGAACCGTCGGATCCCGGCCGAGACTTGACCAGGACGCCCATCGCGGCGTTCCCGGGCCGTGAGGCCCATCTTGGCGGGGGTGGTGCCGTGTCGGCGCAGCACCACCCCCGGCCGGGCACCGGCGGTTTTCGGCCGGGCACGCGGACGACTCCCCTTACACCGCGGGGCATTGGGGGAGCGCCCCCCGTTTCAGCAGACCGGGCGCGCCCGCTCCACCACCGACGCCAGGTCCAGACTCCCCGGCAGCGTGCCGAACGTGCCGCCGTGGTCACCGCCGAGGCGGGAGGCGCAGAAGGCGTCGGCGACCTCCGGCGGCGCGTGCCGCACCAGCAGGGAGCCCTGGAGCACCACCGCGAGCCGCTCCACCAGGCGCCGCGCCCGGCCCTCCGCGCCCTCCAGGTCGGCGAGTTCGGTGAACAGGTCCTTCACCGCACGGTCCAGCCGGTGGTCGGCGCCGTGCGACCGCCCGATCTCCGTCAGACACGCGTCCAGCGCGCCCGGCTCCCGCCGCAGCGCCCGCAGCACATCGAGTGCCTGCACGTTCCCGGCGCCCTCCCAGACGGAGTTGAGCGGCGACTCGCGCACCAGCCGGGGCAGCCCCGACTCCTCCACGTACCCGTTGCCGCCCAGGCACTCGGCGGCCTCGACCACCACGGGCGCGCACCGCTTGGTGATCCAGTACTTGGCGGCCGGCACCGCGAGCCTCAGGAAGGCGTGCTCCCGCTCGCCCCCGTCGTCGTACGCCGCCGCCAGCCGCAGCGCCAGCGCGGTCGCCGCCTCCGACTCCAGCGCGAGGTCCGCGAGCACGTTGCGCATCAGCGGCTTGTCCAGCAGCCGGCCGCCGAACGCCTCGCGGTACGCGCAGTGGTGCACCGCCTGCGTCACCGCCTGCCGCATCAGGCCCGCCGAGCCGAGCGCGCAGTCGAGCCGGGTCGCCGCGACCATCCCGATGATGGTGCGCACGCCGCTCCCCTCCTCGCCGACCCGGCGCGCCCAGGTGCCGTCGAACTCGACCTCGGCGGAGGCGTTGGACCGGTTGCCCAGCTTGTCCTTCAGCCGCTGGAGCAGGAAGACGTTGCGCGTGCCGTCGTCGAGGACGCGCGGCACCAGGAAGCAGGTCAGGCCCCCGGGCGCCTGCGCTAGCACCAGGAAGGCGTCCGACATCGGGGCGGAGCAGAACCACTTGTGTCCGGTGAGCGCGTAGGCGCCGTCCTCCGCGAGCGGGCGGGCCCGCGTGGTGTTCGCGCGGACGTCGCTGCCGCCCTGCTTCTCGGTCATGCCCATCCCGAAGAGCGCGCCGGGCTTGCGCGCGGCGGGCCGCAGCTCGGGGTCGTAGACAGTGGAGGTCACCCGGGGCTCCCAGACGGCGGCGAGCGCGGGATCGGCGCGCAGCGCGGGCACGGCCGCGTGGGTCATGGACAGCGGGCAGCAGGTGCCCGCCTCGACCTGGGCCCACAGCAGGAACCCGGCCGCCCGGCGCACATGCCCGGCGGGCCGGGTCCAGGCGCCGGTCAGCCCCGCCGAGACGCCCTTGCCGAGCAGCCGGTGCCAGGCCGGGTGGAACTCCACCTCGTCGATCCGGTGGCCGTACCGGTCGTGGGTGCGCAGCCGGGGCGGCTGCTCGTCCGCCTGCCGCGCCCACTCCTGGAGCTGCGCCGAGCCCCCGGCCCGCCCCAGCGCGGACAGCTCCGCGCGCACCTCGCCGAGCAGCTCGTCCGGCGTGTACCGCGCGACGGCGTCCACCAGCGCCCGGTCGGCGGTGAAGAGGTCGCCGCCGACCAGCGGGGGCGGCTGGTTCGTCACGGTGTGGGTGGGGAAGCCTGCCATGGTTGCGAACCTACCCGGGACGGCGGCGGTGCGGGCCTCCAGAGTGACACAGGGCGGCCGGGGCGGCGGGAGGAATCGGGACAGGCGGTGCGGGACGTGCGGAGCCGGCCGCGGGAAAACCCCGCGAGGTGAGGAGGGCCGCTCGCTGCGGATACCTTTGGGTCGTGCAGCCAGCAAGTGAATCCCCCGAACGGCCGGTCGGACGGCTCCACCGGGCCCGCGCCCTCTACCGGAACGTATCCAAGCGCAGGACCGCCTGGCTGCTGCTCAAGGACACCGTCAACTCCTGCATGGAGTACCGCATCCTCGGCCTGGCCGCCGAGGCCGCGTTCTTCACCCTGCTGTCGGTGCCCCCGCTGCTGCTCTGCCTCATCGGGCTGCTCGCCTACGTCGACACCTGGACCGGCGCGCACACCATCGGCAGCCTGGAGACCAACCTCCTCGACGCCTCCCGGACCGTGCTGTCCGACAAGGGCGTCAAGGAGATCACCGAGCCGATCCTGCACGACGTGATAAACGGCGGCCGGCCCGACGTCATCTCCCTCGGCTTCCTGTTCGCCCTGTGGTCCGGCTCCCGCGCGGTGAACGTCTTCATCGACACCATCACCGTCATGTACGGCCTCGACGGCGTCCGGGGCATCGTCCGCACCCGGGTCATGTCCTTCGTGCTGTTCATCGTGGCGCTGCTGATCGGCTCGGTGGCGCTGCCGCTGATGGTCGCGGGCCCGGACGCGGTGGTCCGGGTGGTGCCCTGGTCGGAGACGCTGGTGCAGGTCCTGTACTGGCCGGTCGTCATCGTCCTGTCCGTCGTCTTCCTGACCACGCTGTACCACGTGTCCGTGCCGGTGCGCTCGCCGTGGATCGAGGACGTCCCGGGCGCCCTGGTCGCCCTCGCCATGTGGGTCTTCGGCAGTTTCCTGCTGCGCATCTACCTCGTGCACACCATCGAGGGCGCCACGATCTACGGCTCCCTCGCCGCGGCCGTCGCCGTCATGCTGTGGATCGGGGTGTCCGCCTTCGCCGTGCTGGTCGGCGCGGCGGTCAACGCCGCGATCGACCGGGTCTGGCCGGCCGCCGCCACGGCCGCCGCGCGCGCGGCCAACGAGCGGGTGCGCCAGGCGCAGGTCGCCGAGTACGTCGCGCGGGCGGCGGCGGCGCGCGAGAGCGACCCGGAGGACCCGGACATGCCGTCCGAGTTCCCCGAGCGGTGGTCGCGGTTCCTGCCGCCGGAGGACGTCACGTCACGGCTGCGGGGGCACGCGCGGGGTCCGCACGGGGCGCACCGGGCGCGCAAGGGATCCAAGGGGAGCGGGGACCAGGACAAGAGGGGCGGCTCCCACACCGGCTCCAACGGCCCGCACTCCGGTGGTCCGCACTCCGGCGCCAACGGCCCGGGCGCCCCCGGCAACGGAAACGGCGACACCCCGTACCGCCAGTGGTGACCTGACCGCGCCGCCCGGACCGGTCCGCGCCGCCGGAGTCGTAGGCTGGCAGCCGTGTACGCCGAACGGACGTCCCCGCTGACCGGCGCGGTGGTGTGGACGAAGGCGCCCGTCGCCGACGCTGCCGCCGCCCGGCCCGTGCTGCCCGACGGCTGTATGGACCTGCTCTGGGACGAGGAGCGGCTGCTGGTCGCCGGCCCCGACACCGGCCCCTACGCCCCCGAGGGTCCGGCCCGCCGCTGGGCGGGCGTCCGGTTCCGCCCCGGTACCGCCCCCGTCCTGCTCGGCGTCCCGGCCCACGAACTCCTCGATCGGCGGGTGGAGCTGGCCGACCTCTGGTCCGCCGCCCGGGTCCGCCGGCTGCGCGACCGCGTGGCGGCGGCCGGCGACCCGGCGACCGCCCTCGAAGGCGTCGCCCTGGACCTCGCCACGGCGGCCGGGCCCCCCGATCCGTGGGTGCACCGGCTGGTACGACGCCTCGACGAGGGCCGTCCGGTCGCCGCGACGGCCGCCGAACTCGGCCTCGGCGCCCGCACCCTGCACCGCCGCTGCCTCGGCGCCTTCGGCTACGGCCCCAAGACCCTGGCCCGCGTCCTGCGCCTGCGCCGGGCCCTGGCCCTGGCCCGCGCGGGCGTGCCCCACGCCGAGACGGCGATCCGCGCCGGGTACGCCGACCAGCCCCATCTCGCGCGCGAGGTGCGCCGGTTGGCGGGCCGGTCGCTCGGGGCCTTTCTGTCGGACCAGGTCGCTCCGGCCGACGGCCCGCGACCGCCGACAAGATCCGAAAGAGAGGACCCAGAGGATCTACTCGCCGGACGGTAGCGGCGCGAACAGGTCGACACCGTTGCCGTCGGGGTCGAGGACGGTGGCGTACCGCTGGCCCCAGACGGCGTCCCAGGGCTTCAACTCCCCGTGGTACCCGGCGCCCACCAGGTCCTCGTACAACGCGTCGACCTCCTCGGGCGCGCCGCACCGGAAGGCGAGCGAGACCCGGCCCCCGGCGGCCGGCGGGCGCCAGGCGGGGTGGAAGGAGCGGACGGTCTCCTCGGTGTCGAGCGCGAGGGTCGGCCCGCCGGGCAGTCCGGCCTCGGCGTGCGGCAGGGTCTCGGCCCCCTCGGGGAACACCAGTCCGAGGCGGCGGTAGAAGGCGAGCGAGGCGGCCATGTCGGAGGCCACCACGCCGATCAGGGCGAAGTGTGCGGTCATGCGGACACCGTAGGCAGGGGCCGGGCGGCGGGTCTTGAACGAATCGGACACCCGGGCCGGTTCAGCCGAACGCGACCGGCCCGCGAGGCGTGTCCACGGTGAAGGTGAGCGCCACCGGGCCCTCGGACAGGGCGAGTCCGGTGCCCAGGGCCGCCAGCGGGCCGCGCACCTCCTCGGGCGCAGGCACCTTCGCGGACACCTCCAGCAGCGGGGTGACCGGCAGCCCCGAGGCGGCGGGGTGGCGCGAGTCGCCCCAGTCGATCAGGAACGGCACCAGGCCCGAGGGATGGGCCTGTTCGCCGCCGGTCAGCCGCCACCGCAGCACCTCGCCGTCCGGGGTGCGGCGGCTCATCGGGTGCGCGGGCCCCGGATCGTACCCCCGCGCGCGGGCCGCCGCGATCGCCCCGTCCAGGTCCGGCGGGCTGATCGCCCAGGTCAGTACGCGCGGCCCGGGAAGCCGGTCGACCCCGAAGGGCCGCTCCCCGACGTGCCCCGGCTGCTCCGGGTCCGGGCCGACGATCTCCAGATAGGCCCGGCCGCCCAGCCCCACCAGGTGGTTCCGGGTGCCATGGCCCATGTGCGCGCCGCCGGGTGCGGGGGTCACCCCGGTGCGCCGCGCGAACTCGGCGACGGTCGCGGCCAGATCGGGAGTGGCGAGGACAAGATGGTCCAGATGCGCAGGAATGGCGTTCACCCCGTGGGAGGCTACGGTCAACGGCCGCCCCGTTCAAGGCCGTCGCGCGAGCGCGGTCGTCGGCGACCGTGACCGTCCACCGCCCGCGGCGGCCCCGGCGGGGCGGATCGGCCCCACAAGTGACGTTTCTGCGGTGAACGATTACTCCACCCGAGTGAGTAAAACTGGCGTCATGGCAATTCCATGTGAGTACCTAGAGATGCTCTTGAATTGGTAAAGGGCGTCGAGCGTGGCGGCCCCCGCCGCCGTGCCGCACTCACAGAAGGAGCCGGACCTTGACCCACGGGAAGAAGCTGCGCGATCGCATCGCCGGGCCCGGGACCACCCCGCTGATCGGTGTCTACGACATGTACTCGGCGTCGATCGCGGCCAGGCACTACGACGGGATGTTCGTCTCCGGATTCGGCTTCGCGGCCTCGTACTACGGCCTGCCGGACATCGGCTTCATCGCCTGGCCCGACATGGTGGCCTTCGTCCAGCGGCTGCGGGGCGCGTTCCCGCACCACCACCTCCTCGTGGACATCGACGACGGGTACGTCGACCCCGAGGTCGCCTGCCATGTCGTCGAGGGCCTGGAGCGCATCGGCGCCTCCGGGGTGATCCTGGAGGACCAGAAGCGGCCCCGCCGCTGCGGACACGCCGACGGCAAGCAGGTGCTGCCGCTGGAGGAGTACCTGGAGAAGCTCCACCAGGTCCTGGAGACCCGCAAGGACCTGGTGGTCGTGGCCCGCACCGACGCGACCGACGAGCACGACATCCTGCACCGCGCCGAGCGGCTCGCCGCGACCGACGCCGACGTGGTCCTGGTCGACGGGGTGCGCAGCGTGGAGTGGATCAAGCGGATCCGGGAGGTGGTCGGCGGCAAGCCGCTGCTGTTCAACCAGATCGCGGGCGGCAAGTCGCCCCGCCTGTCCCTCGGCGAACTCTCCGAACTCGGCGTGGACGTCGCCATCTACAGCACGCCCTGCCTGTTCGCCGCGCACGAGGCGATGGACTCGGCGCTCACCGGGCTGAAGGCCGCCGACGGCCGGCTGCCCGAGGTGGACCCGGCCAGCGGGGTCGGCGTGCGGGCGTCCACCACCCTGCTGGAACGCAACATCGCCCGCGACCGGCTCGTCCCCGAGAGCGTGGGCGTGTGAGGACACGTATCGGCACGGCGGCCGCGCTGGCCGTGGCCTTCCTCGGCGCGGGCGCCGCCCCGGCGCTCGCGGACAACAGCATGATCACGCTGATCGACAACTCGCACGCCGACTCCTGGCTGGAGGTCGACCGCACGGCCAACGTGAACACCGGCAAGGGCGACGCCGGAAGCGACCACGACGGCAGCGCCGTGGACGCGATCGAGGCCCTCTTCGGCAGCCCCCCGTCCGGTGACGAGGACTGAAGGGGACCGAAGACGACTGGACGAGGGCTCAGGCTCACGCGGTCCGACGACCGCGTGCTCGGGGCGACGAGGGCCGGGCACCTCCGCGAGGAGGCCGCCCGGCCCTCGTCGTTCCCCCAGCGGCTGCGCCGAACGGCCCAGCCGGAGGTCTGTGCGCCGGAATACATCCGGGCCCCGTGGTGCTCTGAAGTGAAAGGTGCATGACGCGGCGAAGGGCTGGTGGCGATGACGGCAGACCCGGCGGGACCGGTGGTCCGAACCCCCCACGGCGCCGTACGCGGCCGCTACGAGCGGGGCGTCGCCGTGTTCCGGGGCATCCCGTACGCCGCCCCGCCCGTCGGCCCCCGGCGTTTCCGGCCCCCCGCGCCGCCCGAGCCCTGGGACGGCGTCCGGGACGCGGCCGAGTTCGGTCCGACCGCGCCGAAGCCGCCGTACTCCGAGGCGTTCGCCCAGTACCTCTCGGACCCCTCGATCCCCGGCGACGACTGCCTCAACCTCAACATATGGACACCGGAGCCGGCCCCCGGCGCCCGGCTGCCCGTCTTGGTGTGGCTGCACGGCGGCGCCCTGACCAGGGGCTCCTCGGCCGTGCCGGTCTATGACGGCCGTACCTTCGCCCGCGACGGCGTCGTCTGCGTCTCGGTCAACTACCGGCTGGGCATCGAGGGCTACGGACTGTTCCCGGACGCGCCGCCCAACCCCGGCCTGCGCGACCAGCTCGCCGCGCTGCGCTGGGTGCACGAGGCGATCGGGGCCTTCGGCGGCGACCCGGACCGGATCACCCTGTGCGGCCAGTCGGCCGGCGCGATCAGCGCGGGCGTCCTGCTCGCCTCGCCCCACACCGACGGCCTGATCCGGCGCGCGGTGCTCCAGAGCGGCCCGCCGGAGGTCTCCGAGCGCGACAAGGTACGGCGGATGGTGCGCCGGATGGCCGCCCGTCTGAAGATCCCCGCCACGGCCGCCGCCTTCGCCGCCGTGGACCGCGACCTGCTGCTGCGCACCCAGGCCGAGGTGGGCCGGCTGTCCAGTCCCGTCCTCGGCGGACCGGCCTTCGGCGTCGTCGTGGACGGCGACCTCGTGCCCCGCGACCCGCTCAAGGCCCTGATCGAGGGCGACGCCGCCCGGGACGTGGACCTGCTGATGGGCTGGACCCGCGACGAGTACCGGCTGTGGCTGGTGCCCGGGGGACTGCTGGAGCACGTCGACCGGATCGGTGCCGTCGCCGTCGCCGGGGCCATGGCCCGCTGCCACGCGGGGCACGAGATCCCGCGCGGCTACCGCGCCCTGCGGCCCGGCGCGGGCGCCGCCGAGATCGTCGGCCAGATGGTCACCGACCACCTCCTGCGCGTCCCGCTGCACCGCCTCGCCGACGCCCGCCCCGCCACCAGCCACCTCTACGAGTTCGCCTGGCCCTCCCTGCGCCCCGACCTGCGCGCCTGCCACGCCCTGGAGCTGGGCTTCGTGTTCGACTCCGGGGACATCCCGGAGTCGCAGAGACTGGCCGGGCAGGGTGCCCCGCACGAGCTGTGCGACGAGATGCACGGAGCCTGGGTGCGGTTCGTGACCACCGGCGATCCCGGCTGGGAGTCCTGGAACCCCACACACCCCGTCCGCGTCTTCGGCGACGGCGCCGCGCACACCGCCTACGGCCCCCGCGACGCGGAATACGCCCTGTGGTCCGCCACCCCCCGCACCCCGCCACCCCGCCCCGCCTCCGTCCCCCGCGCCCCCGGCGCCGAACTGGCCTCCGCCATGCGCCGCCTGCGCCGCTCGGTGGGCGCGCTGCGCCACTGAAGCCTGCGCGACCTGCGTGACCGGCGCGACCGGCGCATACCGGCGGACGGGAGGCGAAGGCAGGCCGTCACCGGCGCCCGCCGCTCAGCCCGCCGCCCCCAGCGCCCGCGCGATCGAGCCGATGTGCTCCGGGCCCACCCGGCAGCACCCCCCGATCAGCCGCGCCCCCCGCGCCCGCCACGCCGTGACCTGCTCGGTGGCGAAGGTCGTCCGGCCGTCCCAGGCGCGGGCCCCGGCGTCCCAGGACTCGCCGCTGTTGGGGTAGACCACGACCGGCTTGCCGGTGATCCGGGCGGCGAGCTCCACGGCGGGGGTCACGTCCTGGGGCGCGCAGCAGTTCACGCCCACCGCGATGATCTCCTCCGCGTCGGCCGCCAGGGCGAAGGCACGCTCCAGGGGCTGGCCGGCGCGGGTGCGCGGGCCGTCGACCGTGTACGACAGCCAGGCCGGCACCCCCAGGCCGCGTACCGCCCTGAGCAGCGCGGCCGCCTCGTCGGTGTCCGGGACGGTCTCCAGGGCCAGGACGTCCGGTGCGGCGGCGGCCAGGGCTTCGAGGCGGGGACGGTGGAAGCGCTCCAGCTCGGTGATGGTGAGCCCGTAACGCCCCCGGTACTCGGAGCCGTCCGCGAGCATCGCGCCGTACGGTCCGGCCGAGGCCGCCACCCACAACGGGCGCCGGACGCCGGCGTCCCGGGCCCGCCGGGCCGCGTCCCGGGCCAGCCGGACGCTCAGCGCGAGCAGGCGCCCCGCCTCCGCGCGGCCGATGCCGCGCCGCGCGAAGCCTTCGAAGGTGGCCTGGTAGCTCGCGGTGATCGCCACGCTCGCGCCCGCCAGGTAGTAGGCGAGGTGTGCCTCGGTGATCGCCTCCGGCCGCTCGGCGAGCAGCCGCGCGGACCACAGCTCGTCGGTCAGGTCGTGCCCGGCGGACTCAAGCTGGTTGGACAGCCCGCCGTCGAGGACGACCGTCCCGGCGGCGAGGGCCCCGGCGAGGCCGGGGGCGGAGGCGTTGCTGCTCATGTCAGTGACGCTAGTCCACCTGGCGGTGGAGCGGGCCGGAGTGTCCGGCGGCCGGGTGGTGCGCGCACATGGGTGGTCCGCACCTGTTTCGGGCCGCACACGCTTCGGGATGCACACGTTTCGGTCCGCACACGCTTCGGTCCGCGCCGAAACGACCCGGAGCTAGCGTGGCCGTATGACCGCAGACCTGCCGCCCGGGAAAACGTCCTTCGCCGGACTCCACCACCGTCCGGGCGAGCCGCTGATCCTGCCCAACGCCTGGGACCACGCCTCGGCCGCCACCCTGGCCGCCCGGGGATTCCCCGCGATCGCCACGTCGAGCCTCGCCGTGGCGGCGGCCGCCGGGCTGCCCGACGGGGAGTCGGCGACCCGGGAACACACGCTGCGGCTCGCCCTGACCCTCGGCTCCGAGCCGTACCACCTGTCCGTGGACGCCGAGGACGGCTTCAGCGACGATCCGGCGGAAGTGGCCGTTTTGGCACGGGAGTTGTGGGCGGTCGGCGCGGTCGGCGTCAACCTGGAGGACGGGCTCGGGCCGAGCGGACGGCTCGCCGCGAAGATCACCGCCGTCAAGGCCGCCGTACCGGGGATGTTCGTCAACGCCCGCACCGACACGTACTGGTCGGGGGACGGCGACGAGAAGGACACCCTCCGTCGCCTGGACACCTACCAACAGGCGGGCGCCGACGGTGTGTTCGTGCCCGGCCTCACCGACCCGGCCCGCATCGCCGACCTCGTGCGGCGCCTCCGCGTCCCCCTCAACATCCTCCACTCGCCCGCCGGCCCCACCGTCCCCCGCCTCGCCGCCCTGGGCGTGGCCCGGATCAGCCTCGGCTCCCTCCTCTACCGCAGGGCGCTCGGCGCGGCGCTGGACGTGATGACCGACCTCGCGGCGGGACGGGCGCCGGGCGGTACGACCCCCTCCTACGACGAGGTTCGCGCGCTGGCGCGCAGCGTCTCGGCCAGCAGGTCCGCGAACTCCACCGGGTGATCCAGCGTGCCCAGGTGGCCGCCGGGAAACTCCGCGAACGTCCCGCCCAGCCGCCCGGCCGTGAACTCGGCCGTACGGTGCAGCAGTTGACCGCGCGAGTCGGCCCCCGCGGCGAGCGTGAGCCGGGCCGGGTCCGGCACCGGAAGCGGTGTGTACTTGGTGAACGGATGCAGCACCCGGGCCAGGAAGACGCCCATCGGGGTCGCCGACGCGCCCTCGGCGGGCGGCCGTTCGGGACCGTCGAGCTGTCCGAGCAGCCCGGCGCGCTGCTCGGCCCCGTCCGGCAGCACCGTGACACACGGCGGCTCGTGCGCGACCACGTGCGCCAGCCGCTCCGGATGCCGGGCGAGCAGGTCGAGCACCGCGATACCGCCCGAGCTGGTCCCGAACACATACGCCGACTCGCCCCCGGGCAGCACCGCGTCCAGCACCCGGCGCGCGCCCTCGCTCCAGTCCGCCACCCGCTGCTCGGGCACCGGCAGGCCGAGCCGGCCATGGGCGAGCCCCAGCGGGTCGTACGTCACCACGGTGAACCGGGCGGCCAACCGCTCGACCAGCGGCGCGAGCCCCATCGGATGCCCGGCCCCGCCCGGCAGCACCAGCAGCACGGGTCCCTCGCCGGTGACGTCGTAGTGATCGCGGCCGTCGTCCGCCGTCTCGGTCATCGCTCGTCCTCTCCGGGTCCGGCGCCCGAGGCCGGGGCGCCGATCGTCCTGCCCGGCAGACGGTACGTCCCGTGCCGCGTCGAGGCCTCCGATTTACGAGGTGCCCGGCTCGGGGGAGAAGGTGAAGGAGAACTCGGCGGGTTCGGCGCGCAATTGGTAGTGGGGCAGGGGGCCCGGGCCGCACGACTGGGAGCCGATGCCGTGCTGGGCGTGGTCCAGGTTGACCCAGACGGTGTCGCCCGGCACCAGGTCGGTCCGGTGGGCGGCGGCGTCCAGTTGCTCCGTGGTCCAGCGGCGGGCCGTCAGGAAGAAGACGGGCTCACCCTCGATCCGCAGACCGCCCAGCTCCGCCCAGCGGACGTCGATCCGGGCGCCGTTCTCCTGCGGACGGACGTACGGCGTCTGGAGACCGTCCACCGTCGATTCCCAACGCCCCAGCATCGCGGCCGACTTGGTGTCCGGATACGCCTCTCCGGGGCCACCGCCGAACCAGCGGACCCGGTCGGCCGAGGCGGCCGGCAGGCCGAAGCGGATGCCGAGCCGGGGGAGCGGGACCGCCCAGTCGCCCTCCGGCACGACGCCCACCGTCAGCCGCAGCCGCTCCCCGTCCGATGTCCAGCGGTACACCGTCGAAAGACCCAACTCCCGTGCGGCGGGAGCCACTCGGGTGCGGACCGTCAAGGCCTCGTCGGTCGCCTCCACCGCGTCCAGCCGGTGCCGCATCCGGTGCAGACCGAGCCGGCGCCACAGTCGACCGCAGCGCGGGTCGTCCTGCCAGGCGGCGCCCTCGTCGTTGTCGGTGGGCGCCCGCCACACGTCCAGCCGCAACCCCTCCACGGCCACGTCACCGACCGCCCTCAGGGCGCCGGTGCGCGCGTCGAACGTGCCGAGGCCCAGGGTGAAATCCCCGTCAGACGAACGGAGTCGGGCGTTCGCCGGGCCGTGCGTGACCGCCCGTTCCGTGGCCGGGACCTGTCCCCAGGCGACGACATGCCCCCGCGCCGCCCACGGCGCATCGGCCGCGAGTTCCGCCCGGACCAGCCAGTGGGCCTCCCCTTCCGGCGCCCCGGCCGGCGGCGCGGGCAGCTTGACGTCCACCGACTCACCGGGCGCCGGAGCCGGCGCGGGTACCGGCAGCGGCCCGGACGCGACCGTCTCCCCGTCCACCTGGTACGACCACGAGAACGCGAGCGCCGACAGGTCGGCCACGTCGTACCGGTTGGTCACCTGAACCGTGCCGGCCGTGCCGTCGCCCGTGATGCCCACCGGTTCGAGCACCTTCTTGTACTCGGCCAGGCCGGGGGAGGGCCGCCGGTCCGGGAAGAGCAGCCCGTCGCAGACGAAGTTCCCGTCGTGCAACTCCTCCCCGAAGTCGCCGCCGTAGGCGTAGCCCAGCTCCGGATGCGCGATGCCGTGATCGATCCACTCCCAGACGAAGCCGCCCTGCAACCGGTCGTACGACGTGAACAGCCGCTGGTAGTCGGCGAGTCCGCCGGGGCCGTTGCCCATGGCGTGCGCGTACTCGCAGAGGATGAAGGGGAGCCGGCGCCTGCGCAGCGGGCCGCCGTCCAGGCCGCGGCCGATGCGCTCCACCTCCGCGTGACCGGCGTACATCCGTGAATACACGTCCGTGTCACGGCAGTCGTGGTCGCCCTCGTAGTGCAGCGGGCGGGAGGCGTCGCGGGCGTGGATCCACTCGGCCATCGCGGTCAGGCCCCGGCCCGTGCCGGCCTCGTTGCCCAGCGACCACAGGACGACCGACGGATGGTTCTTGTCCCGCTCGACCATGCGGGCCGCGCGGTCCAGCAGCGCGGGGGTCCAGCGGTCGTCGTCGACGGGGTTGTCCCGCCAGCCCAGTTCGGTGAAGCCGTGCGTCTCCAGGTCGCACTCCTCGATCACCCACAGGCCGTACTCGTCGCACAGGTCGAGGAAGGCCGGGTGCGGTGGATAGTGGGAGGTGCGCACGGCGTTGATGTTGTGCCGCTTCATCAGCAGCACGTCCTCGCGCATGGTCGCGGGATCCAGCGCCCGGCCCCGCTCCGGATGCCACTCGTGCCGGTTGACGCCCTTGAAGAGCACCGGCCGGCCGTTGACCTTGATCAGGCCGTCCGCCACCTCCACCGTGCGGAAGCCGATGCGCAGCGGCACCCGTTCGCCCCCGGTGGCCAGCACCCCGTCGTAGAGCGTCGGCACCTCCGCCGACCACGGCCGGACCGGCACCGTCACCGGCTCCCCGGCCGGGACGTCGATGCCGAGGTCCGGGACCGTGACCCGGCCCGCCACGTCGGAGTCGACGCGCAGGGTGCCGGTGCCCGAGCGGTGGTCGTAGGAGGCGTGTACGAAGAAGTCGCCCACCCCGTCGGCCGGGCGGTGCGACAGGGTGACGTCGCGGAAGATACCGGGCAGCCACCACTGGTCCTGGTCCTCCAGGTAGGAGCCCGCGGACCACTGGTGGACGCGCACCGCCAGCACGTTGCCGGTGGTTCTCAGCAGCGGGCCGACCGCGAACTCGTGCGTCAGCCGCGACCCCTTGAACGTGCCCAGCTCCGTGCCGTTCAACCACACCCGGGCACAGGACTCCACCCCCTCGAACCGCAGCACCGCCCCGTCGCCGTCGCCCCGGGGCCAGTCGGCCGGGAGGTCGAAGACCCGCAGATGGTCCCCGGTCGGATTCTCGGTCGGCACGCGCGGCGGATCGACCGGGAAGGGATAGAGGTGGTTGGTGTAGACGGGGGAGCCGTGGCCCTGGAGGACCCAGTGGCCGGGGACCGTGACCTCCGCCCAGCCGCCGGCGTCGTACCCCTGCGCCGCGAAGCGGGGGGCGTCGGCCGTCGGCGACAGCCGGAACCGCCAGGATCCGTTCAGGGAAAGGGACTTGGCGCTGGACGACGCGTACCAGGCGCGGGGCGGCAACGCCCCGGAGCCGGGGGAGACGTCCTCGACGTAGTCGGTGTCGGTGTCAGTGTCGGTGGAGGAGGCGACGGACATCGGTCTCCGATCTGGTGCCACACACGACGGAAGGGCGGGTCAGGCGGAGGGATGCGGGGCAGGCAGGCCCCCGGCCGCCGCTCACGTGAGGCTAGGGCCTCTCGTCTGGATCATGCCGGGCTCGCGGGCCCTGGCACCGCGCCTCGCGGCGTTGTCGTCGGTTGCCATGGCTCCGCCATGTCGCCCTCCTCCGCCTTGCGATGCACGGCACCAGACCCCGCTCCCTGATCCGGCCTGATCCAGACGAAAGACCCTAGGCGCGCCGCCCGGCCCCCGACAAGGGGGCCGGGAAGGCGGGAGCCGTCAGGCGCCGAGGACGTCGGCGACGAACGCGTTGGTGAACTTGCCCGTGGGGTCCAGGGACCGGACGAGGTCCCGGAAGTCGCCGAGACGGGGGTAGCGCCCGCGGACCACCGCCGAAGGCAGGCCGAAGACCTTGCCCCAGTGCGGGCGCGGATCGAACGGGTCCAGCGCCTCCTCCAGCGTCCGCACCACCGGCAGCACGGCCGCCTCGTCCCGCACCCAGGTGAAGTGCAGCGCCACCGAGTCCCGCGCGTGGGCCGGGCTGAGCCACTGCGGATCGGCGGCCACCGTACGCACCTCGCAGGTCTGGAGCACACCCGCGACGGTCCCGCGTATCGCGTCGATCGCGTGCAGCGCGTCGAGGGCCGCCGAGCGCGGCACCAGGTACTCCGACTGGATCTCCTCCCCGCTGCTCGGCGTGAACTCCGCCCGGAAGTGCGGCAGTCGCTCGTGCCACGGACCCGGAACGCCCAGCTGCTCGGTGCAGTTGACCGCGGGCATGCCCGGCACCGGGTGCATCGGTCCCGCCGCCGGGGCCGCCCAGCGGAAGTCCACCGACGGCCGGTCGGTGCGCCGCTTGACCCACACCTGACGGAAGCCCGGCTCCCGCCAGTCCGTGAACAGGCTGACGCTGTAGGCGGATCCGGCGACCGCCTCGAACTCAAGCCCCTCCAGCGGCAGTTCGGTGAACACGCGCTGCTCCACCTCGAACGCCGGCTCAAGGTCCAGGGTGAGCGCGGTGACCACGCCCAGCGCGCCCAGCGAGGTCACGGCGCCGTCGAAGCGGGCGTCGCCCCGGCCGATCGTCACCGTCGTACCGTCCGCGACCACCAGCTCCACCTCCCGCACCGCCGAGGCCAGCGGCGGGTTGGCCATGCCCGAGCCGTGCGTGCCGGTCGCCACCGAACCGGCCACCGAGATGTGCGGCAGCGAGGCCATGTTCGGCAGGGCGAGGCCGCGGGCATGGACCGCGCGGGCCAGTTCGGCGTAGCGGACCCCGCCCGAGACCCGGACCGTCCGTGCCGCCGTGTCCACCTCGATCACCGCGGGCAGTCCCGCGCTCGACAGCAGCACGCCGTCGGGGCCGGGGTCGGCGACCCGGTTGAAGGAATGCCCGCTGCCCAGGACCCGCACCTTCGCGGCCCCGGCCACCAGGGCGCGCAGCGCGTCGAGCGTCGCCGGACGCTGGTACTCCTTCGCGCCGTAGGTGATGGTGCGGGACCAGTTGGTCACCGTCTCCGTCATGCTGCCGTTCCTTTCGCCGGGGCGGCGGGCCCGTTGACCCTCTCGTCCGCCGCCACCTACGGTAGAGACCGCTTACCGCCCGCGTCGCACCGAGCCCGGAGGATCCGTCCTTGCCCGAGCGCCCGGGGGCCGTGTTCGCCATGGCGCCCGAGAACGTGCCGTATGTCTTCCCGCCCCGCCTCCTCGCCCGCCTGCGCGACCACCTGGACCTCGATCCCGCCCTGGTGGCGCACGACCTCACCGCGCCGCGGGTGCGCGAGGCCCTCGCCCGCGCCGAGGTCCTCGTCACCGGCTGGGGCTGCCCCCGCCTGGACGCGGCCGCCCTGGACGCCGCCCCGAGGCTGCGGGCCGTGCTGCACGCGGCCGGGTCGGTCAAGGGATTCGCCACCGCCGAGGTGTGGCGGCGCGGCATCGTCGTCTCCTCGGCCGCCGACGCCAACGCCCTCCCCGTGGCCGAGTACACCCTCGCCATGATCCTGCTCACCGGCAAGGACGTCTTCGCCCGCCGCGAGGAGCTGCGCGCCCGCCGCGGCCTCCCGCACGGCGCGATCGTCCCCGGCATCGGCAATCACGGCCGCCGCGTGGGCGTCGTCGGCGCCTCCCGCGTCGGCCGCCGGCTGATCGAACTGCTGCGCCCCCACGACCTCGCCGTCGCCCTCGCCGACCCCTACGTGGACGCCGCCGGGGCCCGGCGCCTCGGGGTGCCGCTGCTGCCGCTGGACGAGCTGCTGCGCACCAGCGACGTCGTCACCCTGCACGCCCCCGAGACGCCCGGCACCCGGCATCTGATCGGCGCCCGCGAGCTGGCGCTGATGCCCACCGGGGCGGTGCTCGTCAACACCGCCCGCGGCGCCCTGGTCGACCAGGACGCGCTCGTCGCGGAGCTGCGCACCGGGCGCCTCAGCGCCGTCCTGGACGTCACCGACCCCGAACCGCTGCCCGCCGGATCCCCGCTGTTCGACCTGCCGGGCGCCTTCGTCACCCCGCACCTGGCGGGCTCCCAGGGCAACGAGGTGGCCCGCCTCGGCCGGACGGTGGTCGAGGAGGCCGCGCGGCTGGCGGCGGGCGACCCGCTGCGGCACGCGGTCGACCCCGCGACGCTGGACCGGACGGCCTGAGGAACCCCGCCCGGACCCCTGCGAGGGACCCGGCACCGCTCCGCCCGAGCAGGGGGCATACGGTTGGGCAGTACGCCTGAGCCGGGAGGAGACATACGGATGGGCACTCGCACCGCACTGGTCGAGGATCTGATGGAGCGCTTCCCGCACGTGCCGCGGGAAGCCGTCTTCAAGGAGGACCTGCTCCGCGGCGGTGTGGCCTTCGACAAGTCCGCCCTCAGCGACAACGAGAGCGGGGACGTCAAGCCGAAGTCCTACTTCATCTTCTCCTTCGACCACGGCACCCTGCCCGAGCTGGGCGAGGCCGCGCTGCGCCGGCCCCCGGAGGAGATCATCCTCACCGGCGGGCCGTACGACCTGCGCCGTACGGTCGTCTCCGTACGGGTGAATCCCGCCTCCCCCTACCGGGTGGCCGCCGACGACGAGGGAGTGCTCGGCCTCTACCTCGACGGCAAGCGCATCGCCGACGTCGGGGTGCCGCCGATGCCCGAGTACTACCGGCACACCCTCTCCAACGGGAAGTCGGTGATGGAGGTCGCGCCCACCATCCAGTGGGGCTACCTCATCTACCTGACCGTCTTCCGGGTCTGCCAGTACTTCGGCGCCAAGGAGGAGTGCCAGTACTGCGACATCAACCACAACTGGCGCCAGCACAAGGCCGCCGGCCGGCCGTACACGGGCGTGAAGGACGTCGAGGAGGTCCTCGAGGCCCTGGAGATCATCGACCGGTACGACACCCAGAAGGCGTCCACCGCGTACACCCTCACCGGCGGCGCCATCACCAAGACGGTCGCCGGGCGCGACGAGGCCGACTTCTACGGCCACTACGCCAAGGCCATCGAGGAGCGCTTCCCGGGCCGCTGGATCGGCAAGGTCGTCGCCCAGGCGCTGCCCAAGGCGGACGTGCAGCGGTTCAAGGACTACGGCGTGCAGATCTACCACCCCAACTTCGAGGTGTGGGACCGCCGGCTGTTCGAGCTGTACTGCCCCGGCAAGGAGCGCTACGTCGGGCGCGACGAGTGGCACAAGCGGATCCTGGACTCCGCCGAGATCTTCGGCCCGCGCAACGTGATCCCCAACTTCGTGGCCGGCGTCGAGATGGCCGAGCCCTTCGGCTTCGGCTCCGTGGACGAGGCGATCGCGTCCACGACCGAGGGCCTGCGCTTCTTCATGTCGCACGGCATCACGCCCCGCTTCACCACCTGGTGCCCGGAGCCCACCACCCCGCTCGGCAAGGCCAACCCGCAGGGCGCGCCGCTGGAGTACCACATCCGGCTGCTCCAGGCCTACCGCCAGACGATGGAGGACTTCGGCCTGTCCTCCCCGCCCGGCTACGGCCAGCCCGGACCCGGCCGCGCGGTCTTCTCCGTCAGCTCCTTCATGGACAGCCTGCCCGCGGAGGAGCCGGCCAAGGCCTGATCCGCGACCCTGCGTGACCGCTCGCGTACGGGCAGCTTGTCAGCGGGGCCGGGCCCGTGAAAGGCTCGGCTCCGCGAGGTCTACGCCAACTCCGTCGTCCCTGTGGTGAGTTGCCCTCGCCCGTGATGCAGGAGTTCCATGCCCGACCTGCCGACCCCGCGGAGCGCCGCCGAGACCGCGCTGTTCTCGGATGCCTGGGACGCGGTGCTCTCGTACGCCGCCCTGTGCGCCTCCGGCTCCGCCACGGCCCACCGGCTGGCCACCGAGGCGTTCACCCTCGGCATGCGCGAGGTCCGCGCCGCCCGGCGCACCCATGTGCGCGGCGCGGGCCGGCGCCCCGCCCGGTTGCCGACGATCCCGGCCCTGCTCGGCGCCGTCCGCGCCACGGCCGCCGGCTGGTCGGCCGCGGGCCAGGGCCGGCTGCTCGCCCCCGGCCTGCCCCAGTGGCTGACCTCGCCCGAGGCCGGCCGTCTCACCGGCTCCCCCCGCGCCCACCCGCCGGCCCTGCGCGCCCTGCGCGACCTCCGGGAGCGGGACGCGGCGCTGCTGTGGCTGGCCGAGGTGGAGGCCCTGCCGCTGCCCGCGGCGGCGCACCGGCTGGGGCTGGATCCGGCCACCGTGCGGGCCGAACTCGACCGGGTCCGGGTGCTGTTCCGGGACCGCTGGCGGCGCGCCCATGGCGACACCCCGGCGGCCGAGGGCGCCGGACTGGCCGCGGTGCTGGCCGGCGGGGTGATCGGCTGGGGCGGGCTCGACTATCTGGAGCGGCGCCGGCGGGCCGCCGAGGCGCGGCTCGGGACCGGGCGGGCGGACGAGCCGGTCCGGGGCGAACCCGAGGAGCGCCGGGGGCTCGGGCGGCTGCTGCGCGGGGGCGGCATGTTCGCCACCGCCCTCCTGCTTTCGGCGCTGGCGCTCGGCGCGTCGCTCATGCCGTACGGCGGTTCGGGCGCGGATACCTTCACCGCCCGGGACGACACCGCCGCCACCCGCGACGACACCGGGGCACCCGGCGACGGCGGCGCCCGGGGCGGCGGCCGTCCCGCGGCCGTACCCGGCACCCGCCCCACCACCGCGGGCGCCTCCCCGGTACCGGAGCCCCGGTCCACGCCCACGGTCACGCCCCCGCCCCCGTCCGCCCCGGCGCGCGCCTCCGCCACCCCCGGCAGCCGGGACTCCGGCCGCACGGAACCCCGTCCCGCCCCCGACTCCCCGCCCCAGGGCCTCTCCTCCCTCGCCCACGGCCCCCGGAGCACCGCGCTCCCCCCGGCCACTCCACCGCCCGCCTGCCGCGTCGCCTACGACCTCGTCGACCAGTGGCCCGGCGGCTTCCAGGCCACGGTCACCGTCACCAGCGAGCGGGCCCTCGCCGGATGGCGGGTCGACTGGGCCTTCCCGGACGGCCAGCGGCTCGGCGTGATGTGGGACGCCACCGGCCGGCAGGACGGCGCCCGGGTCACCGCCACCGCCGCCGACTACGACAGGGACGTCCCGGCCCGCACCGCCGTGTCCTTCGGCTTCACCGCCACCCGGTCGGACACCAACCGCGCCCCGGCGGCCTTCACGCTCGACGGCGCGCCCTGCGCGAGCGGCTGACGGCGCGTCCGCCCGGCGGTGGCCGGCTCCCGGGTCCCCCGGGGCGATTGGTCTCTACCTGATTCGGCGTTCTGTCGCCGCGCTACCTGGACGTATCACGATTCGTGATCGGTCCCAGAGTGGATTGCGTCTTGGACGGTCCCGGGCCCGGTGCTGGACTGGGCCACGGCGTCCCGGCCGACCGGCCGAGGACCGCGCGCCATCGGCGCGACCCCTATCCAGGAGAACGCAATGCCCCTCATCCACGTGCAGCAGACCCCCGGCAAGACCGCCGAGCAGAAGGCCGAGCTGGTTCGCGAGCTGACCGACGCGTACGTCAAGGCGACCGGCAGCAAGCCGGAGAGCGTCTGGGTGACCGTGCAGGAGATCGGCACCGACAGCTGGTCCATCGCCGGCGAGACGCTCGCCGCCCGCGCCGCCAAGCGCTGAACCGACGGACCGGCCCCCGAGCCGCCGTTTCCGGGTGCGTATCCCCCGTTCCACCCGGAAACGGCTCCCCCTCTCCGGTCGACACCCGACCAAGGAAGTTGCCACGTGCCATGAAGACCGCCTCGACCCGGACCCCCTACGCGCTGCTGCTCGCCGTCCTGTCCTCGCTGAACGCGGGCGGCCTGTTCGCCTCCGACATCAACCTGCCGGGCGTGCCGGCCACCGCGCACGCCTTCCACACCCCGGTCGCGTCCGTGCAGTGGACTTTCAGCGCGTTCATGATCGGCATCGCGGTCTCGCAGGCGGTCTACGGCCCCCTCTCGGACGCGTGGGGCCGCAAGCGCGTCATCGTCTCCGGGCTCGGCCTGTTCGTCCTCGCCTCGCTGGTGTGCGCCGCGGCGCCCACGGTCGAGGTGTTCGGCGCGAGCCGGCTCCTCCAGGCGCTGGGCGCCGGCTCGGGCATGGTGCTCGGCAGGGCGGTGATCAGCGACCTGTACGAGGAGAAGGACGCGGCCCGGATGTTCGCCACGGTCATGCCGATCGTCGGCGTCTCCCCGTCCGTCGCCCCGCTGATCGGCGGCTACCTGACGACCTACGTCTCCTGGCGCGCGCCGTTCGTGGTCACCGCGCTGATCGGTCTGGTGACCCTGGTCGCGATGATCACGTCCATCCCCGAGAGCCTGCCGCCGGAGCGGCGCAGCAAGCACCTGGGCGCCACGCTCAGGAGCTACCCGAAGCTGCTGTCCCGCCCGCTGTTCTGGGCCTACACCGTCAACCTGTGTGTGGCGTACGGCGGTTACTTCGGCTATCTGGCGGCCTCTCCGCTGGTGTTCGAGAAGATGCGGCTGGCCACCGAGACCACCAGCTACTGCTACATCACGGTCTCGCTCGCGTACGTCGCGGGCAACCTCACCTCGCGCGCCCTGGTCCGCACGCGGTCCGTGGACCGGCTGCTGTGGACGGGCCACGGGTTCTTCCTCGTCGGGGCGCTGATGATGCTGGGGCTCGGGCTCAGCGGGGCCGGCGGGCGCTGGGGCCTGCTGGTGCTGGTCTTCATGCCGGTGATGACGTTCGGCAACGGCTTCCTGCTGCCCCTGTCGATGAGCGCGGGGGTGACCACCTTCCGCTCGACCGCCGGTTCGGCGTCCGGTCTGATGGGCGCGCTCCAGTTGCTGTCCGCCTCGCTGGGCATCTACCTGTCCAGCCGGCTGCCGGCGGGCGACCTGTTCGCCCTCGGCTGGTTCGTGCTGGCCGCCGCGGTGCTGGGCATCTGCGCCTTCGCCCTGTTCCTGTCCCTGGCGGGCCGGCGGACGGCCGCCGCACCCGCGAAGGACGGCGCGGACCGGACGGCCGACAGGCCGGCCGCCGATCTTCAGGAAGCCGCCGCGGAATAGGGGGTGTGCGGGTGTCGCCGCCGGGTGTGCGAGGATTCCTCTGCGGCGACCCCGAAGACTGTATTGATCTATTCATCAACTATTCGTCACCACAGTAATGTGAGTTTCCATCAGGGTCGCCCACGTCGAGGATTGGGGGGTCCTGTGGAACTGCGTCAGATTCAGTACTTCGTCGCCGTCGCGGAGGAACTGCATTTCGGCAGAGCGGCGGGGCGGCTGCACATCGGCCAGCCCGCGGTCAGCCAGCAGGTGCGCCGGCTGGAACGGGAGCTGCGCACCCAGCTCTTCGACCGGTCCAGCCGCACGGTCACGCTCACGCCGGCCGGCCAGGCCCTGCTGCCCGAGGGCCGCGAACTGCTGAAGGCGCGGGACTCCTTCGCCGCCAAGGCCCGGCGGCTGGCCGCGCAGCAGGAGGCCACCTTCCGGGTCGGGATCAGCTCCGCCCTCGGCGAGCGCCTGGACGACTTCCTGGACGCGCTGCCCGACTCCGGGTCCGGCACCCGCTTCGAGTTCCAGACACTCGGCGCCCACAACCGCCTGGAAGAGGTGCGTGCCGGGCGCCTCGACGCCGCTTTCGTCCGGGGCGTCGAAAGCGCCCCCGGCCTGCGGCTGCTCACCCTCTGGTACGACCCCCTGGTGGCGGCGCTCCCCGCCGCGCACCCGCTTTCCGGACGGCGGAACCTGAATCTCGCCGATCTCGCCGGCGTGCCCCTGCGCATCGCGTCCCGCAGCGAGAACCCGGCGCTCTTCGACGCCGTGGTCGCCGCGTGCCGTAAAGCGGGTTTCGAACCCACCTACGGCGCGCCCTTCACGGGATTCCAGGACACCCTCGCCGAGATCGGCGCGAGCGGCGACGGCTGGACACTGATGTATCCGACGGCGGCCGACACGGTCTCCTCGCGCCGGATCGCGCTGCTTCCGCTGGACGGCGAGCCCATCACCATGCGCATGTTTCTCGCGCTGCGGGAGAACGCGGACCCGGCGCGCCTGGAACTGCTCACGGAAACAGCCGCGCGAGTGCGCCGGAAGACCGCGGAGGAGAACCGGCGGCGGTCGGCTTCGACCGGCCTTCTGCCGTGAAACGGAATACCGCTGAATTCCGCTCCGGGCGGACCCGGAACACCGGGTCCGCCCCGAGCGGCCGACACACGCTCACGGACGCGGCCTTCAGAGACCGAGCATCCGCAGGGGCGCGTCGCGCACGACCTCGGTGATCCGGTCCTCGCCGAGGCCGGCCCGCGCGAACCAGTCACGGCTGCGCGTCGTCCACTCCCCGATGTCCATCTGGGAGGTCTGCCCCAGGTCGGAGCTGTAGACCACCCGCGGGACCCGTGAGAGGACGGCGGAGAAGTCGTCCCACTCCTGGTAGCCCAGCAGGTACGTCAGCGCGGTCTGCTCGGTGTAGACCTGCTCCGCCGACGCGAGGTCGAGTAGGTCGGAGCAGGTCAGACCGGTCATCGGGTTGGCGGGCTGGTTGAGCATCAGGCGGGGCACGTCGAGCCGCACCGCCTCCTCGACCAGCAGCGTCACCTCGTGGCGGTCGGCGTGCCCGGTGGAGATCACGATCGGCAGATCGCGGGCCATGCGCAGGAGTTCGCGCACCTCCGCGCGGAGCGTGCCGTCCTCGTCCGTGACGGTGAGCGGACGCAGGCCGTCCGCCAGCAGGGGGTGGGCCGGGGTGCGGGCCAGGCGGCTCGTGTGGGCCCTCCCGGTCACCGTCGGCAGATGGACGATGAGGCGCAGCCCGCTGTCCTCCCCGTGCTGGACCACGGCCTGCTCCACCGACCGGGGGTCCAGGCCGCCCGCGATGTCGTTGAGCACGATCGACCCCGAGACGGGCAGGCCCTGCTGCCGGGCCTCCCAGGCCTGGGCCGCGGTGGAGCCCAGGTGGTTCTTCAGCACCACCCATCCGCCGAGCCGGGCGTAGCGGGCACCGGCCGAGGCCGTGGTGTGCCGCCGCACGTAGGCGTCCGGGCCGGCGTGGTAGTGGACGTCGACGAACGCGGCCCGCTCGGCGGCCGGGGCGGCGGGCCGTGGGTCAGCGAGCGTCATCGTGGCCCTCGTCCTCCCAGGGGCGGGCGTAGCCGTAGCGGGCCCGCGCCTCGTCCAGCCGGCTGCCGTCCAGGGCTGCCGCCCGGATGCGCCGCTCCGTCCGCTCGACCGCCTCGGCGCGGCGGACGACCTCGGCGACGAGGCCGGCGGGGACGCGCAGCGCCCCGTTGTCGTCGGCGAACACCAGGTCCCCGGGGCTGACCCGGGTGCCGGCGATGTCCAGGTCGACGCCGGTGCGCTCCAGCACCACCCGGTTCTTGCCGCTGACCATGGTGACGGCGCTGCTGAAGAGCGGGTATCCGGCCTCGCGGGTCTCCCGCACGTCGCGCACCGACCCGTGCACGACGGTTCCCGCGATCTTCCGGCGCAGCGCCACGGAGGTGAGCAGCGACCCCCAGTTGGTGCAGGCGCCGGTGCCGCCGTTGTCCACGACCACGACCGAACCGGGCGGTACGTCGTCGATGTAGTCGGCGGCGTTGTGGAACGCGCCGTCGTCCTCGATGGGCCGGTAGCGCAGGGTGAACGCGGGACCGAAGGCCACGGCGCCGGGGGTGCGGGCACCGATGCCGGGCAGCACGCACGGCGCTGCCCGCAGGCTGTCCACCGCGTCGGAGAGGGCGGCGGTGTCCAGCCGCGCCAGGCGCGCGCGCAGGGCGCCGTCCAGCAGCGGATCGGCGGATGCGGTGGTCATGCGGTCTCCTCCACGAGCTGACGGGCGACGGTCCAGGCGGCGAACTGACCTGCGTAGGCGATGACTTCGGGACCACGGTTGGGGACGGTCAGCTCGCGGGCGGATTCCGGGGCCCCGCCGCCCACCGCGCACCGGAAGCGAACGGTTCCCGTGTGGTCCCGCGGACCGCCGCCGTCCCAGGCCGCGTCCAGCGTCACGGACACCCGGCCGTTCGGCGGCCCGTCCGGCGCCGGCCGCCGCTCGGCGGCCAGCTCGGCCGCGAACCGGCCGCCGGTGAGGTGGTCGTCCGCTTCCAGGGCCAGGCCGCGGGCGTCGAGCAGGGTGGCCAGTTCCTGGACGGCGGTGCGCTCCCTGCTGGTGACCACGTACGCCCCCAGCGCCTCGTCCAGCCGCTTCGCGAGGTCGGCCGCGCCCTCGGGCGGGCAGTCGATCCGGACGTCCACGTAGGGGTAGTGCCAGCGGTAGGCGGGCTTGACCCGCAGCCCCAGGTCCCGGACGAGGGCGTCCACCGCGGCGGCGGCGTCCGCCTCGATGACGCCGAGGGTGCGCCGGAACACCGTGACGACGGGCTCCGGTTCGGGCAGGTGGGCGATGCCGTCGCGCAGGAAGGCGTCGAGCATCGGCAGGCACTCGCGCGGCGGGCCGGGGAGCATCACCACCGTGGTGCCCCGCACGTCGAGGCGGCAGCCCCAGGCGGTGCCGTTGGTGTTGGGCAGCAGCTCGGCGCCCTCGGGGAACAGCGCCTGGCGGCGGTTGTCCTCGTGCACGGCGACACCGAAGCGGGTGAGCCGTTCGACGACGCCCCGCCAGGCCTCCTCGCGGTGCTCCAGCGGGCGGCCCAGCGCGCGGGCGACCCCGACCCGGGTCACGTCGTCCGAGGTGGGGCCGAGGCCGCCCATGACCACGACCACGTCGTCGCGGCCGAGCGAGGCCCGCACGGCGTCCGCGATCGCCGCCTCGTCGTCACCGACGGTGTGCCGGACGCGGGACGGCACCCCGCGGGCGGCGAGCCTGCGGGACGCCTCGCCCGCGTTCGTGTCGTCGAGGACGGCCCGCAGCAGTTCGTCCCCGACGGTGACGACGGCGGCGGTGTGGGCGCGCGGCACGGCACGGCACGCGTCCAGCACGGACGCGGCGCACTCCGCGGTGGTCGCCGTACCGCCCAGGTCGTACGTCACCCGGTCCCGGCGGCGCGTGACGTGCGAGACCGCGTCCCGCACCTGGCCCGCGGCCTCGCCGAAGCCGAGGTGCTCCAGCAGCATGCCGATGGTGAGGAAGGCGGCGAGCGGGTTGGCGCGGCCGGTCCCGGCCAGGGCGGGGGCGCTGCCGTGCACCGGCTCGAAGTAGTTGCCGTGCTCCCCGATGTTGGCGCTGGGCGCGAGGCCGAGCCCGCCCATCACACCGCCGCCGAGGTCGGACAGGATGTCACCGAACATGTTCTCGGCGACGATGACGCCGAAGCGCTCCGGGCGCCGGGCCATCCACAGCGCGACGGCGTCCACGTTTTGGATTTCGTACTCGATCTCCGGGAACCGGGAGGCGATCTCCTCAAGGCGCTCGCGGGCGTAGGCGCTGCTTCGCCGCAGGACGTTCGGCTTGTCGGCGAGGGTGACCCGGGGGTGCCCGTGGGCGCGGGCGTGCTCGAAGGCGAAGCGCAGGATGCGGTCGAGGCCGTGCCGGGTGAGCATCCGCACGCTCGCGGTGGTGGCGTCGCGGCCGCTGCGCCGCGCGTTGGGGTGGTCGGCGACGAGCGGCCACAGCTCCTCGGGCACCCGGTCCCAGTCGAGGCCCGCGTAGAGGCCCTCGGTGTTCTCGCGGACGACGCAGAAACGGTACGGGGTGCCGCCGAGGTGGTTCTCGACCGGCCGGAGGTTGGCGAACAGGTCGAGGCGTTGGCGCAGTTGGATGATGGGCGACACGTACTGCGGGGCCCGCTCGCGCAGGTGCGGCCGGAGGTCGGCCAGGGCCTCGCGCCCCGGCTTGCTGGTGGTGGCGCCGAGCAGTACCGCGTCACTGCGGTCGATCAGGTCCCAGGTCCGCTGGGGCACCGGGGTGCCTTCGGTGCGCCAGAACTCCCAGCCGATGTCCCCGTGTTCCAGGGTGAGGGGCAGCCCGAGGGCGTCGATCACCGGGAGGGCCGCATCGAGTACCTCGGGGCCGATGCCATCGCCGGGGAGTACCGCGACGGTCTTACTTCTCATGGATCCTCTTCGTTGGCTGTGGTTCCAGGAACGCGGAGACGGCCCGCCGGGTGGCGTGCGGCTGGTCGGCGTGGGGGCGCATGCCCGCCCGCGCGATGCCGGCGCGGATGTGCCCGGGGCCGGTCGCGAGGTGGTGGTCGCGGACGAGCTTGGACTCGGTGCCGTAGACGTGCAGCAGCCTGCCGGGGAACGCCTCGACGCGGCTTCGCGCGTCGGCGCGGTGCAGCAGGCGCAGCCCGGTGGCCAGCCGCCGGCCGTGCCGCTCGTCGTCGGCGTGGTGCCGCGGGCCGGCCGGGGCGGGGGAGGGGTCCTCGGGACCGCGGACCACCTCGTGCAGCAGGCGCAGCGCCGCCGCCGTGCCGTGCGAGGCCACGGCCGCCGCGATGCGTTCCAGGGTCGCGTCGAGCGGCCCGTCGGCCACCGTGGGGGCGGACAGCAGGACGACGTCGGCCCGGTGGGTCCAGGGGCGATCGAGGAGCTGCTGGACGACGGCGCCGCCCAGGGCGTTGCCCGCCAGGAGGTCGGGCTCCTCGGCGCGCAGGATCCCCGCCCACCGGTCGGCGAGCGCCGCGAGGTCGTCCCCTTCGCGCAGCAGCGACAGGGTGTCGTACACCGTCACGCGGTGGCCGGTGGACAGCAGTGCCCCGGCGACGGGCTCGAAGAAGGCGCCCTGGTCCCACTGCGCCATGACGGGGGCGAGCACGCAGGCGGTGCGGGGTGCGCGCGGGTCGCCCAGGCGCACACGGACCGGGGCCGGCACCGGCGAGGTCATGCCGCGACCACCGGGGCGGTCAGCTCGCGCGCGGCGCTGAAGGCGGCACCCATGTGGTCCACGGGCAGTTTGGCGCGTTCCTCGACGGAGAGGTCGAAGTGGCCGAGGACCAGGTCGGGCAGCGGCAGCGAGGGCTTGGCCTCGGCGATCTCGGACTCCATGCGGTGCGCGAGGGTGAGGATCCGCCCGAGGTCGTACCGGTCGGTGCGGCCGGCCCGCCCCAGGTAGGCCAGCCACTGCTCGGTGATCAGGTTGCCGGGGCCCTTGCCCATGCCGAGGACCGAGGAGTCGATCCAGGTGGCGCCCGCGTCGACCGCCGCGATGGAGTTGGCCAGGGCCAGCCCCAGGTTGTTGTGCGCGTGCAGGCCGATGGCGGAGTCGGTCACCGAGCGCACCAGGGTGACCAGGCGCGCGACCTCGTCGGGCAGGAGGCTGCCGTTGGAGTCCGCCAGGTAGATCACGTCCGCGCCCGCGTCCTCGGACAGCGCGGCGAGCTCCACGAGCCGCCGGCGGTCGAGCTGGCTGACGCGGGTGATGTTCACGGTGGTGGTGAAGCCGAGGTCCGCCGCCTTGCGGAGCACGGTGAGCCCCGGTTCGGGCGTCGCGGACGGCAGGCAGAACCGTACGAGCCGCACGCCCGCCTCGAACATCTGGGTGAGGTCGGCGTCGTCGATGTTCTTCGGGTGCAGGATCATGCAGATCCGCTCGGGCGGTACGACGTCGGCCACGGCCCGTATGTAGTCGTCGGTGCCCGTCCCCGTCAGCCCCAGGCCAGGCTTGGGCTGGAAGGACCCCTTGCGGTATCCGATCTCGACCCACTCGATACCGGCCGCCACGCTCTCCCGGGCGTGGTGCAGGGCGTAGTCGAGCGGAAATCCGAAGTTGTTGCGGTATCCCCCGTCTCGCAGCGTCACATCGAGATTGGTGACCATGTCTCCTCCGTTGACTGTCCGAGTGGCGGCTGGAGGGCGAGACAGATGGTCGGCATCGCGAATCGCGACGAAAAATCGGTGTCAACAGATAACTGACACATGGTAGCGATTTCCCCCGTCCCCCCGTTGCCCTGATTTACGCTTCAACAGGTCCGCGCGAAATACCGGCCTTCATTCCCGGACGGAATGGCTGCCGGGCAGACCCGGAATTCTCCGTGGCGCAACGATTGCGCATTCACATCGCTAGCTGCGGCCCCCGAAGGCGGAACGGATGCTAGCGGTGCCGCCGCGGACAGTGCAAGGCGGGAGGGAAAGCGCGGGAAGTGCTGTTCTCGCAGGGTGCTGTATTCGCCGAATAAATTTACTATCCATATACCGTGAGCCGGGCCGAGGGGGTTTCAGGCGGGTCGGAAGCGGCCTGCCACGCGCCAAGTCCAGCATCGGCACCCGGGCCGTCCAAGACCCGATTTGCTCTGACACCCATCATGATCGGTGATGAGCCGAGGTGACCGCCGCCGCACATCCCGTTCTTCCGGTTGAATGCCCCTGTGGCACAGGACGTGGACTTCGACGAGGACGACCTGCGGGCGCTGGCCGGGCCCCGCTCCTTCGAGCGGGGACGGAGGTATCTGGACGCGGTGACCGCCGTGGAGGTCGGCGACGTCTGGGTCACGGCCACCGTCCACGGGACGGACGCCTACCAGGCGGAGCTGATCATCGACGGACCCGACGGCCTTGCCGGGGAGTGTGACTGCCCGTACGGCATGGAGGGCAACTTCTGCAAGCATCTGGTCGCCCTGGGCCTGACGTTGCTCGTCGAGCCGGAGACGGTGCCGCGGCAGCGCGGCCGGGCCAGGACCCGCGCTCAGGAACTGGATGCGTGGCTGGCGGCGCTTTCCAGGGAGGAGTTGCTCACTCTGGTGCGGGAACTGGTCGCCGATGACCGGCAGTTGGCGCGTCGGCTGGAGCTGCGGGCGGCGAGCGCCCGCGGAGACCTGGCCGAGGTCCGTGCTCGGATCCGGGAACTCCTCGACACCGCTCCCTTCGCACGGTACGGCTACGTGGAGTACGCCGATGCCCACGCCTACGGCGAACGGGCCTCGCAGGCGGTGTCCGCGATCGCCGCGCTGACCGCCGACGGGCGGGCCGCGGACGCCGTCTCACTGTCGCGGGAGGCGATGCGGCTGCTGGGCGAGGCGCGGGAGGCGATCGACGACTCCGACGGTCATCTGGGCCGCATCGGGGCCGCGCTCGCCGAAGCCCATCTCGACGCGTGCCGCGCGGGGCGCCCCGACCCGGACGAGACCGCGCGGTGGCTGGTCGGCCATCTGCTCGGTGACCTGGACGATCTCACCGGCATCGACCTCCTCGACTACGAGGATGTCCTCGGCGCGCACGGCATGGCCCGGGTAAGGGAGTCGGCGGCCGCCGCCTGGCGGCGCAACCGCACAGGGTGGGCGGAGAAGTACCTGATGGAACGGCTGGCCAGGGCGGAAGGAGACGTGGACGGCTGGGTCGCCGTGCAGGCGGCCGACCTCGCCCCGGACGGCAGCACCCACCTGGCCGTCGCCCACGAACTGGACACCGCGGGCCGCCCGGACGAGGCCCTGCGGTGGGCGGAGCGCGGCATCGAGGAAACCTTCGACGGCATCGCCCCCGACATCGCCCTGGTCGACTACCTCTGCGACCGCTACACCCGTACCGACAGGCTCTCCGACGCCGTCGCCCTGCGTCGCGTCCAGTTCGCCGCCCGCCGCTCCCTGGCCTCGTACCAGCAGTTGCGTACGGCGGCCCAGGCGACGGGCTGCTGGCAGGCCGAGCGTGATCAGGCGCTCGTGCTCCTGCGCGCCGACGCCGGGCAGCGACAGCGGACCCGGTACGGCGGTCCGGTCCTGGTCGACGCCCTGCTCGACGACGGGGACGTCGACGCCGCCTGGCGGGCCGCGACCGAAACGCGTGCGCACGACCGGCAGTGGCTCGCCCTCGCGGACCGATCCCGCGCCGTCCGTCCCGCCGACGCGCTCGCGGTCTACCTGCGGCTGGCCGAACCGCTCATGAAGCAGACGGGCAACGCCGTCTACGAGCAACTGACCGGTCTCCTGCTGAGCATGGGCGACTGCCACCGCCGTCTGGGCACCGAGGACGAGTTCCTCGCGTATCTCGCCGCTCTGCGTGCCGGCCACAAGCGAAAGCGGAACCTGATGCGGCTTCTCGACCAGCACGGTCTGTGACCCTGCCGGAAAATCGGTGGCGCCGGAACGCGGCCGCCTCTAGGGTGGGATCCACTTCACGCAGTGGCCGTCGGCCGCTGCCGCCGGCCGAGTGAGAAACGGGAGGTGTGACCGATGACTGTCTCTGTGACGGGTGCTGTCCGCAACCAGAAGTTCATCCACTCCACCTCCGTGGCCTCCGGCTGATCCTTCCTGTCTTCTTCGCGCCCACGAGTGCGCGCGGCCGGGGCTGCCCTGTGAAGGGTTTCCCTTGAATCTCTCTTCTCCTTCGGCTTCCTCCACCTCTTCCGCTTCGTCGCACCCCCTGTCCCGCTACGGCTGGGACGAGGGGTGGGAGGCGGAGTTCGCTCCGTTCGCCGGTCAGGACCTCCTGCCCGGCCGGGTCGTGCGGGTCGACCGCGGTCAGTGTGACGTCGTCACCGCCGGCGGGGTCGTCCGCGCCGACACCGCGTTCGTCACGCCGCACGACCCGATGCGGGTCGTCTGCACCGGCGACTGGGTCGCCGTCGAGGCGGGCGGCAACCCCCGCTACGTCCGGGCGTATCTGCCGCGCCGCACCGCCTTCGTGCGGTCCACCTCCTCCAAGCGGTCCGACGGGCAGATCCTCGCGGCCAACGTCGACCACGCCGTGGTCGCCGTCTCCCTCGCCGTCGACCTCGACCTCGGCCGCGTCGAGCGCTTCCTCGCCCTGGCGTGGGAGTCCGGGGCGCAGCCCGTGGTGGTGCTCACCAAGGCGGACCTCGTGGCCGATCCGGTCACCCTGGCCCACCTCGTCCAGGACGTCGAGAACAGCGCGCCCGGCGTGCCCGTGCTCGGCGCCAGCGCGCACACCGGCGACGGGCTCGACGTCCTTTGCGCCCTCGTCGGCTCCGGCACGTCCGTGCTGCTCGGGCAGTCCGGCGCGGGCAAGTCCACGCTGGCCAACGCGCTCGTCGGCGAGGACGTCATGGACGTGCGGGCCGCCCGGGACGTCGACGGCAAGGGGCGGCACACCACGACCACCCGCAACCTGCTCGTCCTGCCCGGCGGCGGCGTCCTGATCGACACTCCCGGGCTGCGCGGGGTCGGCCTGTACGACGCCGAGAGCGGGGTCGGACAGGTGTTCGCCGAGATCGAGGAACTGGCCGAGCGGTGCCGCTTCCACGACTGCGCCCACGAGAGCGAGCCGGGCTGCGCGGTGCGCTCCGCGGTCGACAGCGGCGAGCTGGCCGTACGGCGGCTGGAGAGCTACCGCAAGCTGATCCGCGAGAACCAGTGGATCGTCGCCAAGACCGACGCCCGCGTGCGCGCGGAACTCCGCCGCGAGTGGAAACTCAAGGGCGCCGAGGGCCGGGCGGCGATGCAGGCCAAGCGGGGCCGCTGGTCCTGACCCCGCCGGTGAGGCCGCCCCGTCCCCGGGCCGGGGCGGCCTCACCGGCGTCCTCGATCGCCCCACCCCGGCAGGTCGCAGTATGTCCCCTTCCTTCGCGAATGCTAGAAATGCAACATGAAGAGGCGTTTCGGCCTATTTTCGGGGCGGGATGCTTCCGCCCCCGCCGAAGCGTCCCCGGCTGCCACCGACTCCGGTCGGCTGAGGTGGCTGCCGCCGGGTGTCCGGACCGTGGCCGGACAGATGTTCGTCCTCCAGTTCGTCATCCTGCTGCTGTTCGGCACGGTGGCCGGCACCACCCTGGTGCTGGAGGCCCGCGAGGCCGGTCTGCACGAGGCGGGGCACCGCACCCTCGCCGCCGCCGTGGGCTTCGCCCACGCCCCCGGCACCCTCGACGCGATGCGCTCGCCGGACCCCTCCGCGGTCCTGCAGCCCCGCGCCGAGCAGGTCCGCAAGGAGACCGGCGTCGACTACCTCGTCGCGTTCAGCCCGGCCGGGATCCGCTGGACCCACCCCGACCCCCACCTGATCGGCAAGCGCATCACCGTCGGCTTCTCGCGGGCGCTGCGCGGCCGCCCGTACACCTCCACCTCCGCCACCCCCATCGGCGCGGTCGTGTACTCGACCGTGCCCGTCCTCGACGCCCACGCCAAGGTCGTCGGACTGGTCACCGCCGGCATCACCGTGCGCAGCGTCGAGCAGCAGGTGATCCGGCAGCTCCCCCTGCTGTTCGCGGCCGGCGGCGGCGTGCTGCTGCTGGCGACGGCCGGCGTCGCCCTGGTCAACCGGCGGCTGCGGCGGCAGACCCGCGGCCTGGAACCGGCCGAGCTGCGCCGGATGTACGACCACCACGACGCCGTGCTGCACGCCGCCCGCGAGGGCGTCCTCATCGTCTCCGGCGACGGCACCGTGCTGCTCGCCAACGACGAGGCGCGGCGCCTGCTCGGCCTCCCCGAGGACGCCGAGGGGCGGCAGCTCGCCGATCTCGGGCTCGCGGGGCCCCTCGCCCCGCTGCTGTCCGCCGAGCGCCCGGCCACCGACGAGGTGTGCGAGGCCGGCGACCGGCTGCTCGCGGTGAGCGTCCGGCCGACCGGGTCCGAGGGCTGCCGGCCCTCCTGCGTCATCACCCTGCGCGACACCACCGAACTGCGGGACGTCACCGGCCGCGCGGCGGTGGCCCAGCGGCGGCTGCGGCTGCTGTACGACGCCATGAGCAGCGTCGGCACCACCCTCGACGTGGAGCGCACGGCCGACGAACTGACCCGGTTCACCGTCCCCCGGTTCGCCGACTACGCCTGTGTGGACCTGCTCGACTCGGTCCTGCGCGGCGGGGAGCCCGAGGGCACCACGATGCGCCGCACGGCCCTCGCCGGGATCGACGCCGACCATCCGCTGTACCCCGTCGGCACCCTCACGGACTTCGCCGCGCAGACCCCGCAGGCCATCGGCTTCGGCTCAGGCGCGCCGGTCCTGGAGCCCGATCTGCGCGAGGACACCGGATGGCAGCAGTACGACCCCGTCAACGCGCGCCGCATCCTCGCCCACGGCATCCACTCGATGCTGGTGGTGCCGGTGCGGGCCCGGGGTGTCCTGATGGGCGTGGCGAGCTTCTGGCGCTCCGCGCACGCCGAGTCGTTCGAGGAGGAGGACCGGGCGGTCGCCGAGGAACTGGTGGCCCGTGCCGCGATCGCCATCGACAACGCCCGCCGCTACACCCGCGAGCACACCACCGCCGTCACCCTCCAGCGCAGCCTGCTGCCGCGGGGCGTCCCCGACCAGTCCGCGCTCGAAGTGGCCTACCGCTATCTGCCCGCCCAGGCCGGGGTGGGCGGCGACTGGTTCGACGTCATTCCGCTGCCGGGCGCCCGGGTGGCGCTGGTCGTCGGGGACGTCGTGGGGCACGGGCTGCACGCGGCGGCCACCATGGGCCGGCTGCGCACCGCCGTGCACAACTTCTCCGCCCTCGACCTCAGCCCCGACGAACTCCTCGTCCACCTGGACGAACTGGTCAGCCGCATCGACAGCGACGAGCTGGGCGACCTCGCGGTCGACGGCTCGCTGCGGGACGGGCGGGTCGCGCGCGACGGCATCGCGCACGTCACCGGGGCGAGCTGCCTGTACGCGCTCTACGACCCGGTCGCCGGGCGCGCCACCATCGCGCGGGCCGGTCACCCCGGCCCCGCCCTCGTCCTGCCCGACGGCACCGCCACCTTCCCCGACGTGCCCGTCTCCCCGCCGCTGGGCCTCGGCGACGGCATGCCGGTGGAGACGCTGGAGCTGGAGCTGCCGGAGGGCTCGCAACTGGTGCTGTACACCGACGGGCTGCTGGAGGACCGCCAGCGGGACATCGGCACCGGCCTCGACATGCTGCGCGACACGCTGGCCGAGTCGGCGGGGCACGGCCCCGAGGCCCTGTGCACGGCCGTCCTGGACACGGTGCTGCCCGCCCGGCCGATCGACGACGTGGCCCTGCTGGTGGCCCGCACCCGGCTGCTCGGCCCCGAGCACGTCGCCGAGTGGGAGGTGCCCCGCGATCCGGCGGCCGTGGCCCCGGTCCGTGCCGAGTGCGCCGCCCGGCTGGAGGCCTGGGGGCTCGGGGACGTCGGCTACACCGCCGAGCTGATCCTCAGCGAGCTGATCACCAACGCGGTCCGCTACGGCTCCCCGCCCATCCGCGTCCGGCTCCTGCACGACCGGAGCCTGATCTGCGAGGTCGCCGACGGCAGCAGCACCGCCCCGCATCCGCGCCGGGCGGCGGCCACCGACGAGGGCGGCCGCGGACTGTTCCTCGTCGCCCAGCTGGCCAGCCGCTGGGGCACCCGCTACACCGCCCGCGGCAAGGTGATCTGGGCCGAGCTGGCCCCCCAGGAGGACGGCGGGCCGCCGGCCGGCGGCGCGGACGAGGACAGCACGGAGGACATCCTGGACCAGTGGGAGAGCCTGTAGCCCTCTCTGGCCCAGCCGTCTCCGGGCCTGCCGGCTCCGTGTCCGTTTTCCGCCAGCCGGTGCCGCCGGCCAGGGGCCACACTGGAACCCGTGATGGACGAGGACAGCAGGTACGAGGCGGTGCGCAGCCGGGACGGGCGGTTCGACGGGGCGTTCTTCTTCGCCGTCGAGACGACCGGGATCTACTGCCGGCCGAGCTGCCCCGCGGTGACGCCCAAGCGGCGCAACGTGCGCTTCTACCCGACGGCCGCCGCCGCCCAGCGCTCCGGGTTCCGGGCCTGCCGGCGGTGCCGGCCGGACGCCGTGCCGGGGTCGGCGGAGTGGAACGTCCGCGCGGACGCCGTCGGCCGGGCCATGCGGCTGATCGCCGACGGCGTGGTGGACCGCGAGGGCGTCGCCGGGCTCGCCACCCGTCTCGGCTACAGCGCCCGGCAGGTGCAGCGGCAGCTCACCGCCGAGCTGGGCGCGGGTCCGGTGGCGCTGGCCCGCGCGCAGCGGGCGTACACCGCGCGGGTCCTGCTCCAGACCACCGGCCTGCCGGTCACCGAGGTCGCGTTCGCGGCCGGCTTCGCCAGCGTGCGGCAGTTCAACGACACGGTCCGCGAGGTGTACGCGGCGACGCCGACCCAGATGCGCGCCACCGCCCCGCGCGGCGGCGGTGCCCGCCGGGCCGCCTCCGGCACCGGCATCCCGCTGCGGCTCGCCCACCGGGGCCCCTACCAGGCCGCCGCCGTCTTCGACCAGCTCGCGCGGGAGGCCGTGCCGGGGGTCGAGGAGGTCACGGGCCGGCCCGGCGCGCGCACCTACCGGCGCACCCTGCGGCTGCCGTACGGCACCGGGGTCGCCGCCGTCGCCGAGCGCACCCGGGCGCCGCGCGCGGGCACCGGCACGCACCCGGGCGGCTGGTTGGACGCCCGCCTGCACCTCACCGACCCACGGGACCTCACCACCGCCGTGCAGCGGCTGCGGCGGCTGTTCGACCTCGACGCCGACCCGTACGCCATCGACGAACGCCTCGGCGCCGACCCCCGCCTCGCCCCCCTGGTCGCCGCCCGCCCCGGCCTGCGCGCGCCCGGCGCCGTCGACCCCCTGGAACCGGCCGCCCGCGCTCTGCTGGGCCCGGCCGGGTGCGGGCGCCTCGTCCAGGAGTACGGCAAGACCCTCGACACCCCGAACGGCACCCTCACCCACCTCTTCCCGGAACCGGCGGCACTGGCGGCGGCCGGGGGCGAGACCGGTGCGGCGCTCGCCGCGCTCGCCACCGCCCTCGCCGACGGCACCCTGCGGCTGGACGCGGGCGCCGACCGGGACGACGCGCAGCGGCGGTTGCTCGCGCTGCCGGGGATGGACGCGGCCACCGCCGCCGTGCTCCGGGCCCGCGCGCTCGGGGATCCCGACGTGGCCCCGCCCGGCGTCCGGGCGCCCGACGCCTGGCGCCCCTGGCGGACATATGCCCTACGACACCTTGACGTGACAGGAGAGCGGAACCGATGACCGCCGGATGCTTCACCCACCTCGACACGCCCCTCGGGCGGCTGCTCCTCACCGCCGGTCCGGACGGCGCGCTCACCTCGCTGCACTGCGCGCGGGACGTCCCGGAGGGATTGCGGCAGGACCCGGGCCCCTTCGCCGAGGCGCGGGCGCAGCTCGACGCCTACTTCGCCGGTGAACTGCGCGCGTTCCGGCTCCCGTTGCGCGCCCACGGCACCGAGTTCCGGCGGCGGGTCTGGGCCGCCCTCGACGAGGTGCCGTACGGCACCACCCTCACCTACGGCGAACTGGCCGCCCGGATCGGCGCCCCCCGCGCGGCCGTCCGCGCCGTCGGCGGAGCCCTCGGCGCCAACCCCCTGCTGATCGTGCGCCCCTGCCACCGGGTGATCGGCGCCGACGGCTCCCTGACGGGCTACGCGGGCGGCCTCGACCGCAAGGTGCGGCTGCTGACCCTGGAGGGCGCGCTCAACGGCGAGGAGGCCTACGCATCTCCGGCGGGCTCGAAGATCCGGTCCAGGTGGTAGGCGAGCACGCCGGTGGCGGATTCGGCGGTGCGCTGGCCGACCAGGACGCCGGTGCCGAGGCCGGCCGACATGGCCAGCAGTCCGGCGGCCGCCGCGCCCGGGTCCGTGCCGGGGCGCAGCTGCCCCGCGTCGGCCGCCTGCCGGAGCAGCCCGGCGACGGTCGCCTCCGCCGCGTCGGGGTCCTTGATGAAGGGCTGGGCGGCGAGGGCCTCGTCGGTCACCGAGAGGACGGCGTACGAGGTGTAGAGGTGGTGGAACGTACGGCTCTCCGCGTCCACCGGCAGCGCGGCCGCCAGCAGCGCCTCGATCACCGCGCGCGGTCCGGGGGCGGGTCCCGCGGCGGCGACCCGCGCGGCCACCCGTTCCCCGAACCTGCCCGCCAGGTGCCGTAGTCCGAAGAGCAGCAGCTTCTCCTTGGACTCGAAGTAGTACTGCACCAGCCGCAGCGACACGCCCGCCTCCGCGGCGACGTCGCGCATCCCCACGGCGTGCAGCCCGAGCCGCCCCGCGGCCCGCACCAGGGCCTCCGCGATCTCCGTCCGCCGCTCGGCGTGGTCCACGCGCCTGGGCATCGTCCGGCCTCCTCCACTTTCGCGGTCCGGTCGCCTTGATGGTACAGCCGTACCATCGATGTGGTACGTTCGTATCACGAAAAATCGACTGCCCCGGAGGTGGCCGTGTCCAAGCCCGCAGCACCCCGACCCCCGGCCGACGTGGGCCGCTACGTCAGCGACACCTGGCGCGAGCGCTACTTCGCCGCCTGCGACGCGCTGTACGCGCTGGGCGCGCCCGCGACCGGCGAGACGGACGTGGAGACGTCCTTCGGCACCACGCACGTCTACCGGTACGACCCGCCGGCCGGGTCCGGGGCGGCCGCCCCGGACCGGACACCCGTCGTCCTCGTGCACGGCGCCGGAAGCTGCTCGGCGATGTGGTACCCGAACACCCGCGACCTCTGCGCCGAGCGGACCGTCTACGCCATCGACACCCCGGGCGACCCCGGCCGCAGTGTGCACCGCGCCCCCCTCCACGAGCCCGAGCGCGCCGCGCGGTGGCTGGACGAGACGCTCGCCGGGCTCGGCCTCGACCGGGTGCACCTGGTCGGCAGCTCCTACGGCGGCTGGCTCGCCCTCAACCAGGCGCACCGCGCGCCCGATCGGCTCGCCTCGGTGACGCTGCTCGACCCGGGCGGCCTGGAGAAGGTCGGACTGCGCTTCTTCGTCTGGATCTTCGTCAGCCTGTTCGCCACCTTCGCCCCCAAGGCGCTGCGGCCGCGCCTCGCGTCCTGGCTGGAGCAGCCGGTGCTGGTCGTGCCCGAGCTGCGCGCCATGGTCCGGACCGGCGTGCGCGCCTACCGCATCCGCCGGCCCGCGCCGAAGCCGCTCACCGACGCCGAACTGGCCACCGTGCGCACGCCGTTGTACCTGCTGCTCGGCCGCCGCAGCCTGCTGGTGCACCCCGACCGGCAGGCCGAGCGCGTCCCCCGGCTCGTGCCCGGCGCCCGCGCCGAGATCATCGCGGAGACCGGTCACGGACCGCAGATCGACCACGCCGGGACGACCAACCGCCTGATGCTGGACTTCATGGCCGGCACCGAACGGGACAAGGTCACCGCCTGACCTTCCGAGTCGAGCGGGCTGTTGGGCCGAGCGGGTGGCATCGCGGCGGACGTGCGGCGGCGCGGCCCGGTGCTGTGGCACGGTCGCCTCCGGCGGAGCACGGGGAAGGGCGGGCGTACATGGGCAAGGTGAGAGGGGTCCTCGCGGCCCTGCTGCTGGCGCTGGTCCTGCCGGGCGCGCGGGCCACCGCGGACGTCGCCGCCGCAACCCGCGTCGCGGCCGACGCCCCGCACTGGACCGGCAGTTGGGAGACCGCGCCGTCCGGCACCGCCGCCGCGGTACCCGGCGCGGCCGTCCGCAACGTCGTCCATCTCGGCATCGGCGGCACCGCCGTACGGATCCGGCTCAGCAACCGGCTCGGCACCGGGCCGCTGCGGCTCGGCGCGGTCACCGTGGCGCTGCGCCGGGCGCCGGGACCGGACGCCGCACCCGGTACCCTGCGCGCCGTCAGCTTCAGGGGCGCCCCCACCGTGACCGTCCCGCCGGGGCAGGACACCGTCAGCGACCGGGTGCGGCTGACCGTGCCGGACGCCGCCGACCTCCTCGTCACCGTGTACACCCCCGAGGACGACGGCCCGGCCACCTACCACGCCACCGCCCTCCAGACCAGCTACCTGGCCCCCGAGGGCGCGGGCCACGCCGCCGACGAAAGCGGGTCGTCGTACACGACCGTCGTCCGGTCCTGGTACTACGTCACCGGCGTCGACGTCCTCGGCGGTGCCAACGGCAGCGTCGTGGCCTTCGGCGACTCCCTGACCGACGGCACCGGATCCACCCCCGACACCAACCGCCGCTGGCCCGACCGGCTCGCCGCCCGGCTGCTCGGCCACCGGCTCGGCGTCCTCAACGCCGGGATCGGCGGCAACCGGCTGCTGCGCGACGGCGCCGGACCGAGCGCCCTCGCCCGCCTCGACGCCGACGCCCTCGACCGGGCCGGGGCGCGGATCCTCGTCGTCTTCGAGGGCGTCAACGACATCAAGGGCCTGCCCCCGGCGAACGACCCCGCCGCCTACGCCGACGCCTACCGCACCCTCGTCTCCCGCGCCCACGCCCGCGGCATCCGGGTCGTCGGCGTCACCCTCACCCCGTTCCGCGGATACGCCGCCTACACGGACGGCCGCGAGGAGGTGCGGCAGCGGGTCAACGCCTTCATCCGCACCGGCGGCGCCTTCGACGCGGTCGCCGACGCGGACGCGGCCGTACGCGACCCCGCGGAGCCGACCCGCATCCTCCCGGCGTACGACCCCGGCGACCATCTGCACTTCAACGACGCGGGGATGGCGGCGGTGGCGGAGACCGTCCACGGGGCGCTCCCGGTGCCGGACTGACCCGCGAGGCGGGCCGCCTCACCCCCACCGCAGCACCCCCAGCCACGCCCCGGCGATCAGCAGGCACGCGAACAGCTCGGTCAGCACGCCGGCGCCGCCCGCGCGCATGACCGTGCGCAGGGCCGCCATCGCCTCGCCGTGCCGGCCCAGCCGGAGCCGTTCATGGAGATAGATCCCGGCCAGGAACCCCGGCACCGCCCCCACCACCGGCAGCAGCACGAAGCCGAGCAGGGCCCCCGCACCGGCGTACCCCGCCAGCGCGGGCGTGGCGCCGCTCTCCCGGAGCCGGCGCGGCGGCAGCGTCCAGCGCACCACCCGCGCGAGCAGCAGCACCGCCGTGGCGCCCACCAGCACCGCCCACGCCACCGGGCGCGGATCCTTCAGCGCCCACCACAGGACGGCGGCCCACACCAGCCACGACCCCGGCACCCCGGGCACCAGCACGCCCACCAGGCCGGCGGTGATCACCACGCCGACCAGCAGGAGTTCCGGGGCGCCCATCCGCCCAGGGTGCCGGAGAACCGGCCCCCCGGCGAGACCGGCGGCGGATCACTCCGGTCGGCCGCGGGCGACCCAGCCGCGCTCGTAGGCGTGCCAGCCGAGCTGGAGCCGGGTGGTCACCCCGGCCAGCTCCATCAGCCGCTTCACCCGGCGCTGCACGGTGCGCAGGCCCAGATCCAGTTGCTTGGCCACGCTCGCGTCGGTCAGCCCGGCCAGCAGCAGCGACAGCACCTCCAGATCGGTGGCGTCCGGGCCGTCCGGCACCTCCTCGGCCGCGCCGTCCGCGTTCAGCCGCAGCGGCAGCGCCTCCCGCCACACCGACTCGAACAGCCCGGCGAGCAGCTCCAGGAGACCGCTGGCGTGCACCACCAGCGCGGCCGGCTCCGCGCTGGGCGAGGTCAGCGGCACCATCGCCAGCGAACGGTCGGCCACCACCAGCTTCGTCGGCACCCGGTCCGTCACCCGCACCCGCTCGCCGCGGCCGAACGCCTCGGTCAGCCCGTCGAGCGCCCGCGGCAGATCGAGCGCCGCCCGCTCCACCACCACCCGGTACCGCACCCCGCGCCCGGCCGCCTGCTCCTCCGCCTCGTTCTCCGGCGCGGGGACCGCCACCGGGTCGCCGGTCACCAGTGCGCACACCTCCTCGGCCGCGCCCAACTGCAACTGGAGGAAGCGCTGCGCGACCGCCGAGGCGCCGGTCACCACCTCCACCAGATCGTGCACCGCGGGCTCGACCGCCGCCGCCCGGTACTCCCGCGCGAGCAGGGCCGCGGCCAGCTGCGCCTGCTCCAGCTCGTGCCGCTGCCGGGTGAGCAGCGCGCCCAGCGCCACCGCGGGCGGCGCCGCCACCCAACGGCCGGGCCGCGCCGAGGAACGGGCCGCGAGCCCCTGCCGCTCCAGCCCCCGCAGCGCGCTCTCGGTGTCCCCCACACACAGCGTCAGCCGCCGCGCCAGATCGGCCACATCGGCCGCGCCCACCGCCACCAGCGCCCGGTAGGCCGCCTCTTGTCCCTCGTCCAGCCCTATCGCCGCCAGCATCGCCCCGCGTCCCTCCCTGCGTACCGCGTACCGGGGTACCGCGTACCCGAGTACAAGCCACCTGAGCACGAGCCGTCCCCGCCACCGGCCGTCCGGGAACAGGCCGTCGCGGAGGACCGTGGCTGGCGGGAACCGGCCACGGCGTAAACCCGCCGCGCACATCATCGCCGTAGCGCGGCGGCCTCTGCCAAGGTGGGCCTCGTCGTGGCGGAGAACGAGTGCGCCGCGATCCGGCCACCCGGCGGGTGGCCGACATGGTCCGGTCCGTGAGGACCGTGACGCGGCCCGTGCGGGTCCGGGCGTCAGGAGACGTCCGCGGACGCCAAGGGGACACGGGGCCGGGTCACTTCGCGCGTCGCCGGGCGGTCCCCCCGTGGGGGGTGGGGCCGTCCGGCGGCCGTTCACCTTTTCGCGGCGGGAATCCTCCGATGGCCCGTTTTCCGTCCGTCCGCGTGGTGACAATCAGGGCATGAGCCAGCAGCGGGGAAGGCCCACCGCCCGTCCCGAGGACGACTGGTGGGGGCAGCTGTACGACGTCTCCACCGGGGACACGGGTCCGTCGACCGCGCCCGACTCCCTGGACGACCGCTTCGCCTCGGTGCGGAACACGGTCCGGGAGAGACCGGACCCGCCCGGCTTCCCGGTCCCGCCCGACACCCCCACCCTGCCGATCCTGCCGGTCGTGCCGGCCCGGCGCCCGGCCCCCGAGCCCGCCGCCGGCCCCGACTACGTGGGTTCGGGACCCCCCACCTACGACCCCGAGCCCACCGTCCTCCCCGCCGCCGGGCCGGGGGAGCCGGACGAGTCGGTGGCGGACACGGTGCTGGACGGCGCCCGGTACGGCTCCTGGACGCTGCGGTCGGTGTCCTCGCGCGGGGACTCGGCGCGCTATCGGGGCGAGCCGCGCCGGGACGCGGTGCTGACCGCGCGCTTCGGGAGCGGCGAACACGCGCTGGTGCTCGTCTCGATGGCCACCGGCGCGCGGACCACGCCCCAGGCGCACCTCGCGGCGGCCGAGGCGTGCCGCTGGATCGGCCGGGCCGTGGGCCGCAGCCACCGGCGGCTGGCGGAGGACCTCCGCGCGGCCCGGCGCGCCGACCTCAAGGCCGGCCTGCACCGGCTGACCGGCCGCAGCCTCGGCCGGCTGCGCGCGAGCGCCGCCGAACGGGGCGCCGAGCCGGGGGAGTACACGGCGACCCTGCGCTGTCTGCTGCTGCCCGCCGACCCGCGCTGCCGCACGCGCGTCTTCTTCGGCGTCGGCGAGGGCGGCCTCTTCCTGCTGCGGGACGGCGCGTGGCGGGACATCGAGCCGGGCGAGGCCGACGAGGAGCCGCCCGAGTCGCCCGGGCCCGCTCCCGGCCCGTTCCGCTTCCAGGTCTCGCTAGCCCGCCCGGGTGACGCGCTGCTGATGTGCACGCCGGGCCTGGCCGAGCCGCTGCGCGGTGAGCCGGCCCTGAGCGCCTATCTGTCCCGGCGCTGGTCCGGCCGCCGCGCACCCGGCCTCGCCGCGTTCCTCGCCGACGCCCGGGTACGGGTCAAGGGCTACGCCGACGACCGTACGGCGGCGGCCGTGTGGGAGGCGTAACCGCTTCTCGTATGCCTCCATGGAACCGGGGCACCACGGACGGATCCGGGACCTCGGACGGATCCGGGACGGATCCGGGACCTCGGAAGGGGCAGACGCGAGAACATGGCCAAGCAGAACGTAGCCGAGCAGTTCGTCGACATCCTCGTCCGCGCCGGCGTGCGCCGCCTCTACGGCGTCGTCGGCGACAGCCTCAACCCGATCGTGGACGCCGTCCGCCGCCACTCCGCCATCGACTGGGTCCATGTCCGCCACGAGGAGACCGCCGCCTTCGCGGCCGGTGCCGAGGCCCAGATCACCGGGAAGCTGGCCGCCTGCGCCGGCTCCTGCGGCCCCGGCAACCTCCACCTCATCAACGGCCTGTACGACGCCCACCGCTCCATGGCCCCCGTGCTGGCCCTCGCCTCCCACATCCCCTCCAGCGAGATCGGCCTCGGGTTCTTCCAGGAGACCCACCCGGACCGGCTCTTCCAGGAGTGCAGCCACTACAGCGAGCTGATCTCCAGCCCCCGGCAGATGCCGCGGCTGCTCCAGACCGCCATCCAGCACGCGGTCGGCCAGAGCGGGGTCAGCGTGGTCTCGCTGCCCGGCGACATCGCCGCCCAACCCGCCCCGGAGAAGGCCGCGCAGAGCGCCCTGGTCACCTCGCGGCCCACCGTCCGCCCCGGCGACGCCGAGATCGACGCCCTGGTGGAGATGATCGACAGGGCCGGCAAGGTCACCCTCTTCTGCGGCAGCGGCACGGCGGGGGCGCACACCGAGGTCATGCGGTTCGCCGAGAAGATCAAGTCCCCGGTGGGACACGCCCTGCGCGGCAAGGAGTTCATCCAGTACGACAACCCCTACGACGTCGGTATGAGCGGACTCCTCGGCTACGGCGCCGCCTACGAGGCCACCCACGAGTGCGATCTGCTGATCCTGCTCGGCACCGACTTCCCGTACAACGCCTTCCTGCCCGACGACGTGCGGATCGCCCAGGTCGACGTGCGGCCCGAGGTGCTCGGCCGGCGCTCCCGGCTCGACCTCGCCGTGTGGGGCGACGTGCGCGAGACGCTGCGCTGTCTCATCCCGCGGGTCAAGGAGAAGACCAGCCGGCGCTTCCTGGACCGGATGCTGAAGAAGCACGCCGACGCCCTGGAGGGCGTGGTCAAGGCGTACACCAGGAAGGTCGACCGGCACGTTCCGATCCACCCGGAGTACGTGGCCGCCGTCCTCGACGAAGTCGCCGACGACGACGCCGTGTTCACCGTGGACACCGGCATGTGCAACGTGTGGGCGGCGCGCTACATCTCGCCCAACGGCCGCCGCAGGATCATCGGTTCGTTCTCGCACGGCTCGATGGCCAACGCGCTGCCCATGGCGATCGGCGCGCAGTTCACCGACCGGCGCCGGCAGGTGGTGTCCATGTCCGGGGACGGCGGCTTCGCCATGCTGATGGGCGACTTCCTGAGCCTGGTCCAGCACGACCTTCCGGTCAAGGTGGTGCTGTTCGACAACTCCTCCCTCGGCATGGTCGAGTTGGAGATGATGGTCTCCGGACTGCCCTCCTACGGCACCGCCAACGCCAACCCGGACTTCGCCGCGGTGGCCCGCGCGTGCGGGGCGTACGGGGTGCGGGTGGAGAAGCCGCAGCAGCTCGCCGGCGCGCTCAAGGACGCCTTCAAGCACAAGGGTCCGGCCCTGGTGGACATCGTCACCGACCCCAACGCCCTGTCCATCCCGCCGAAGATCAGCGCCGAGATGGTCACCGGGTTCGCGCTGTCCGCCTCCAAGATCGTGCTGGACGGCGGCGTGGGCCGCATGCTCCAGATGGCCCGCTCCAACCTGCGCAACGTGCCCCGGCCCTGACACCACCCGGTCCGGGGAACGGGTTTCGGCCAGTTTCACGGCGCGTGACGGCATGCCGACCGGCTGTGCCGGGCGCGGTTGCCCGGCCGTCACGGGGCGTCAGCGGCGCCAGTTGGCTCCCCGGAAGGCGGTCGTACGGCCCGGGTACCCGCCCCGGGCCCGGGTGTGGCGGGCCCCGGCGGTGGCCGAACCGCCGGTCATCGGCCCGGTGCGAGGACTGGCTGTTGGTCCACTGGGCAAGCATCCCCCGTGAACGTGTTCGACCAGGAGGGGCAGGGTTCGAGCGGCGTGCGGGCGGGGGCCATGAAGAGGCAGGCACGAGGAGGTGGTCCCGTGACCACCGGGACCCGCTCCGTGGAACCGGGGGACGGTACGGGGGAAACCCCGGGGGAAGGTCCCGGCGGTGTCATGGAGACCGCGGAGGGCGTGGGCACCGCGGGGAGCGGGGGGACCGTCAGGAGCCCCGGAGAGTCACCGGGGCGGCTGGTGCGGGTGCCCGCCGCCGGCCCCGCGGGGGACCGGCGGGACGGGCGTGACCGGCGGGACGGCCGCGGGCGGGGCGTGGAGCCGCCGCAGCGGCTGTGGCGCAGGCTCGGGCGGGCGGACCTGCGCTCGGTGCCCGAGGCCCGCCGGGAGCTGCGCGAGCTGCTGCGGGACTGGGGGAAGCCGGGGCAGTCGGAGATCGCCGAACTGCTCACCAGCGAACTGGTCACCAACGCGCTCGTGCACACCGACGACGACGCCGTCCTCACCGCGGTCGTGGCGCCCGGCGGACTCCGGGTGGAGGTAAGGGACTTCGTGCCCCGAAGACCCCAGGTGCGCACCCCCGATCCGGACGACGACACCCACGGCCGGGGCATGGTCCTGGTGGAGTCCCTCGCGGACGCCTGGGGCGTACGGCCGCACGGCGTCGGCAAGTCGGTGTGGTTCGAGCTGGGCGCCGAGGCGGCGTGAGGCACGGCGGACACGGATCGGGGGCGCGACCCGAGCGGTCGCACCCCCGACTTGGGAAGACAGAGGGCGGCTAGCCGAACTGCTGCTCCAGGTCCTTGAGCTTGCGCTCCAGGGAGTCCAGGCGGGGCAGGGCCATGGTGTCGTCCTCGGCGGTGAGGTCGACGGTCACCGGCTCAGACTTCTTGCGCACCGGCTGGAGGGAGGGACGGGACCGTACGGGCAGTTCCGCCGTCGCTATGGCAGGCTCCGCGGTCGCGGACGCGGAGCCACGCTCCACCGCCTGCACCTCGACCTGCCGGCCGCCGCCGGCCCGGCCCACGAAGCGGCCGTGGCCCCGGCTGATGGCCTTGAGCTGGGCGCGCTCCATACGGTGCTGCTCGCGCCGGCGCTCCCGCGTCTGGTCCTTCTGGCGCTTGTCCTCGCGGACCTCCTCGACCGCCTCGTCCAGGCTGCGCACGCCCTCCAGGAGCATCAGCGACCACGCGCGGTACGTCTCGCGGGGGGCGCGCAGCCAGCGCACGATGCGGATCTGCGGCAGCGGGCGCGGCACCAGGCCCTGCTCGCGCAGCGCGGCGCGGCGGGTCTGCTTCAGCGCGCGGTCGAACAGGACGGCCGCCGACAGGGACATGCCGGAGAAGAACTGCGGGGCGCCCGCGTGGTCGACGCCGCGCGGCGCGTGCACCCAGTTGAACCAGGCCGCGGCCGCGGCGAACAGCCACACGAGGATGCGCGAGCCGAGGGCCGCGTCACCGTGGCTGGCCTCGCGCACCGCGAGGACGGAGCAGAACATGGCCGCGCCGTCGAGGCCGAAGGGCACCAGGTACTGCCAGCCGTCGGTCAGGCCGAGGTTCTGCTCGCCGAAGCCGACGAGGCCGTGGAAGGACAGGGCGGCCGCCACCGCCGCGCAGCAGAACAGCAGCACATAGGAGGCGGTGCCGTAGATGGCCTCCTTGCGCCTGCGGCGCTCCTCGCTGCGCTCCCACGAGTCGTCCGCGCTCGCGTTCTCCCCGGAGGAGCGCTTTCCGCGCGCGAGCACCGCCACCGCCACCAGCATGCCCAGGAGCAGTACGGCGCCCGGAAGCAGCCAGTTCAGCGATATGTCGGTCAGTCTCATCAGGGGTCCCTTGCATTGGGATAGGGCGTAACGCCCGCCATAGTGGCCCACTCCCGGCGGCCCTCAGGGGGTTTCGCGGCAAGAGGCCGCCAAGGGGGTGCGAGGGGATGCGCGGGGACGGCGATCTGCTCGAACTGACGCTTGAGGCGCGGGAGTTGAGTTCGAACAAGACTACCTGTACGGATGGTTCCTCGGAAAGTTCCTGCGAGAGGTGAGGAAGTTGTGAATCACCTGTCCGCACGGCGGTCCGATTCGAGTTGATCTTAGTGGACGGCGGGGGCCGCTCGTCCTCGATCGAGTTTGACGTACCGCTCGGTACGTCTAGGGTGCTTGACGAACAACCGACAACCCGTCGTTAATGACCCCAAGTACCGACAAGCCGCCAGGAGGACCCGTGAAGCAGGGCGTGCAGGGCTCCGCGGCGGCGCACACGCACGGTGAGGGGCTGGTTCCGGACCAGCGGCGGCCCGCTGCCGAGCGGCCCGTGATACAGCGGTCCTCGGTGCGCGGGCAGATCCTGGAGGCGCTGCGCACGGCGCTGGTCACGGGCGAGCTGAAGCCCGGCGAGGTCTACTCGGCGCCGGTGCTCGGGGAGCGGTTCGGGGTCTCGGCGACGCCCGTGCGCGAGGCGATGCAGCAGCTTGCCCTGGAGGGCGCCGTCGAGGTGGTGCCCAACCGCGGGTTCCGGGTGGTCGAGCGGGGGGCGCGGGATCTGGCCGAGCTGGCGGAGGTGCGGAACCTGATCGAGGTCCCGGTGATGCTGCGGCTGGCCCGCACGGTCCCGGCCGGGCGCTGGGCCGAGCTGCGGCCGCTCGCGGAGGACACCGTCCGCGCGGCCGCCTCCGGCTGTCCCGCGACGTACGCCGAGTCCGACCGCGCCTTCCACCGCGCGATGCTGTCCTTCTCCGGCAACGGGGAGCTGGTCCGCATCGCCTCGGACCTGCACCGCCGCGCCCAGTGGCCGCTGGTCGGCGGCCCGGTCCGCCACGCCCGCGCGGACCTCCTCGCGGACGCGGCGGAGCACGTGTCCCTGCTGGACGCCCTCGTCGCCCGGGATCTCGACGTGGTGCGCGGCCTGGTGGCGGAGCACTTCGCGGGCGCGGCCTGAGAGACCGGCCCGCGAGCCGCAGGGTCGTCCGAGCTACTCAGGGAACCTCACGAACCGTCGCCGTCGCCCTCGCCGTGCGCCGTCTTCGAGTAACCGTCGTGCCACGCCGCCTTCGCGCCCGAGTCGCCGATGCGGTAGACGTCCACCACCGCGCCCACCGCGATGACCACGGACAGCAGCCCCACGACGATCCGGACCGGAAGCGCGGACCAGCGCGAGCGGCCCGCCTTGCCCTCCTGGCCCTGGTTGCCCTCCTGGCCTGCCTGACCCTCCTGGAGACGGAGCGAGCGGCCCGCCCACCACACCACCACCGCCAGGACGAACAGCCCCAGCGCCCACGGCAGCAGCCCGTCGCCCAGCTCGGTGTGCCTGCGGACCAGCGGGTCGCTGTCGACATGCCGCTCCAGCCACTCGCCCGCGCTGGTCGTGAGCGGCACGCTCACCAGGGCGACGAAGGCCAGCACGGGCAGCAGGACGCCGAGCCGGCGCGTGGCCCGTGGCCACACCGCCGCGACGACCAGGGCGAGGGCGGTCAGCGGGACCAGCACCACGACGACGTGGACGAGCAGAACATGGGCCGGCAGGCCGTTGACGAGTGACATCCGACGCTCTCCTGGGGTGGGGGGCAAGGGTCTTTCTTTCGGATCAGGTCGCTCGGGCCAACGGCGCCTTGCGACCGCCGACAAGATCCGAAAGAAAGGCCCTGGGCGCGTCACACTGGCACAGCCGTCTCTCAGTTCCTTCTGAGCATGCCCCGCACCCCCTGGCTCACGCCGTGACCGGCCCCGCCGCCGGCGGCGCGAGCTGGGCCGCCAGCCACGTCGGGACGCCCCCCAGGAGCCGGAACAGCCGCCGCGCCTCGTCCCGCAGCCGCGTGGCCGCCGGTTCGTCCTCCGTGTCCGCCAGGGAGACCAGCGCGGGCGCCGTGCCCACCAGATAGCCCAGCTCCTCCCGGATCCGCAGGGACTCGGCGAACCCGTGCCGGGCCTCCGCCAACTCCCCGTCCCGCAGGGCGAGTCCGGCGAGATGGCGCCAGGTGAAGGACAGCAGCAGCGGATCGGCGTGCGCGGTCGCGCCCGCGTGCGCCCGGCGGTACGCGGCGCGCGCCGCCTGCGGGGAACGGGACAGGTTCTCCGCGAGCAGCCCCCGCCGGAAGTCCAGCAGCGCCCGCCCCGCCGCCCCCGGCGGGATCAGCGCCGCCGCCCGCCCCAGCGCGGCCCGCGCCTCGTCCACCCGGTCCCGGATCCCGTGCAGCGTCGCGGCGTACGCGAGCTGCCCCCGTTCGCACGCCGCCGCGCCCCGCTCCTCGTCGGTGTGCGCGAGCGCCTCCGCCGTACGCAGCGCGTCCTCCGCGTCCGCCCAGCCGCCCTCGGTGTACAGGCAGCGCTCGACCAGCAGCACCGCCCGTTGCAGCGCCGCGCCCGGCGTGTCGGGTGGCAGCAGGGCCGCGGCGTCGGCCCAGCAGGCCCGCGAGCGCAACCGCCATACCGCGGTCTGGAGAGGATCGTCACCGGCGGTCGTTCCGTTCCCAGACATGGCGGTATACGCCACGTTGACCTCCCCAGGCACGCCATCGGGCTGTTGAGTGGTGGCGGCATTCCAGCACCGATCACCACGCCCGGCCAAGAGGGTGGGTGAAAGAATTCACAAAGTAGTGGGGCTTGACGGGGGAGCGGTCCGCCTGTTTCGGCCCCCGTCGGCTCAGCTCATGCGCAGCGCCAGGAAGAAGTCGAGCTTGTCCTCCAGGCGCGACAGGTCCCGTCCCGTCAACTGCTCGATCCGGCCGACGCGGTAGCGCAGCGTGTTGACGTGCAGGTGCAGGCGGGTGGCGCAGCGGGTCCAGGAGCCGTCGCAGTCGAGGAACGCCTTCAGGGTCGGTATCAGCTCGGCGCGGTGCCGGCGGTCGTAGTCCGTCAGCGGGTCCAGCAGCCGGGCCGTGAAAGCGCGGCGCACGTCGTCCGGGACGAACGGGAGCAGCAGCACATGGCTGGCCAGCTCCTGGTGTCCGGCCGCGCAGACCCGGCCGGGCCGGGCCGCCGCCACCCGGCGGGCGTGCCGGGCCTCCTCCAGGGCGCCGCGCAGCCCCTCCGCCGAGTGCACGGCCGCGCTGACGCCGAGCGTGAGCCGCCCGTCGTCGGCCAGGCCCGCCGACAGCGGCTCGCGCACCGCCTGGAGCAGCGCGTCGGCGAGCAGGCCGGTCTCCGCGCCCTCGTGGTCCGCGGCGACGGCCGGCACGGCGGGCAGCGGCACCAGGGCGACCGCCTCGTCCCCGGTGTGCGCCACGGCGATCCGGTCGGCGGGCTCGGGGCCGGTCGCCAGCGGGTCGACCAGCACCTCCTCCAGCAGCGACTGGGCCACCGGGCCGCCCTCGGAGTCCGCGCCGTCCCACTCCACCCGGGCCACCACGATCTGCCAGTGCGGGGCGACGCCCAGGCCGGGCAGCAGCACGGGCGCGGCCACCCGCAGCCGGGCGGCGATCTCCGCGGGCGCGGCGCCCGTCTGGACCAGCTCCAGGACCTCCTGGGCGAGCCGGCGGCGCACCGTGCGGGCGGCTTCCCGGCGGTCGCGCTCCACGGCGATCAGCTGGGTGACGCCCTGGAGCAGGTCCATGCGCTGCCCGTCCCAGTCGCCCGCGTCCGCCTCGACGGCCAGCAGCCAGTCCGACAGCACCGTCTCGCGGACATCGCGCGGGGCCTGCGGGGCGCGCCCCGAGGAGCGGACGGGGAAGAGCGAGTACGTCGTACCGCCGAGCTGGACCCGGTGCGGGCCGCGCCGGCCGGTGCGGGCCGCGGCGAGCTGCTCGGTGGCCAGCCGGGCGCAGGTCTCCGGGGACAGGTCCGGGCCCGCCACCTTGGAACCGGCGATCAGCCGCCCGGTGGGGGAGAGCACCCAGGCGCGCAGGTCCAGGTCGGTGCCGAGCAGGTCGAGCACCACGTCGGGGCCGCCGCCCGCCGGGCCCGAGGTCATCATCCGGCGGTGCCGGTCCACCACGGCGGCCAGGTCCCCGGCCCGCTCGCCGGAGACCTGCCGTACGACGTGCTCGGTGACCGTCGCGAACGCCACCGACTCGTCCACCGCCATCAGCGGCAGCCGGTGCTTGGCGCAGGCCGCCACCAGGTCCTCCGGCACCCCGCCCAGCTCGGCGGTGCCCGCCGCGAGGGCCGCCACCCCGGCCTGCACCAACAGGCGCACGAACGGCTCGGAGTCCGCCGCGTCCCGCCGCCACGCCAGGCCGGTCAGCACCAGCTCGCCGCCGGAGAGATAGCGGCTCGGGTCCCGCAGGTCGGTCGTCATCACACCGCGTACCGAGCGGTCCAGCTCGTCCTCGCCGCCGAGCAGCAGCAGGCCCAGCGCGTCGGTGTCCAGCAGTGCGCGCAGCCGCATCTCAGTTGCCGCCGTTTCTGTGTCTCGAAACCTACGATGGTTCTTCGGAGGGTGACATGAAGGAGCCCGGCGCCGTCTCAGGGGCCCGCTCCGGGTCTCCGCGCCGGTGCCCGCGTTTCCTCGGGGAAACGGAGAGGTTTCCGGTGACCTCCGTTCATACGAATCTACAAGATGCTTCCCCTGGCCAGCGAACTCCTTCATGGTTTTGGTGACTGACCCGCCGGAGCGGACGGCGGTGTACTGACCCCAGGCCGCGCCGACACGACACGAACGAACCGGGCCCGCCGCACACGGATCGGCTCGGATCCGCCCGATCCCCAAGAGGAAGAAGAGAGCCGGTCATGGACTTCCTTCGCCCCGCCAGCTGGGAGGAGGCGCTCGCCGCGAAGGCCGAGCATCCCACCGCTGTGCCGATCGCGGGTGGCACCGATGTGATGGTCGAGATCAACTTCGACCACCGCAGGCCCGAGTACCTGCTCGACCTCAACCGCGTCGGAGATCTCTACGAATGGGAGACCGACGGGGACCGCGTACGGCTGGGCGCCTCGGTGCCGTACACGCAGATCATGGAACAGCTCCGTGCCGAGTTGCCGGGCCTCGCGCTCGCCTCGCACACGGTCGCCTCCCCGCAGATCCGCAACCGCGGCGGCGTCGGCGGCAACCTCGGCACGGCCTCGCCCGCCGGCGACGCCCACCCCGCCCTCCTCGCCGCGGGCGCCGAGGTCGAGGTGGCGTCGGCGGTGCGCGGCACCCGGATGATCCCGATCGACGACTTCTACACGGGCGTCAAGCGCAACGCGCTGGAGCCCGACGAGCTGATCCGCGCGGTCCGCGTCCGGAAGGCGGACGGCCCGCAGCAGTTCTCCAAGGTCGGCACCCGCAACGCCATGGTCATCGCCGTGTGCGCCTTCGGCCTGGCCCTGCACCCCGCCACCCGCACCGTGCGCACCGGCATCGGCTCGGCCGCGCCCACCCCCGTGCGCGCCAGGGTCGCCGAGGAGTTCCTGAACGCGGCGCTGGAGGAGGGCGGCTTCTGGGACAACGGGAAGGTCATCACCCCGTCGGCCGCCAAGCGGTTCGCGGACCTGTGCGCGGCCGCGTGCAACCCGATCGACGACGTCCGGGGCACCGCGGCCTACCGCCGGCACGCGGTCGGCGTCATGGCCCGCCGGACGCTGACCTGGGCCTGGGAGTCGTACCGCGGCGCCCGCCGCCACACCGAGGGAGCTGCCTGATGCGCGTCAACTTCACCGTCAACGGACGCCCGCAGGAGGCCGACGACGTCTGGGAGGGCGAGTCCCTGCTCTACGTGCTGCGCGAGCGGCTCGGCCTGCCCGGCTCCAAGAACGCCTGCGAACAGGGCGAGTGCGGCTCCTGCACGGTGCGCCTGGACGGCGTGCTGGTCTGCTCCTGCCTGGTCGCGGCCGGACAGGCCGAGGGCCGGGAGGTGGTGACCGTGGAGGGCCTCGCCGACCTCGCGCGGCGGCGGGCGTCCGGCGGCGCGCTCGACGGAGCCGCGAGCGACGCCGACGCCGAGGCCGACGCCGGCTCGGGCATCGGCTTCGGCACGGACTCCGGCTTCGGCACGGACTCCGGCATCGGCTCCGGGGCCGGCGAGGACACCGGGCTCGCCCCCGTCCAGCAGGCGTTCATCGACGCCGGCGCCGTCCAGTGCGGTTTCTGCACGCCGGGCCTGCTCGTCGCCTCCGACGACCTCCTGGCGCGCAACCCGAGCCCGTCCGACGCCGACATCCGCGAGGCGCTGTCGGGCAACCTGTGCCGCTGCACGGGCTACGAGAAGATCATGGACGCGGTCCGCCTCGCGGCCGCCCGCCAGGCCGAGGGGGTCTGACATGCCCTCCTCGACGCCTGGCACCGCGCGCGCGGACGGTGCCCCCACCGGCGCCCCGACGAAGATCACCCAGGGCGCGGGCGCCAAGGGCGGCATCGGCGAGTCCACCCTCCGCCCGGACGGCATCCTCAAGGTCACCGGGGAGTTCGCCTACTCCTCGGACATGTGGCACGAGGACATGCTGTGGGGCCAGATCCTGCGCTCCACCGTCGCCCACGCCGAGATCGTCTCCATCGACACCGCCGAGGCGCTCGCCCTGCCGGGCGTGCACGCCGTCATGACGTACGACGACCTGCCCACCGAGGTGCGGCACTACGGACTGGAGCTCCGGGACACCCCGGTCCTCGCGCACGGCAAGGTGCGCCACCACGGCGAGCCGGTCGCGATCGTGGCCGCCGACCATCCGGAGACCGCCCGCCGGGCCGCCGCCAAGATCAGGGTGGAGTACCGCGAACTGCCCGTGATCACCGACGAGAGGTCGGCCCTCGCGCCGGACGCGGTCCTCGTCCACGAGCACCGCGACGACCACCACGCGGGGCACGTCCCCCACCCGAACATCCTGCACCGCCAGCCGATCGTGCGCGGCGACGCGGCGCGGGCCGCCGAGCGGGCCGATGTGGTCGTCCGCGGCGAGTACACCTTCGGCATGCAGGACCAGGCGTTCCTCGGTCCCGAGTCCGGGCTCGCGGTGCCCGAGGAGGACGGCGGCGTCCACCTGTACATCGCCACCCAGTGGCTCCACTCCGACCTGCGCCAGATCGCGCCCGTGCTCGGCCTGCCCGAGCGGAAGGTGCGGATGACGCTGTCCGGCGTCGGCGGCGCGTTCGGCGGCCGCGAGGACCTGTCCATGCAGATCCACGCCTGCCTGCTCGCGCTGCGCACCGGCAAGCCCGTCAAGATCGTCTACAACCGGTTCGAGTCCTTCTTCGGGCACGTCCACCGCCACCCGGCCAAGCTGTCCTACGAGCACGGGGCCACGCGCGACGGCAAGCTGACGCACGTCAGGTGCCGGATCGTCCTGGACGGCGGCGCCTACGCCTCCGCCTCCCCGGCCGTCGTCGGCAACGCCTCCTCGCTGGGCATCGGGCCGTACGCCGTGGACGACGTCGACATCGAGGCCCTCGCCCTCTACACCAACAACCCGCCCTGCGGCGCGATGCGCGGCTTCGGCGCGGTGCAGGCGTGCTTCGCGTACGAGGCGCAGATGGACAAGCTGGCGCGGCGGCTCGGCATGGATCCCGTGGAGTTCAGGCAGCTCAACGCGATGGAGCAGGGCACCGTCATGCCCACCGGGCAGCGGGTCGACTCACCTGCGCCGGTCGCCGAACTCCTGCGCCGCGTCAAGGCGATGCCGCTGCCGCCCGAGCGCCAGTGGGAGTCCAGCGAGGGCGCCGACGTACGGCAGTTGCCCGGCGGTCTGTCCAACACCACGCACGGCGAGGGCGTCGTGCGCGGGATCGGCTACGCGGTCGGCATCAAGAACGTCGGTTTCTCCGAGGGGTTCGACGACTACTCCACCGCCAGGGTGCGCATGGAGGTGATCGCGGGCGAGCCCGTGGCCACCGTGCACACCGCGATGGCGGAGGTCGGCCAGGGCGGCGTCACCGTGCACGCCCAGATCGCCCGCACCGAACTCGGCGTGGCCCAGGTGACCATCCAGCCGGCCGACACCAAGGTCGGCTCGGCGGGCTCCACCTCCGCCTCCCGGCAGACGTACGTCACCGGCGGCGCCGTCAAGAACGCATGTGAACTGGTCCGCGAACGGGTCCTGGAGATCGGCCGCCGCAAGTTCGGCGCCCGCCATCCCGCTTGGGCCACCGCGGAGTTGCTGCTGGAGGACGGCAAGGTCGTCACCGACGGCGGCGAGGTGCTCGCCGCACTGGTGGACGTCCTGGAGGGCGAGGCGGTGGAGGTCGAGCAGGAGTGGCGGCACCGGCCGACCGAGGCCTTCGACCTGCGCACCGGGCAGGGCAACGGCCATGTCCAGTACTCCTTCGCCGCGCACCGTGCCGTGGTCGAGGTGGACACCGAACTCGGCCTCGTCAAGGTCGTCGAGCTGGCCTGCGCGCAGGACGTCGGCAAGGCGCTCAACCCGCTCTCCGTCATCGGTCAGATCCAGGGCGGCACCACGCAGGGCCTGGGCGTCGCGGTGATGGAGGAGATCATCGTGGACCCGAAGACCGCGAGGGTCAGGAACCCCTCCTTCACCGACTACCTGATCCCGACCATCCTCGACACGCCGACCATCCCCGTCGACGTCCTCGAACTCGCCGACCACCACGCCCCGTACGGGCTGCGCGGCGTCGGCGAGGCGCCGACCCTGTCGTCGACCCCGGCCGTACTGGCCGCGATCCGCGACGCCACCGGCCTGGAACTGAACCGCACACCGGTCCGCCCCGAACATCTCACGAACACCGCGTGACCACGTGACACCGAGGGCCTCCGGGCGCACCGTTCGGCCCGGGGAAGGCGGTGGTCGGAAAAGGGATTGCCGGGCGCACCGGTGCCTGTGTTCCATGAGGGCATGCTCTCCACCGACCGGCTGCTCGCCTTCGCGGCGATGGCCCTTGTGCTGATCGTGATACCCGGCCCGAGCGTGCTCTTCGTCGTCGGGCGGGCGCTGGCGCACGGCCGCCGCACCGCGCTGACCACGGTCGCCGGCAACACCCTCGGCGCGTACGTCCTCGTCGCCGCCGTGGCCCTCGGCATCGGACCGGTGGTGGAACGCTCGGTCCTCCTCTTCACCACGCTCAAGCTCGCGGGCGCCGCCTACCTGGTGTACCTCGGGATCAAGGCGTGGCGGCGACGCGGCTCGCTGCGAGACGCGTTCGAGGAGTCCGGCCGCCCGGAGCGGGGCGCTCTGCGCACCCTGGGGGAGGGCTTCGTGGTCGGTGTGGCCAACCCCAAGACGATGGTGTTCTTCGCCGCCGTACTGCCCCAGTTCGTGGACCGCGCCCAGGGCCGCGTGCCCCTCCAGATGCTGCTGCTCGGCCTGGTCTTCAACATCATCGCGCTGGTCTCGGACAGCGTCTGGGGCCTCGCCGCCTCCGCCGCCCGCGGCTGGTTCGCCCGCTCGCCCCGGCGGCTGTCCGCGGTCGGCGGCGTCGGCGGCCTCGCGATGATCGGCCTGGGCGTGACCGTGGCCGCGACCGGCCGCAAGGACTGAACGCCCCACGGCGGTACGGCCGTTCAGGCCCGCCCGAGCAGCCGGTTCAGCCCGCGCCCGAACACCGTACGGGCCGTGCGCGTGACGACCGCGTCGAAGGCGCGGGGCAGGAAGCGCACCCGCAGCTCCTCCCGCCACACCACCCGGCTACCGCCCCCGGGCCCCGGCCGGACCTCGATCCGCGCCCAGCCGAGGATCACCCGGCCCCGCTTCTCCAGCCGGCACAGCCCGCCCTCGCCCCCCACGGGCGGGCGCCAGAGGATCACCTCCATGGTGTCGTCGAAGGCGAGCGGTCCGATGCCCGAGCGCGCCGTGAAACGGGTGCCCACGCCGGTCGGGCCGGGGGTGAGCACCCTGATCCGGGTCAGCGGCACGGCGCGCGCGTGCCGGGGCCACTCGGTGACCCGGCGCCACGCCTCGTCCAGGGGAAGCGGGACGGTACGGGTGAGGGAGAAGGTCGGCACGGGACGATCGTAGGCAAGGACGGCCGCGCGCCCGGGACCCCGGCACTTCCTCACTCCGACGGCCCAGCCTCCGCCGGCGGCTCAGGGCCGGTAGACCTTGCCCGGCTCGGCCTTGCCGGGGGCGAGGAGCTGAGGGACCGTCACGAAGGTGTACCCGCGCCGCTTGAGGGCGTCGATGATGCCCGGCACGGCGGGCACGGTGCCGGGGTAGATGTCGTGCAGCAGGATGATCCCGTCCCGGTCCGCCTGGTCGAGGACGCGCTTCTCGATGAGTGCCGAGTCGTTGGTCGCGTAGTCCTTGGCGGTGACGCTCCACAGGACCTCCGCCAGGCCCAGTTCCTTGCAGATCTTGTGGATGTTGGCGTCCGTGCGGCCCTGCGGCGGACGCATCAGCGTGGGCTTGCGCCCGGTGAGCCGCTCGATCGCGTCGTCGGGCCGCTTCAGCTCCGCGCGCACCTGGTCGTCGGATATCTCCGTGAGGATCTTGTGGTCCCAGGTGTGACTCGCCACCTCGTGTCCCTCGGCCGACATGCGTCTGACGAGCTGCGGGTACTTCTCGATGTGCCGCTTGCCCAGCAGGAAGAACGTCGCGTGGACCTGCTTCTCCTTGAGGATGTCCAGCAGTCTGGGCGAGTTCTCGCTGGGGCCCGCGTCGAAGGTGAGCGCGATGCACTTGGCCTTGCGGCAGTCGACGCCGCCGGAACTCACCGGCGCCGCCTGCGCCTGCTCGCGCGCGGTACGCGGCGAGGTGGTGTCGACCTGTGCGCAGCCGGTCAGGGCCAGCGCCATGCCGACGGCGGCGGAGAGGAGCGCGGCCGGACGCAACCCTCGGCGCGGCAGACCCGTCTTGCCTGTCGCGCACACCGACGTCCGGACTTTCTCGATCGAAAGAGGCATACCGGGACTATATACACAGTTCATAGTGCATGCGTTCGAATATGGCCAACATTCACATGCGGCCACCTCGTGCACACCAGTAGTTCCTGGCCGGTACGGGGAGTAACCTCGGCGGCATGACGCGCACGGGGGGACGGGCCGTCAAGTCCCGCTTACGCACGCCGACTTGGATCGCCCGCATCGAGGCGCCGGACGGTGAGGTGCTCGGTGCCGGGGTGCTGCTCGCCCCCGACCGGGTGCTCACCGCCGGGCATGTCGTCACCCCGGGCGTTCGATACGTCGTACGACTCGTCGGCGTGCCCGGACAGGGCGCGGTCACCGCCACCGTCCGCCCGGACGAACACGTGCCGGAGCAGGAGGACGCGTTCGGCGACCGCAGCGGCGACCTCGCCCTGCTGCGCCTCGCCGAACCGCTGCCCGCCGAGCACACCACCCGGCTCTACCGGCTCGCCTCGCCGCATGGACCCGTGAGCATGTACGGCTTCCCGGCCGGCGACGACGGCGGCCGCTGGCACGGCGCCACCCTGGTCGCCGCCCGGGGCCGGGACAGCCGGGTGCAGCTGCGCCCGCTCACCCCCGGCGAACTGGCCGCCCCCGGCTTCAGCGGCGGCGGGGTGGTCGACCACGCCACCGACCAGGTGATCGGCATCGTGCTCAGCGTGGACGAGGGGCAGGTCTCCTCCTTCAGCCAGATGAGCCCCACCGAGACCATCCTCAGCCATCTGCCGCAGGCCGCCGCCTGGACCGACGGCGCCTGGGCCGTCGACCCCCGGCTGCGCAGCCGTACCACCGCGGGCGCGGGGCGGCTCGACGTGCGGTTCGCCACCGAACTCGCCGGGTGGTTCCGGGGCGAGGGCTGGCCGGTGCTCGTCACCGTGGTGCCCGCCAGGGGCGACCGCGCCTTCACCCTCGAACGGGCCGTCACCCTCGCGGACCGGGAGCTGCGCACCCAGCGCACCACCAGCGCCTTCAGCCACGACCCGCCCGAGACCGTGCCCCCGGCCGGCGCGCATGATCTCGCCCTGGACGTCAAGCAGTTGACGGCGGACCAGGTCATGGACCGCATCGCCGAGCGCCTCGGCATCCGTGACGACCCGCGCCCCGAACGGCTCGCCACCCTGCGCGTCCCGCTCGCCGCCGTACTGGTCGGCGTCGACCAGTGCGCCGAACCCGACGTGCTGCTCGACCTGTTGGACCGGCTCGCCCGGCACGGCGCCCGGCTGCTGCTGGTCCACCGCCGCCAGGGCGGCCGGACCGTGCGGGCGGCCGAGTCCCTGGTGCACCGGCCGCTGCGCGAACGCTGGTCCCGCCTCGGCGCCGAACTCGACCGCATCGTGGACGAGTTGGGGCCCGCGCTCGACGCCCGCCGGGACCGGGTGACCGCCGGGCCGGGCGCCGGGACGCTGCTGGACCAGGCGGAGGCCGCCGTCGGACGCAGCCAGATGCTGCGCGCCTGGGTCGCGCACAGCTCGGAACAGGACCGCGAACCCCGGCGGGCCGACCTGCTGTTCACCTTCGAGGACGCCGCCGAGCGCCGCCGCCAGCGCCTGGAACAGGCCCTCGGCCTGCTCGACGCCCGGCTGCGCCGCTGGGAGGAACTCCGCGGCCGGGTCACCGCGGCGTGGCCGCTGTGCCGTCGGCGGGCCGGGGCGGACGGGGACCGGGTGGTGGAGGCGTACCGGCTCTACGAGGCCGCGCTGTCCCTGCTGCGGCAGACGCCGTGCGACATCGAGCGGGCGGAGGAGGCGGCGGACCGGTTCATCGGGTTCTGCTCGGAGGCGGCGAGCGGGGAGGGCGAGGCCGCGGCGGAGCCGCCGGGGAGAGACGACCCCGGCGCAGGCGCAGGCGCAGGCGCAGGTGGCAGGGGCGGCCCCGGCGAACGCGCCGACGCGAGCGGCGACTCCGGGGAACGCGCCTGGAGTTCCGGCGACGAGAACGCGAGCGGCGGCGACGAGAACGCGAGCGGCGGCGAGGAAAACGCGAGCGGTGGCGACGGGCCGGGGGCCGGTGCCGGCGCCGGTCCCGGGCGCCCCGCCCGGCCGCCCGAGCACGCCCGCACCCCCGACCACCCCCCGCCGCCCCGCCGTACCATCGCCGGCCGCCGGAAGGAGCGCGGCTCATGACCTCCTGCGTCCGCCCCGGATGTCCGGGCCGCGTCATGGGGACCGGGTACTGCGACACCTGCGGGCACCGGTACACCGAACCGCGCAGCGAACCGCGCGGCGCCCCCAGCGCGCCGCCGGCCGTGGTCGAGGAGAACCCGGGGCCGCCGACCGTGCACGCCGTGGCCGGGGTCGGCGAACTCGACCAGCACGGGCTCGTCGTGCTGCCCGAGGTGCCCGAGCCCGACGACGTGCTGGTCGCGGACCCGCGCCCGCCCACCGAGGGCCGCCACTGCGGCCGGGAGGGCTGCGGCATGATCATCGGGGTGGGGTACGGCGGTCAGCCCGGCCGCGCCACCGGCCGCTGCCCCCGCTGCGGCACGCCGTACTCCCTGCTGCCCGAGCTGGACCAGGGCGAGGTGGTCGCCGGGCACTACCGGGTGCTCGGCTGCCTGGCGCACGGCGGCCAGGGCTGGATCCATCTCGCCGAGGACACCCGCGCCGAGGGCCACCGCGTCGTCCTCAAGAGCCAGATCAACGGGGGCGGAGCGCTGGCCCGCCGGGCCGTGGCCGAGGAGCGCCGCTCCCTCACCGACCTGCACCACCCGGACATCGTGCGGATCATCACGTACGCCGAACACCAGGCCCCGGGCAGGACGTCCACCGGCTACCTGATCATGGACTACATCGGCGGCCGCTCCCTGCAACGGCTCTTCGACGCCGACGACGTCGAGCGCGTCTTCCACGGCCGCCCCCGCCTCGACCACGTCCTCACCTACGGCTGCAAGATCCTCGGCGCGCTGGAGTACATGCACGAACGAGACCTGCTCTACTGCGACATGAAGCCCGCCAACGTCATCCACTTCGGCCGGGCCGTGAAGATCATCGACCTCGGCGCGGTCCGCGCGATCGGCGACCGGACGTCCCCGTACGTGTACACGGCGACGTTCGCGCCGCCGAAGGCGGAGATCGACCGGCGCGGCTGGCACGTCGACAGCGACCTGTACACCGTCGGCATGACGCTCCAGGCCCTGGCCCGCGACACCGAGCCGGCCCGCGGGCTCGCCCAGGACTCCTTCCGCCGTCTCGTCGACCGCGCCACCCACCCCGAACCCGGCGCCCGGTTCCGGTCGGCAGCCGAGATGTCCCGCCAACTCTGGGAAGTCCTGCGGGAGTTCCGCTCGCTCCAGTTCGGCGAGCAACTGCCCGAGAGCTCCACCCGGTTCCGGGCCACCGGGGCCAGCCTCGACGCCGGGCTCGGCGCGATACCCGCCCTCGACCACTGGACCGCCCGCCCCGGCGAGCGCCCGGCCGAGCTGGACGCCTCCCCGCCCTCGCCCGCCGAGGTCGCCGGCGCCCTCCCGGAACCGGTCCCCGACCCCGCCGACGGCGCCGCCCTGGTGCTGGACACCTTCTCGCCCGACGCCCCCGACCAGGTGGCCGGGCAATGGCCCCGCGACTCCCGCCTCGGCACCCCGGAGACCGCGCTGTGGCTGTGCCGCGCCTACCTCAGACGCGGCGAGCCGGACGCCGCGGCCGACTGGCTCACCGAGGCCGAGACCCAGCTCGGCGAGCGCGCCGCCGCCCACGACTGGCGGATCGCCTGGCACCGGGGCGTCCTGCACCTCAGCAAGGGCGAGGTCGACCTGGCCGGCGCCCGTTTCGAGGCCGTGTACCGGGCGCTGCCCGGCGAGTACGTGCCCAAGCTCGCCCTCGGCCACTGTGCCGAGCACGGCGCCCGCACCGCACGGGCCATGCGCTTCTACGAGGCCGTGTGGAAACGCGACAGCGCGCACACCGCCGCCGCCTTCGGCCTGGCCCGCGGCCATCTGGCCGGCGGCGACCGGGACGCCGCCGTCCGCGTCCTGGACGACGTACCGGCCACCTCACGCCACCACGACGCCGCCCGGATCGCCGCCGTCCGCATCCGCGCCGGCGTCCTGGGCGGCCTGCCGCCCACCCCCGCCGACCTGACCGACGCGGCCCGGCGGCTGCCCGAACTGCGCCTGGACGGCGGCGCCGAGGACGGCGAGTCCCGCGCCCGGCTGGTCGCCGAGGTCCGCGAGAACACGCTGTACGGCGGCGCCATGTCCTGGCCGGCCGGGGACCTGCTCGGACCCGGCGACGAACGGGGCCTGCGCGCCCTCCTCGAACACTCCTTCCGCCAGCTGGCCGCCCAGGCGCGCACCGCCCCGGAACACGGCCGGCTGCTCGACCTGGCCCACGCGGTACGGCCGATGACCACCTTCTGAGGACACCCATGACCCCTGGGGAGAGACACCGATGACCGTGGCCGAGGAGACCGAGGTGACGCTCGACGTCGGCCAGCAGAAGGAGCTGCCCGCCGAGCCGGCCGCCCAGGCGCGGGGCACCGAACGGGAGATGCACGCCATCCTGGAGATCGGCGTGCGCGGCCACGGCGGGGCCGGGCTCGCCGGGGGACGGACGCCGGACGGCGGTCCCGCGCTCGCCGAAGTCCTGATCGTGGACACCTCCCGCTCCATGCTCTTCCCGGCCGCCAAGCTCCACGCGGCCAAGGAGGCCACCGTGGCCGCCGTACGGCTGCTGCCCGAAAACACCGCCTTCGCCGTGCTGTCCGGCCACTTCCACGCCACCGTCGTCCATCCCGGCCCGGACCGCCCGGCGCTCGCCGTCGCCGGGCCCGGCGAACGCGCCGCCGCCGCCCGGGCCGTGCGCATCCTCGACGCCAACGGCGGTACGGCCATCGGCACCTGGCTCGACCTCGCCCGCCGGCTCCTGAAGGACCACCCGGCGCCCGTCAAACACGTCCTGCTGCTCACCGACGGACGCAACGAACACGACCACCGGGCCGCCATGTCCCTGGAGACCGCCCTGGACGCGTGCGAGGGCCGCTTCGTCTGCGACGCCTGGGGCATCGGCGACGACTGGGACGCCGAACTGCTGCTGCACATCACCCGGCGGCTCCACGGCCGCCGGGGCGCCGTCCGGGAGGAGTCCGAACTCACCGCCGCCTACGAGGAGTTGATCGCCGGACTGCTCGGCACGGCGGTGCCCGAGCTGCGCATCAGGCTCACCCCCACCGCCGGCACCGTCATCCGCCAGGTCAAGCAGATCGTCCCCGGGGAGCAGGAACTGGTGCCCGCCCCGGGTGCCGGGCGCGGCACCGAGTACGTCACCCGGGCCTGGGGCGAGGAGGTGCGGCACTTCCAGGTGGTGCTGGCCGCCGACCCGACCGGCCGGGAGCGGGGCGAGGACCTCCAACTGGCCGCCGTGGAGATCGTCGTACCCGACTTCGGGCATCCGGTACGGCTGCCACCGCCCCGCCCGATCCTGGTGCGCTGGACCGACAACCCGCTCGACGCCTCCCGGCGGCACCCCGGAGTCCACCGGCACGAGCTGTACCAGCAGGCGAGCGCCGCCGTGGCCGGCGCCTACCGGGCCTGGCTGCGCGGCGCCGACGGCCGTGCGAGCGCCGACCGCGAACTCACCCGCGCCCTGCACCTGGCGGCCGAACTCGGCGACACCCACCTCCTCGACGCGCTGCGCCTGATCGAGGACGGGCCGGGCAGCGGCCGTGTCCGCGCCGGCCTGAAGGACGTCGACTGGCAGCACCTGATCCTCTCCAGCGCCATGACCACCCCGCCGCTCCATCCGGCCGCGGGGCCGCCGCCCGTCCCCGAGGTGTCCCCGGACGCCGACGAGCTCGTGGAATGCCCGGACTGCGGCTGGCTCGGCCCGGCCGACTCCGTGTACTGCGGGGGCGAGTGCGGCCGCCGGCTGAGAGGACCGTCGGCATGAGCGCCGGTCCGGACCCCGTCCGCGACGACCTGCCACGCCCGCGGGGCGGCCGGCGGCGCCCGGCCGGGCAGGGCCGGCGCGGGCCGGAGGAGGGCGGGCGCGGGCCGGGGGAGGGACGGCGTCCGCCCGGGGAGGGCGGCAGCACGACCGCCCGCGACCTGACCGTCCGCCATCGCCTGCTGCTCGTCCTCACGGCGCTGCTGACGCTCTCCCTCTTCCTGTCCTACGAGGGCGTGCACGGCGACGCCGATCCGCTGCGCACCTCCAGCGCACCGGCGGTGCTGTCCATCGACACCGCGCTGTACGCCCTCGGGCAGGCGGAGCGGGACGCCGGCGCGGCGACCCCCACCAGCGACTTCCAGAAGCAGATCTCGGTCGCCGCGCAGAGCGTCGCGGCCGCCGCCGGGGACGACGTGGGGGGACCGTCCGGGCGGCAGGCGCTGCAGACCGTCGCCGCGCTCGTCACCGTCTACGCGGACAAGGTCCAGCGTGCCCAGGCCCAGCCGGTGGACAGCGCGTTGCGCCAGGCGTACCTCAGCTACGCGACGAGCATCCTGTCGGACCCGGGCTCCGGGATACTGGCCCGGCTGAAGCTGTTGCAGAGCCGGCAGCGCGCCGCGGTGCACCGGCAGACCGCGTTCGGCCCGCTGCTGTGGTGCGGCTGGGCCGCCACGCTGCTGCTCGCGCTCGCGCTGGCCGGCTGCCTGCTGGAGACCCAGCTGTTCCTGCGCCGCCGGTTCCGGCGCCGCTACAACCGGGGGCTGCTGGCGGCGGGCGCGCTGCTCGCGGCCGGACTCGCCGTCACGCTGCTGTTCACGGTGTGGACGCACGCGGGGATGACGGACACCCGGCGACTGCTCGACCGCCCGCTGTCCGGGCGGCAACTCACCGACGCGGGGCGGGCGACCGCCGCGTACCTGGCGGACACCGGCCTCCGCGCCGCGGCGGCCGGGTGGATCCTGATCGGAGGCATCCTGGTCATGGCACTGGCCGAGACGGGACTGCGGCGGCATCTCGACGAGTACCGGTTCAGGCCGCGGTGAGCGGGCCCTTGCGAGGCCGCGCGCGTACGGTCACCGCGGTGGCGGGCTGCCTCGTCCTGCTGGCGGCGGCCGTCGTGCTGGGCGTGCGCGCCGCCGGCCGGGAGCCGACCGTCACCCTGCTGGCGAACTGGACGGGGCGCGACGAGCTGAACCTGCGGCACGCGGTGATCGAGCCGTTCGAGCGGAAGTACCACGTGCACGTGGACTACCAGGGCAGTTCGGCCGAGAGCCAGGTGCTCGGCGCCGATGTCGAGGCCGGGACGCCGCCGGACGTGGTGGTGCTGACCGGCCCCGGCGAACTCGCCGACTACGCGGGCCAGAAGCAGCTCCGGCCGCTCGACGGCCTCATCCCCCGGGAGGACTTCAGCGCGTCCTGGGCGACACCGCTCGCGGACGGGCACGTGTACTGGTTCCCGCTCAAGGCCGACCTCAAGAGCATCGTCTGGTACCCGGCCGGCACCAGCGAGCGAGGGCGCCTCAAGGCCCGGGACGAGCCGGCGCAGTGGTGCGTGGGGATGGGCTCCGGCGCGACCAGCGGGTGGCCGGGCACGGACTGGATCGAGGACATCCTGCTCCAGCAACACGGCCCGCGCGCCTACCAGTCATGGGTGAGCGGCCGGCTGTCCTGGCGCTCGCCCGAGGTACGGCAGGCGTGGACGACGTGGGGCCGGCTGATGGGCGCGGGCACGTCGCCCGCGCTGCTTGGGCGCACCCTCCAGACGGGCTACGCCCAGGCCTCCGCACCGGTCGCGGACGTGCCGCGCGGCTGCACCCTCGAACACCAGGCGTCCTTCATCCGCACCCAGTCCACCGCCTGGCAGCGGGCCGACGGCCGCTACGACCCCTCGTCCCGCCTCATCCCCGGCGCCACCGCCGACGACGCCTGGGAGGTCTCCGGCGACCTGGTCGCCCTCCTGCACACCACCCCGCAGGCCGAGCGACTGATCCGCTACCTGTCCTCCCCGGCCGCCCAACGCGCCTGGGCGGCGGCGGAGTCGGCCTTCTCCGTCGACTCGAAGGTGCCACCCGCCACCGCGGGCCCCACCTGGCACCGGACCCTCGCCACCACCCTGCTCTCCCCGGCCGCCACCCACTGCTTCGACGCCTCCGACGCCATGCCGCCCACCCTCCGCGACGCCTTCGCCGAGGCCACGATCGAATACCTGGCCCACCCCGCCCGTCTCGGCGCGCTGCTCGCCACCCTGGACACGCTGCGGCAGGCCCCGGGTCAGACCTGGCTGCCGTCGGTGTGCGACCAGGCGTCCGCACCGGCGCGATGAGGCGGACCGGATGGGGGCCGCCGATTGGAAAGGGGGGCGTTGCGGGCTGCTCGTGGTCGCTCGCAACGCCCCCCTGGTCTTACCCGAGCGGTGCTCGGGAGATCTTCCGGGTCACGAGTTCACCTGCGCGGTGACCTGGTCCGCGAAGGTGGTCAGCCGGGTGTAGACACCCGGGTACCCCGCCTCCGCGCACCCCTCGCCCCAAGAAGTGATCCCTGCCAGGACGCCCCCGATGAGCAGGGGACCGCCGCTGTCGCCCTGGCAGGTGTCCACGCCGCCGGAGCTGAGCCCGGCGCACACCATGTCGGACTGCACGTAGTCCGAACCGTAGGAGGAACGGCAGCCGGCGTCGGACACGACCGGCACGGTCGCGGTCCGTAGCTGGTCGGCGGAGCTGCCGTTCTCCGAAGTCGTGCCCCAGCCGAGGATCCGCGCCGTGGTGCCGGCCGCGTACACGCCCGTCTGGGAGGAGGAGACGTACGACACCGGCTTGTACGGCATCGCCGTCGACAGGGTCAGCACGGCCACGTCGTCGCCGTTGGTGGCGTCCGAGAAGCCCGGGTTCACCCAGATCCTGCTGACCCGGCTCACCGTGCCGTCGGTGCCGTTCAGCTTGGTGCGGCCGCCGACGACGCGGACGCTGCCGGTGGTCTCGCCGGCCATGCAGTGCGCGGCCGTCACCACCTTGTCGGGGGCCACCAGGCTGCCGCCGCAGAACTGGCTGCCGGACGCGTCCGTGATCTGCATGATGAACGGGTACGCGGCGGTGGTCGTCGCCGTACCGCCGACGACGGGCTGGGGAGCCGCGCTCGCCGTGGGGGAGGCGAGCAGCGCGGACGCCGCGGCGGCGGCGGTGGCCGCCAGGACCGCGGCGGTCCGTCTGGCACGTGTGGGCCCGAACATGAGTCTCCTCAGTGGGGTTGCACCGGTGGGGGTTCGCACGGGTCGGGGGTTGCGCACGGTGGTGGGGGGAGGGTCCGACCCCCTGTACCCGGGCGAGCGGTACGCCCATTACGCTAGGTCCCGGAACCTACGGCTCCCAATGAGGGAACCCCCTAGGGGGTCGGGTGAGGGAAAACCCTCGGTCCGGTTCAGTTAACAGGCGCCCTGCTCAGTGCGCGCGCCGGCCTGCCGCCAATCGGACGATGTCGACCCGCGAGCGGATCCCGAGCTTGCGGTAGACCCGGGTGAGCGTGGCCTCGACCGTCTTGACGCTGATGAACAGCCGTGCGGCTATCTCCCGGTTGGTGGCCCCCTCCATGACCAGCGCGGCCACCTGACGCTCCATCGCGGCCAGCACGTCCAGCGCGTCCAGCGCGGCGGGTACGGCCCGTGCCGGGTCGGGCTCCAGGGTGGTGAGGGCCTCGTCCACCTGGCGCAGCCAGGGCAGCGCACGGCAGCGGCGGAACTTCCGGGTGGCCTCGTCGTAGGCCGCGGACCCGGGGCGCCGGCCGCGCAGCCGGGCCAGCGCGAACGCGGCCCGCGCCTCCTCCAGGCCGTAACCCAGCTTGCCGAGCCGGTCCTGAGCGGACCTCAGCTGGGCGAGCGCCGCCTCGCCCGCGCCCTGCGCGGCACGCACCAGGGCCTCGGAGCGGTCGAGCACGGCGAGGACGCTCTCCCGGCCGAGCCGGAGCGCGTGCTCCCGGGCGGTGTCGATGACGTCCTGCGCCTCGGCGGGTTCACCGATGCGGACCAGCGCCTCGGCGAGGTCCCCCTGCCAGCGGCCGCGGGCCGGGTCGGTGATGCCGAGGCCCAGCTCCAGGGTGCGCACCCGGCGCAGCGAGCGCACGGTGCCCGCCGGGTCACCGGCCACCAACTGGGCGTACCCGAGCGCGCCCAGGGCCCGGGAGAGGTACATCTGGTCGCCGTCGCCCTCGGCGTGCTCCACCGCCTCCCGGGCGAGGGTGAGCGCCCGGTCCACGTCCCCGCCGGAGGCCTCCGCGAGCGAGGTGAGCATCGCCGAGGCGGTCTCGCCGATCCCGGAGTCCCGGGCGAGCCGGAGGCTCTCGCGGGCCAGGTCCAGGGCGCGGCCGCAGTGTCCGGCGCGCAGCTCGGTCTCGGCCAGGCCCCGCAGGAAGTGCACCTCGCTCTCCACCGAGCCGCGCCGGCGCACCTCGCGCAGCAGACCGGTGACGGTGGCCCGCGCCTCGGCCAGTTGGTCGCCCATGACCAGCCAGCGGAACCGGGCACTGCCCGCCCCGTTGTGATGCCAGGCCACCCGCGGGTCCTGGGGTTCGCGCAGGGCCCGCTTGATGGTGCGGGGCGCCTCCGGATGGCCCATCAGGGTCTCGGCCTGCGCCTGGAAGGCGAGGGCGAGCAGCTCGGTGCGCCGGTCCTTGCCGCGCGCGGCCAGCTCGGCGGCGTGCGCGGCGGCGTCGCGGGCCGCGGTGAAGTCGCCCTCCACGATCAGCGCCCGCCAGCCGAGCTGGTAGTGGACCAGGGCGAGCAGCCGCGGGTCGTCGCCGGCGTCGGCGAGGGCCTGCGGGAAGAGGGCGTCCACCTCGGCCATGGTGTGGCCCGCGGTGTCGATGACGATGATCCAGGCGCGCACCCGTTCGGCGGGCACGCTCGCCCGGTTCAGCACCTCCCGGGCGATGTCCCGGGCGAGGTCCACCTCGCCGGCGGTGATGGCGTCCTCGGCCGCCGCCAGCCGGCGCTCCTCCGGACTGGGCGTGCCGTCCACCGGGGTGTGCCGGGCGGCCAGCAGCCCGAGCTGGGCGGCGACCGAGGGCGCGCCGCGGTCCCGGGCGAGGGCGGCGGCCTCGGCGAGCCGGGCGGCGACCTCCGGGTCGGCGCCGGTGGCGGCGAGGGCGAGGTGCCGGGCCCGCTCGATGGGGTCGGAGGCGGCCGTGGACAGCGCCGCGTGCGCGGCCCGCCGCTCCTGCGCGGGTGCCTCCGCGTACAGCGCGGCGGAGATGAGCGGATGCGCGAAGCGTACGGCGGGGACGTCGGACTCGGTTGCCAGCAGCCCGAGTTCGGCGGCCTGGGCGCATTCGGCCTCGGCGTTCTCCCGGCCCGCCGCGTGCAGCAGCGCCGGGGTGGGGCGGGCGCCGGCGCTGGCCACCAGGAGGGTGCGGCGGGCCTCCACGGACAGCATGTCCAGGCGGCTGAGCACCAGGGCGCGCAGCGAGGTGGGCACCGGCAGCGGCTCGCCCGGCCGGGGCGGGGTGGGGCTCTCGGAGAGGGCGCGGCCGAGTTCGAGCGCGAACAGCGGGTTGCCGCCGCTGGTGCGGTGGACCTCGCGGACCGTGGAGCGGGGCAGCCCCCCGTGGCCGCGGTGGCCCAGCAGCTCGGCGATCCGGGTGTGCGACAACGGCCCGAGGCGGACGGCGAGGGTGTCCGGCGGGCAGGACCGCAGATGGCGGTCGTACTCCTGGCTGTCCTGCCCCTCGGTCCGTACCGCGCACAGGAGCTGGACCGGGGTGCCGCCCAGGCGGCGGGCGGCGAAGCCGAGCAGTTCGGCGCTGGCCGGATCCAGCCACTGGAGATCGTCGGCGACCACCAGGACCGGTCCGCGGGCGGCGAGCGCGCGCAGCGCGGACAGCACCGCCAGGCGCAGGGCGAGGCCGTCGCGCTGGAGGCTGGACTCGCCGCGGCCGGTGAGCGCCGACTCCAGGGCGGTGCGCTGGGCGGCGGGCAGCCGGGGACAGACGTCGTCGAGGACCAGGCCGAGGAGGTCGGCGAGGGCGAGGAAGGGAAGGTGGGATTCGGACTCGGTCGCCGAGCAGCGCAGGACGATGTGCGCCGTCGGGGCGTATTCCTCGGCCAATGCCCGCAGGATGGTCGATTTCCCTATTCCGGCCGGTCCGTGGAGCAGCACACTGCCGCCGGAGGCGAGTTGGGCGCGGGCGGCGGCGCACAGCTCCTCGCGGCCTATGACCAGGTCGGAGCGGCACCTCGCAGGCTCCTGGAAGTCCCGTCGCACGGTCACCGCTCCCCTCGTATGTCGTGTCCGGTCCAAATTCTAGGCAACGATCCTCTGAATTCGGGCGGAAGTCGTCGTGAGGGAAATAACAAACGGTCAAGCATGAGGAAATTCAAAGCATCCACGCATGAATGGGAACGTTTCCTTCACCGTCTCGGGAGGCTACGGCAGCAGCCCCGCCCTGCGTGCCGCGGTCACCGCCTCCCCCCGCGTGTGTGCGCCCAACTTCCGCATGGCCGAGCGCAGATAACCCTTGACCGTCTCCGGGCGCAGCCCCAGCCGCTCGGCCACCGCGGCGTTGGTCGCACCCGCCGCCACCCAGGACAGCACGTCCAGTTCGCGCGGCGCCAGAGCCGGTCCGTCGGCCGGACCCGGCGCGGTCAGCAGTCCGCAGGCGGCGAGCAGATCGGCGCGCAGGACGGGATCGGCGATCCGGGGCGCGAGCGCCCGCAGCGCCGCGTGCGCCTCGCGCACCTGCTCCCAGGCCCCCGCCCCGGCCCCCGGCCCGCCGTACGACCGCGTGTCCGCGCCCCGGGCCGGGGCCGCACCGGCCACCGTCAGCAACTCCCGCGCCTCGTCCCGCAGCACCAGCGTCTGCTCCACGTCCCGCGCCACCGCCACCGCCGCGCCCAGCGCCCGGTCGCCGAGCGGCTGGGCCGAACGCAGCGCGCCGTAGAGCACCCCGCGCACCCGGCGCCGCACCACCACCGGCACCGCGAGCACCGAGCGGATGCCCTCCGCGGCCACCGGCCCGTCGTACTCGTGGCTGATGTGCCGGGAGCTGGAGTAGTCCGCCACCGCGCACGGCCGCGCCAGCGCCACCGCCTTGCCGCCGAGCCCGCTGCCCGAACTCACCGCGAGACAGCGCAGCGCGGCCGTCGCCGTGCCGCTGAGCTCGCTGATGCGCACCTGCGGCCGGCCGGACTCCACCAGCCCGCCGAAGGCGACCGGCAGCCCCGTCGCGCGCCGCAGCCGGACCAGCGCGCCACGGATCTCCACCACCGTCACGGCGTCTGCTGTCACCCATCGCTCCTTCGGTGCGGCTGATGTGCGGACCACACCCCCCGTGCTCGCAGGGACCACACCCCCGTTCGGGGGTAGTGAGACCTGCATCACGGATTAGACGATGCCGGGGAGCCGCCCGGCAATGCCCGGGAACATAGGAGGACGACGGATGACGACGGCGACCGATGCCTTCAGGAACGCGCGGGACTTCCTGCTGGCACACCGCGAGGACTATGCCACCGCCTACGACGGGTTCGCGTGGCCCCGGCCGGAGCACTTCAACTGGGCGCTGGACTGGTTCGACGTGATCGCCGCCGGCAACGACCGGACCGCGCTGCACATCGTGGAGGAGGACGGCGGCGAGACCAAGCTGTCCTTCGCCGAACTCTCCGAGCGCTCCGACCGCGTCGCCAACTGGCTGCGCGCGCGGGGCGTCGCGGCCGAGGACCGGATCCTCGTCATGCTCGGCAACCAGGCCGAGCTGTGGGAGACCATGCTGGCCGCGATGAAACTGCGCGCGGTCGTCATCCCGGCCACCCCGCTGCTCGGCCCCGCCGACCTGCGCGACCGCGTCGAGCGCGGCCGGGTCCGGCACGTGCTGGTACGGGCCGAGGACGCCCCCAAGTTCGCCGAGGTGCCCGGTGCCTACACCCGGATCACGGTCGGCGGCGCGGGCGGGGAGGGGTGGCTTTCGTACGAGGACGCGTACGACGCCCCCGCCGGCTTCACGGCCGACGGGCCGACCCTCTCCGACGACCCGCTGATGCTCTACTTCACCTCGGGCACCACCGCCCGCCCCAAGCTGGTCGAGCACACCCATGTCTCGTACCCCATCGGCCACCTGGCCACCATGTACTGGGTCGGCCTGAAGCCCGGCGACGTCCATCTGAACATCTCCTCGCCCGGCTGGGCCAAGCACGCCTGGTCCAACCTGTTCGCCCCGTGGAACGCCGAGGCGACCGTCTTCATCTTCAACTACACCCGGTTCGACGCGGGCCGCCTGATGGCCGAGATGGACCGGGCCCAGGTCACCACCTTCTGCGCGCCCCCGACCGTGTGGCGCATGCTCATCCAGGCCGACCTCGGCCAACTGCGCACCCCGCCCCGTGAGGTGGTGGCCGCGGGCGAGCCGCTCAACCCCGAGGTCATCGAACAGGTGCGGCGCGCCTGGGGGCTGACCATCCGGGACGGCTTCGGGCAGACCGAGACCGCCGTACAGGTCTCCAACGCGCCCGGCCAGCGGCTGAAGACCGGCTCCATGGGCCGCCCCAGCCCCGGCTACCGGGTGGAGCTGCTCGACCCGGTCACCGGCGCGCCCGGCGCCGCCGAGGGCGAGATCGCGCTCGACCTCGCCGACCGCCCCGTCGGCCTGATGGCCGGCTACCACGGCGACCCGGACCGCACCGCCCAGGCCATGGCGGGCGGCTACTACCGCACCGGCGACATCGCCACCCGCGACGAGGAGGGCTACCTGACCTACATCGGCCGCGCCGACGACGTCTTCAAGGCCTCCGACTACAAGATCAGCCCCTTCGAGCTGGAGAGCGCGCTGCTGGAGCACGAGGCGGTGGCCGAGGCGGCCGTCGTGCCCGCCCCGGACGAGCTGCGGCTCGCGGTGCCCAAGGCGTACGTCGTGCTCGCCGAGGGCTACGAGCCCGGACCCGACACCGCCAAGGTCATCTTCGAGCACTCCCGCCAGGTGCTCGCCCCCTACAAGCGCGTCCGCCGCCTGGAGTTCGGCGCGCTGCCCAAGACCGTCTCCGGCAAGATCCGCCGCATCGAGCTGCGCGAGGCCACCGCGCAGGGCTCGGCGGACGAGTACCGCGAGGAGGACTTCCGGTGACCGCCCCGCAACTGTCGTACGCCCACGGCACCGGCACCACCGCGCTGCTCGGCGACACCATCGGCGCCAACCTCGCCCGGACGGCGACGACCTGGCCGGAGCGCGAGGCCCTGGTGGACGTGGCGAGCGGGCGGCGCTGGACGTACGCCGCCTTCGACGCCGACGTGGACCGCCTCGCCCGCGCGCTGCTGGCGAGCGGCATCGCCAAGGGCGACCGGGTGGGCATCTGGGCGGTCAACTGCGCCGAGTGGGTGCTCGTGCAGTACGCCACCGCCCGCGTCGGCGCCATCATGGTCAACATCAACCCGGCCTACCGCACCCACGAGGTGCGCTTCGTCCTCCGGCAGGCGGGTGTGCGCCTGCTGTTCGCCTCGCTCGGCCACAAGAGCAGCGACTACCGGGCCATGGTCGAGGAGGTCCGCGGCGACTGCCACGAGCTGCGCGAGGTCGTCTACGTCGGGGACCCGGGCTGGGAGGCCTTCACCGCGCGCGGCGACCGTAGCGACCGGGCCGAACTGGCGGCCAGGGAAGCGGAGTTGTCCTGTGACGACCCGATCAACATCCAGTACACCTCGGGCACCACCGGCTTCCCCAAGGGCGCCACCCTCTCCCACCACAACATCCTCAACAACGGATACTTCGTCGGGGAGTTGGTCAAGTACACCGAGCGGGACCGGATCTGCATCCCGGTGCCCTTCTACCACTGCTTCGGCATGGTGATGGCCAACCTGGCCGCCACCTCGCACGGCGCCTGCATGGTGATCCCGGCCCCCTCCTTCGAACCGAAGGCCAGCCTGGAGGCGGTGCAGCAGGAGCGGTGCACGTCCCTGTACGGCGTGCCGACGATGTTCATCGCCGAGCTGAACCTCCCCGGCTTCCCTTCGTACGACCTCTCCACCCTGCGCACCGGCATCATGGCGGGCTCGCCCTGCCCCGTGGAGGTGATGAAGCGGGTCGTCGCCGAGATGCACATGGCCGAGGTCGCCATCTGCTACGGCATGACCGAGACCTCGCCGGTGTCCCTCCAGACCCGCACCGACGACGACCTGGAGCACCGCACCGCCACCGTCGGCCGGGTCCTGCCCCACCTGGAGGTCAAGATCGTCGACCCGGCGACCGGGGTCACCCGGCCGCGCGGCGAGGCGGGGGAGCTGTGCACCCGCGGGTACAGCGTGATGCTCGGCTACTGGGACGAGCCCGGGAAGACCGCCGAGGCCGTCGACGCGGGCCGCTGGATGCACACCGGGGACCTCGCGGTGATGCGCGAGGACGGGTACGTCGAGATCGTCGGCCGGATCAAGGACATGATCATCCGGGGCGGGGAGAACATCTACCCGCGCGAGATCGAGGAGTTCCTCTACGCCCACCCGAAGATCAGGGACGTCCAGGTCGTCGGGGTGCCCGACGAGAAGTACGGCGAGGAGGTGCTGGCCTGCGTGATCCCGCACGACGCGGCCGACCCGCTCACCCTGGCGGAACTGCGCGCCTTCTGCGAGGGCAGGCTCGCGCACTACAAGGTGCCGAGCAGGCTCGGCATCCTCGACGCCTTCCCGATGACGGTGTCGGGGAAGGTGCGGAAGATCGAGCTGAGGGAGCGCTACCGGGACTGACGTCCGTCCCGTCCGTCCCCGTCAGCCCCGCTGGTCGCGTGCGCGGCGCCCCGGTCGCGGTGCGCCGTCGGCGTTCAGGGCGTCGGCGGAGTCGTTCACCGGCTGCGGGACGCCCGCGAGGTCGAGCACGAACAGCGGCACGGCCAGGGAGTCCGCGCGGGCGCGGGCGGCGTCGGTGTATCCGGCCAGGGAGAAGTAGACGCAGTCGGCGGACTCCGTCATCGCCGTCAGCCACAGGCACTCCACGTCCCGGGGCGCGGCCGGCCGTACCGTCGGGTCCACCTGCGCGAGCAGCCCCCGGGCGGCGAGCCCGACGCCGTTCGGCGGCCGCTGGTCGGCACGGCGGACGTCCCCGTACCCGAGCCAGCGCAGATACAGCGCGGCGGCGGTGACGGCGTCCCGGGCCGTGCGGACGGCGTGCGGCTGGAAGGCGCGCCGGGCGGACTCCGGCGGGCCGGCACCGGGCTCGACGCGGGCGGTGGAAGGGCCGGCGGGGGTGGTGACAGGGTCCGCGCCCGCCACCGGGATCCGCAGCACCGTGCCGCAGGGACAGCCCAGTTCCGGGTGCGGCCAGTGACCGAGCCGCCCGCAGACGGCGCAGGCGGCGCCGATCCACTCGTCGTCCCAGGACCGGTGCTCGGCCACGACCGGCGCCGCGGCGGGATCCAGCCGCGGGGCGACCGGGGCCCCGCACACGCACGGATACGCCGGGGCGGTGTAGACATGCTCGCGCCGACAGGCCGGACAGCGCACCGGCACGCTCTCGCGCATGACCCACTCACTCTCGCGACGACGCCTCGGGACAGCGCTCCCATGGTGCTCCCGCGGCCCCGCGTCTGTCCGGCTTTTTGCCCGCCGGAAGGATTCCCCGGAGCAGGCGATGACGCCCCCTACACCTCGTGTTCGGAAAGCCCCGGCCAGTCCTCGGGCCCGCCCCCCTGCCACTCGATGAGGTCGTCCTGCTCCACCTCGACCCGGTCCAGATCGGCCAGCCGCAGGATCTCCACCACATCGTCCAGATGCGACGCCAGCCCCAGCGTCACCTCCCCTTCGGTGACCCGGCGGGAGCCGTCCAGAGCGGGTGCGTGTACGACGATGTGAGGGTGCGCGTGTCCCATGGGTTCAGCGTGCGGCGGGACGGGCATGAACGCACCTCGGAACGGCCCGGTATCCGTCACACCGAGCCGTCGCGGCCTCAGGAGGCCGTCACGACGATCTTCTTCCCGGCGTGCAGCCCCTCTTCGAGGTGGCGGTGTGCCTCGACGACGCCGTCGAGGGAGAACACCTCGTCGTGGACGGCGGGCCGCAGTGCGCCGAGGCGCACGCCCGCGTTCAGGAAGGCCGCCATCCGCTTGACCACGACGGGGTCGAGGGTGTGCTCGAAGCTCCGGTAGCCGAAGACGGTGAGCGGCGGGCCCGCCGGGAAGGGCGTGGGCCGGGGGTCCAGGAAGCCCGCGGCGACCAGGGTGCCGCCGGGGCGGGCCGCCTTCAGGAGTTCCCGCTGGCCGGGGCCCATGACGAGATCGAGGACGATGTCCGCGCCGGCCCCGCCGGTGTGGTGGCCGACCGCCTCGGCCAGGTCCGCGTGGTCGGTGGCGACGACCGCGGCGGCGCCGGCGGCGAGCAGTTCGTCCTTCCGCGCGGAGTGCCGGGTGACGGCGATGGGCACGGCGCCGATCTGCCGGGCGATCTGCGTCGCCGCGCGGCCTACGCCGCCGGACGCGGCGGTGATGAGGACGTGGTCGCCGGGCCGCATCCCCGCCTTCTCGACGAGTGCGCCGTAGGCGGTGGAGTAGGCGACCCAGACCGCCGCCGCCTCCGTGACGCCGAGCCCGGCGGGCCGGGCGACGACCCGGCTCGCGGGGACCGTGGTGTATTCGGCGTAGCTGCCCCGGGCGCTCGCGTCCGGCACGGCCGTGAGGATGACCGGATCGCCGGTCTTCAGCCCGGTGGTCCCGGGGCCCAGCGCGTCGACGACGCCGGTTCCCTCGACACCGAGGCGAGCGCGCGGCAGCGGGACGGGCGCGGGCGAGGTGCCGGAACGCATCATCAGGTCGAGCGGGTTGACGGCGAACGCCTCCATCCTGACCCGGACCTCGCCGGCCGCGGGCTCGGCGAGGGGCTCCTCGACGACGTGCATGACCTCCGGCCCGCCGAACTCGTCGAACACGACGACTCGTGGCATGGTGACTCCTCCGCATCCGATGCTGGTTGGTGGTTCGAGGAAGACGCTACGGATCCTTGGGTTACCTCCTGGTACCTTCGACCCTCATGCAGAACGTGGACGGAGCAGCCTCCCTCGCCGACTGCCCGACGCGCCTGGCGGTCGAGATCATCTCCGACAAATGGGCCGTGCTCGCGCTCTTCGGACTCAGCCGGAAACCGCGCAGACACGGTGAACTCGTGGACCTCATCGGCGGCGTCTCGCGCAAGGTCCTCACCCAGACGCTGCGCCGGCTCCAGCGGTACGGCCTGGTCGACCGCCATGCCGACGGGCCGAGGCGGGTCGAGTACCGTCTCACCGACCTCGGCCGGACCCTCATCGAGCCCATCGAGGTCCTGACGGACTGGTCACGGGAGTACGGCGGAGACGTCGCCGACTTCCAGGAGGCGGCGGAAGCCGCTGCTTCGGAAGGCGCGGGGGCGTAGTGCGACTGAGAGTGGAGTTCACGACCGAACCCTTCGACCTGGAAGAGACCCCCGCGCACGCCCTGGTGGCACGGGAGGTCATCGAGACGGCCGGCCTCGACGCCGTGGACGTCGGCCCGTTCGGCAACACCGCCGAGGGCGGCGCCGAGCGCGTGCTCGCCGCGGTGGACGCGCTGCTGCGCGGCAGCCTCCAGGCCGGCGCCACCCGGATCACGCTCCAGGTCAACGCGCTGGGCGACGAGGCCGGGGAGGGCGGTGGATGACCGGGGACGAGCCCTTCGTCGCGGCCGTGAAACCGCTGGTCGACGCCATCGGCGGGGCGATGCTGCCGCCCGGCGAGGCCGGCCCCGAGGACATCGTGCTCGCCTGGGAGGGCGCCGACGTCGTCGCCGTACGGCTGCCCCAGCTCGCCGAGTCCCTCGACCACATCCTGGCCGCGATGGAGCGCAAGGCGGGGCGGCCGCTGTCCGGCCTGGACCGCAAGGCCAAGCAGGAGGTCGTGCGGACACTGGAGGCGCGGGGCGCCTTCGCGGTGCGGCACGGGGTGGAGACCGTGGCGAGCGCGCTGGGCGTCAGCCGCTTCACCGTCTACAACTACCTCAACCGGGAGAAGGACGTCTGAAGCCCCCTGGGGGTGCCGTCACCGCTCGTAACCCGGATTTTTCAACAAAGTGTTGACGCGGAGATGCGGGGGGCGTTAGCTGACGGCAGCCCGTTCAGCACGCAAGCCGGCTCCGGCCACGGAGGCTCACGTGACGTCGACCCCCACGCCCCCGGGCCTGGCCCGGTTCAACGACCTGGAGGAACGGGCGGCCCGCGCCGCCCTCCACGAGGCGTGCGCCTCCACGGCGTGGGTACGACGGCTGGCCGCCGCCCGCCCCTATGCCACCGCCGACGAGCTGTACGACGCGAGCGACGCCGCCGTGGCCGGGCTGAGGGCCGCCGATCTGGCGGAGGCGATGGCCGGGCACCCGCCGATCGGGCGGCCCCGGCCGGGTGATCCCGCCTCGGCCCGCGAACAGCGCGGCATGGCCGGCGCCTCGGCCGGGCTCAGGGCCGAGATGCTCGAACTCAACCTGGCCTACCAGGAGAAGTTCGGCCATGTCTTCCTCATCTGCGCCACCGGTCTGTCCGGCGAGCGGATGCGGGACGCGGTCAAGGAGCGGATCCGGAACACGCCGGAGCGGGAACGGGAGATCGTCCGCGCCGAGCTGGGGAAGATCAACCGGGTCCGGCTGGCCCGACTCGTCGAAGAGGACGCCCGACCCATGAGCACCAGCGCCACCGCCTCCGTGTCCACGCACATCCTGGACACCTCGATCGGCCGCCCCGCCGCGGGCGTCGCCGTCCGTCTCCTCGCCCGCGCGGGCCGGGACGCGGACTGGCAGGCGCTCGGCGGCTCCGCGACGGACGCCGACGGCCGGTGCAAGGACCTGCCGACGCCGCCGGCGGGCACCACCCAGGTGCGGCTCGACTTCGCCGTGGAGCCGTACCTCCGCGACCGGCCGGCGACCGGGGAGGGCGGACCGGCCGTGTTCTTCCCGGAGGTGACGATCAGCTTCTCCGTGGTACCGGGCGAGCACTACCACGTGCCGCTGCTGCTCAACCCGTTCGGTTACTCCGTCTACCGAGGGAGCTAGGTGCATGACCGTCAATTCCCGGCCCGCGATCCTGGGACAGAACCAGTACGGCAAGGCCGAGAACCGAGTCGTCAGGATCACGCGGGACGGCGCCACCCACCACATCAAGGATCTCGCCGTCTCCGTGTCGCTCAGCGGCGACATGGCGGAGGTCCACTACTCCGGCTCCAACGCCAACGTGCTGCCGACCGACACCACCAAGAACACGGTGTTCGCCTTCGCCAAGGAACACGGCATCGAGTCCGCCGAGCAGTTCGGCATCCACCTCGCCCGCCACTTCGTCACCTCGCAGGAGCCGATCCGGCGCGCCCGGATCCGCATCGAGGAGTACGCCTGGGAGCGGATCGCGGCCCCCGGCGCCGACGGGTCAGGGCACTCCTTCGTCCGCAAGGGCCAGGAGACCCGGCTCGCCCAGATCACCTACGACGGCTCGTCCTGGGAGGTCGTCTCCGGCCTCAAGGACCTGACCGTCATGAACTCGACCGACTCCGAGTTCCGGGGCTACGTCAAGGACAAGTACACGACCCTCCCGGAGACCCGCGACCGCATCCTGGCCACCTCGGTCTGCGGCCGCTGGCGGTTCAACTGGACCGGCGACGAGCAGCACATGCCGTCCTGGGAGCAGTCGTACGAGCAGGTCAGGACGCACATGCTCCGGGCCTTCGCCGAGACCTACTCCCTGTCGTTGCAGCAGACGCTGTACCAGATGGGCGCGCGCGTCATCGAGAACCGCGCCGAGATCGACGAGGTCCGCCTCTCGCTCCCCAACAAGCACCACTTCCTGGTCGACCTGGAGCCGTTCGGGCTCAAGAACGACAACGAGGTCTACCTCGCCGCCGACCGGCCCTACGGCCTGATCGAGGCGACCGTGCTGCGGGACGGCTGCGAGCCGCGGATCCCGGTGGACCTCACCAACCTCTGATCCCCCTCTTCTCCCGCTTTTCCCCTCTTCTCCCGCTTTTCTCGGCACCCGCGGCCGGGGCGACGCCCGCACCCGAAGGACGGACCATGGCAGCAGCCCAGCGCATCGTCATCGAGAACTGCTCGATCGCGACCGTCGACGCCGACGACACCGAGTACGCCCGCGGGCACCTGGTCCTCGCCGGCAACCGCATCGAGGCGCTCGGCGCGGGCCCGGCGCCCGAGGGACTGGCGGACGTGGTCCGCCGGATCGACGCCACCGGGCACCTCGCGACCCCCGGCCTGATCAACACCCACCACCACTTCTACCAGTGGATCACCCGCGGCCTGGCCACCGAGCACAACCTGTTCGACTGGCTGGTCGCGCTCTACCCGGTCTGGGCGCACATCGACGAGCCCATGGTCGACGCGGCGGCCCGGGGCTCGCTCGCGATGATGGCCCGCGGCGGCGTCACCACCGCCATGGACCACCACTACGTCCACCCGCGCGGCGCGGGCGACCTGTCCGGCGCGATCATCCGCGCCGCCCGCGAGACGGGCCTGCGCTTCACCCTCGCCCGCGGCTCCATGGACCGCGGCGAGAAGGACGGCGGACTGCCCCCGGACTTCGCCGTGGAGAGCCTTGAGGACGCGCTCGCCGCGACCGAGGCCACCGTCAGGGAGCACCACGACCCCTCCTCCGACGCCATGACCCAGGTCGCCGTCGCCCCCTGCTCCCCCTTCTCCGTCTCCACCGAACTCATGCGCGGCGCCGCCGAGCTGGCCCGCGGGCTCCGCGTACGGCTGCACACGCACGGCTCGGAGACCGTGGAGGAGGAGCGGTTCTGCCACGAGCTGTTCGGCATGGGCCCGACCGACTACTTCGAGTCCACGGGCTGGCTGGGCGAGGACGTGTGGATGGCGCACTGCGTCCACATGACCGACTCCGACATCGCCGCCTTCGCCCGCACCGGGACCGGGGTCGCCCACTGCCCCTCCTCCAACGCCCGGCTGGCCGCGGGCATCGCACGGGTCCCGGACATGCTCGCCGCCGGCGTCCCGGTCGGCCTCGGCGTCGACGGCACCGCGTCCAACGAGTCCGGCGAACTCCACACCGAGCTGCGCAACGCCCTGCTCGTCAACCGGCTCGGCGCCCGCGCGGCGAACGCGCTGGACGCCCGGCAGGCCCTGCGGCTCGGCACCCACGGCGGTGCCCGGGTGCTCGGCCGCGCCGCCGAGACCGGCTCACTGGAGGCGGGCAAGCTGGCCGACGTGGTGCTGTGGAAGATGGACACGCTCGCCCACGCCTCCATCGCCGACCCGGTGACCGCCCTGGTCCTCGGCGCGCCCGCGCCGGTCACCGCGTCGTTCGTGAACGGCCGTCAGATCGTCGCCGACGGCCGCCTCCTGACCGCCGACGAGGACGCCGTCGCCCGCGCCACCCGCGACGAGGCCCGGCGCCTGGCACGGATCGCCCGCGAGGGCTGAGCCCCCGGGCTCGGGGGCGGGGCCGCTCCATCGCCCGCCGGGGGTCAGAGTGTGCGTACGACTGGTGGCATCGGTCCCCGGCGGGCAGACGACGGAAGCGGCCCTCGGGAGGGCCGCTTCCGCTGGGTGAACGCTTCGGGCGCTGTCGTGAAGGGCTAGAAGGCGCCGAGGCCGTTCGGTGTGCCCAGGCCCGTGGGGCCGTCGTAACCGGGCGCGCTGTTGCAGAGGTTGTCGCCGCCGCAGTCGAATCCGTAAGCCCCGTTGTAGCCGCCGGTCACGTCGTACAGGGCGCCGGTGTGGCGGTAGAGGCGGGAGGCGTCGGGGAAGTCGCCCGGGTTTCCGGCCAGGGCGATCATGGAGGCCACGAGCGGGGAGGCGAGGCTGGTGCCGCCCGCCACGGCCCAGCCGGGGTACGCCTGGTAGTCGGGGGTGGTGTCGTAGACGGCGAGTCCGCCGGTGTAGGCGTCGGCGTCCGCGGACACGTCAGCGGTGACGCGGCCGGGGCAGTCGGGGACACCGGTCTGCCAGGCGGGCTTGTCGAACCAGGCCGAGCAGCCGCTGCCCGACAGGTCCCAGGCCGTCTCCGCCCAGCCCCGTGCGGTTCCCGGGTCCCGCACCAGTGACGTGCCGCCGACGGCTGTCACCGAGGGCAGCACGGCGGGGAACTTCGGTACCGTGAAGCCGCTGTCGCCCGAGGCGGCGGTGATCGCCACCCCGGGATGGTCGTAGGCGGACGCGTACGCGAGCATCCCGTACCCCTCGTCCTCCCCGAAGCTGTTGGAGATCTCGGTCGCGCCGAGGCGGGCGGCGGTGTTCTCCGCGGCCGCGATGTCGGCCTCGCCGACGCTGTCCGCCTCCACCAGCAGGATGTGGCAGTCCTGGCAGACCGCCGACACCGCGTCCAGGTCGAGCGCGGTCTCCAGGCTCCAGCCGGTGTACTCGTCGCTGCCCGGGTAGTGGGCCTGCTCGCCCTTCTGGTTGACCTTGGTGAAACAGCCGTTGGCGGTGGTGCAGGCGGACAGCCCGTAGGTGGCGCGGTAGACCGCGAGGTCGGCCTCGGCGGTCGGGTTGTCGTAGGCCTCGACGATGGCGACGGTCTGGCCGTTGCCGCCGGTGGACGGCAGGTTGTAGGCGGAGTGGATGTCGGCCGGGCTGTACCCGTCCGGCAGTGCGGTCGCGTCGTCCGCGGCCCCTGCGGCGGGATGCGCGGCGGCGCGGCCCTTGACGCCGAGGCCCCCGTGCACGTCGGTGCGGACCAGGGCCATGCAGTGGACCTGCCCGGGCGCGGTCGCCGGACAGGCTTCCTTGACGTTCGAGGGGAGCCGGCCGTGCTGGGGCGTGGACTTTGCCTGCTGCTGCGGCGCGTGGGCCGCGGTGCCGGCGGCCGCCGCGCCGGGCGTCGCGAAGAGGACGATCGCGGCCAGCGCGGCGGGTATCGCCGTGGCCGGGAAGAGGCGTCTCATGGGGTTCTCGTTCCTGTCGGCCGGATCAGCGCGCGTTCGCGGCGATGGTGTAGGCGTTGTCGACGACCTGGGTGATCGAGCCGCCGTCCGCGTCGGTCGCGGTCACCCGCAGCGCGGGGCTCGTGCCCCGGGCGGAGGCCGGATTGGGCCAGTGCGCGGTGTAGTGGCCGTCGTGCCCGCCGACCACCGCGGGCTGCCAGGTGGTGCCGCCGTCGAGGGACACGTCCACCGAGGCGGAGGTGATCGCGGCGTGCGACCCGATGCCGTCGTAGGTCTGGTGGCCGACGTCCAGCTTCAGTTGCTGGACCGGGGCGTCGCTGGTGTTCAGCTCGTTCTCGTCCAGCAGGTAGCCGAGCGTGAGCACCGGCAGGATCTCGCAGACGCCCGGGGCGGCGTCCGGGTGGGTGTAGGGGGTGCACTCGTAGCCGGACGGCAGCGCCATGTCCGCGGGCGGGTGGGATTTGTAGGCGTACGTGAACGTCAGGTCCGTGTGGGTGGAGGTCGCCTGGCTGTACTGGGGCACGTCGGACCGCGGCTTGGTGTCGTAGACCAGGCGGTAGGTGTTCGGCTCGGCCGGGGTGTCGCTGTCCGCCGAGAGGAGGTGGTCGTCGATGCAGGCGGGTGAGTCGGCGACCAGCTGCCCGTTGACATAGCAGGACCCGCTGTCGAAGAGGTACCGGCTGCCGAACGAGGCCTGCTGGCTGTCCTGGGAGTTGTCGGGGTAGAGCGCGTTCAGGTAAGCCTCGTCCGCGTTCTCGGTCACGCACGCATCGCAGTACCTGGCCAGGGCGTCCGGCCGCGGCGAATGCCGGCCCCACTGCGGTGTCAGCGGTCCGCGGCCCCAGTCCGTCGAGTACTCGTGGCCGCCGACGTAGGTGCGCGGGTCGGCGTCGGTGGAGTCGAGGCCGTAGCCCGGGCCGATGTTCGACTTGAACGTCCAGTCGCCGCCGTCCGCGGTGCCGACGTAGTCGGTGAAGTCGCCGGGCGCCTCGCGGGGCAGCCCGTCGCTCAACATGACCCCCGAGAATTCCGCCGGCAGGACCGGGTCGATGGAGGCCTTGTCGAACTCGAAGTCCGCGGGGGTCTGGGCCGGGTCGGCGTAGAGGTGCTGGTGGACCGTGGCCAGGTCGCTGGTCCGCACCTCGTACGGGCTCTGCGGGATCTGGTTGTCCCAGCCGAACGCCAGGTCGTACCGGTAGGGATAGGCGCTCTCACCGGGGTAGGGGAAGTCGCCCCCGGACGACGGCGCGATGCCGTTCCACTGGACGGAGTAACGCAGCTTCCCGGCGGGCGGGCCCGAGGCGGTCGGCGCCACGTACACGTCGGTTCCCGGCACGCCCTGGATGTCGGTCCCCTTGGCGCCGCCGAGCCACGCGGAGACGACGTCCCAGTCACCGGTGGTGCTCTGCAGGCCCCAGGTCACGTTCTGGTTGATCTGCCGGGCCGGCCGCGGGGTGGCCGCCGTGGACGGCGTCGTGGTGGTCTTCTCGTCCAGACTCACCGTGGTGACGGTGCCGCCGCTGTCGGGGACGGTGAAGCCGGCGGACACATAGCGCAGTTCGGTCGCATTGCCCTGGTCGTCGAACTCGGCGAACTGGGCCACGGCGAAGTAGTGGCCGGTCGGCAGGGCGATCCGGGCGGTCCCGTCGGCAGAGGCGAACGTGGTCGACACCGTCTTGAACGAGTCCATGTCCCACAGCCTGATGAGCGCGTTCGCCGGGCCGGTCAGGCCCGGAGTGTCGAACCGCGCGACCTCGTACGCGTTCTGCGGGGTCATGCCCTGGCCGGGTGCGGCGGCGGCCAGCGCCAGCCGGTTCACGCCGGGCAGCGGGGTGGTGCCGGCGGGCTTGCCCGCGGCGACGTCGGCGGCGATCCGGCCACGCAGGTACGCGGCGAAATCCTGGGCCGAGGAGGGGGTCATGTAGCCCACGGCGCTGATGCCGGTGCCGGAGGAGGTGAGGGTGATCCCGGGCGGCGGGGTCGCGCCGGCTCGGCTGAACGACAGCGCCACGGGGATCCTCGCCCCGTCGGTGATGTGGTCGCGCACCAGGGCGGAGACGTCGAACAGCGTCCAGTCCAGCGACCGGCCGGCGTACGGGGCGGCCTGCGCGGGCACGATGTAGCGGTCGCCGTTCGGGCCGCGGTAGTTCAGCGCCGGGCCGCCGCTCTGGTCCACCTGCGTGCCGTCGGCGCGCATCAGGATCTTTCCGCCGGTCAGTGTGGTGACGGTCTGCCCGTCCCCGGGCGCCGGGGGGCCGGCCGGTGCGGTGGGTGAGCCGGTCTGCGCCCAGGCCGCGCCCGGCGCGATGGCTGCATCGGCCTGCGCCGGGGCGGCGTGCAGTGCGGCGGTCAGCGACACCGCCAGCAGGGGCGCGGCGAACACGGCCAGCCGACGCGCGGCGCGGCGGCTCAGCCCCGCCGGCAGCCGCGGGCGGCGTCTGTGGTCACTCATCACTCGACTTCTCCTTGTGCAAGGGACATCCGGTTTCGGCGGCGTCACCGAGAGCGGGGGGTGCGGATCCCGTCCGGCTGGGGGCGGCCGGCACGGGGATCCGAGGGGCGATCGCCTGCTCGGCCCGCGGGGCCTCTTCCCCTGAGCCGGGGCAGGCCAGGGACGGGGAAGTGCCCTGCCGCGGGCCGGGGTTAGGACGGGGCCGGAAGCGCCCCCACGACGTCATCGTCACAACACGCCCCGTCGCACTTGACGACCTGTGACGCGCCTGTCCGGTAACTCTGGCCCAGGCGAGCCCGGCCGAGCATCCGGCGGATCACCTATTTTTGGCCACGCGGCCGGGCGGCTGGTCCGGTACGTCCGCCTGTGCGAACTCCGCGCCGGTGGCGCGCACCGCCAGGGCGGTGCGCGAGGAGACGCCGAGCTTGCGCATCGCCGAACTCAGGTGCTGGGCCACCGTCTTCGGGGACAGGAACAGCGCCTCGGCGATCTGCCGGTTGCTGCGTCCCGTGGCCACCAGGCGGGTGACCTCCAGCTCCCGGGGCGACAACCGGTTGCCGTTGGCGCGCCGGCCGCCGCGCTGGGGCCGCTTCGCCGCGACGCCGTGCTCGCGCAGGCAGGCCACCACCCGGTCGGCGTCGCCGAGGGCGCCCAGGGCGATCAGCCGTTCCCGCACCTCGGCCAGGAGGGACAGCGCCGCCTCCCGCTGTCCCGCGGCGAGCTGACAGCCGGCCTTCCGCTCCTGGGCCAGCAGCGCTTCGTAGGGCCGGGGAAGGTCCTGCCAGGCCGCGGCCGCGCGGGCGAACAACCGGGCGGCCGAGGCGTGTTCGCCGCGCGCCTCGGCCAGGATCGCCCGGCAGGTGGCCAGTCCGGCGCGCGGCCCCGGGGCGTCGCGGCCACGCAGCCCCCGGGCGAACGCCGCGGTCAGCTTCTCGGCCTCCTCGACGCGGCCCGCCGCGGCCAGCGCGGCCACCCTCGCCGGGCCGAGGTCCGATGCCCAGACCCAGGTGTGTTTGCGGGCGATGAGGGCGGCCGGCTCCTCGGTGATCTCCAGCGCCTCCTCGGTGCGGCCGGCGGCCAGCGCCAGCCGGGCCAGCGCCGCCGCGGGCTCCATCGAGTCCGCGAGCGCCCCGCTGCCCACCTCCCCGTCCAGCACCAGCCGCAGCCGCTCGGCGGCCGGCCCGTACGCGCCCGCCGCGGCCTGCAACTGCCCGACGACGAGCAGCAGTTCCAGCCGGGCGAGCGGGAGGATGTCCTCGGACTCGGCCAGCGCGGCCGCCCGCTCGGCGAGGCCGTCCCAGGCGCCGGTGAGCCAGTCCAGATGGGTCCGGGTCACCAGGGCGACGGACTCGTAGCGCCGGTACCGGCGGCGGTCGGCCTGCGCGAGGGCCATGTCGAGCCGCCGCGCGGCGACGGCGTACCGGCCCCACAGCATCGCCATGTCGCCGATGTTCACGTTGGCGCGGGTGATCTGCTGCCACTCCGCCGGGGCGTCGGCGTCGTCGGGGATCCGCGCCTCCAGCGCCCACCCGTCCATCTCGCCCAGCATGAGCCGGGCGGTGACCTGGTCCGCGACGAAGCCGAGCCGGTCGGCAGCCGTCATCGACGGCACCTCCACCTCGGCGGCGCGCTCCAGCCACCGCAGGTGGGCCGAGGCGGGCCAGCTACTGCTGCGCGGCCAGCCGAGACGCATCATCGCCCGCGCGGCCTCGGCGGGATCGTGGCCCAGGTGCGGGACCGCCCGCTTCAGCTCGGCGCGGCCCGCGTCGTCCTCGCCCATGAACAGCAGCACACTGCCGAGCTGGACGCGGATGTCGGCCTCCTGGCCGGGGCCGCACACCCCGGCGGCCAGGGCGGCGCGCAGCGGCGGCACCAGCTCCCGGAACCGGGCCGGCCCCGCGAACGACGCGAACGGGAACTTCCTGATCAGCCGGACCATCGAAGCGGGCGGCAGGCCGGCGTTGACGACCAGGTCGTGCAGCAGGGCGCCCGCGGTCGTCTCGTCGCCGGAGGCGAGCGCCAGGTCGGCGGCGCACTCGGCGTACCGGCACCACTCGCTCTTCTCCCCGGCCACGCGGAAGTGGTCGGCCAACTCCCCCACGGGCGGCGGGGCCAGCGCCTCCAAGGTCCGTCCGGCGCGCCGGTGCAGCGTCCGGCGGGCGGGCCGCGGTATCGCGTCGTACACCGCCTGGCGGGCCAGCACGTGCCGGAACGCCACCTGGCCCCAGCCGTCGTCGTCCAGCAGCCCGCCGTCCAGGGACTCGATCAGGCCCACCCGGGCTCGCCCGGCCGCGAGTCCCGCCACGGCGCGGATGGTCGCCTCGTCGGCAGGCCGGCCCAGCACCGCCGCGGCCCGCAGCATCGCCCGCCCCTCGGGGCCGAGCCGTCCCAGCCGCTCCAGCACCATGTCGCGGACCGTGGCGGGCACGCCGATCTCGTCCAGCTGACGGCGTCCCCAGCCGCCGACGCCGAAGCTGAGGTCGGCCCGGTCGGCCAGCAGCCGCACCGCGCCCTCGACCGCCAGCGGCACGCCCTCGGTGCGCTGGTGGACGAACCCGGCGAACCTGTCGGAGACATGCTCCCCGGCCAGCATCGACGACACCAGCCGCGCCGTGGCGGCCACGTCCAGCGGCCCGAGGGCCAGCCGCAGCCGCCCCGCTGCCGAGGCCGAGTCGGCGGCGAGCCGCGTGGCCAGCCGCCGCAGCAGCGTGCCGCCCGCCACGTCCTCCGGCCGGCAGGTCACCACCAGGCCCACCGGCTGCGGCACCCCGGCGGCCAGGAAGAGCAGGAACTCCAGCGTCGCCTCGTCCGCCCAGTGCACGTCCTCCACGGCCAGCACGGCCACGTCCAAGCGGCCCAGCAGCTCGGCCAGCGCCCGGAACACCCGATGCCGGACCGCCGTCGCGTCCTCGGCCGGCCCCGGCGCGGCCGGCAGGTCCCCGGCCCACTCCGGGAACAGCGGCCGCAGTGCCCCTGCCAGTGGGCTCAGCGGCAGCCCCGCCACCGTCTCGGTGGCCTGCCGCACGGCGTCGACCAGCGGGCCCAGGGTCTGCGGGTGGTGCAGCGGCGGGCAACGCGCCACCAGCACCCGGTCGGCCCGGTCCGCCGCCCGGTCCAGGTACTCGCGCAGCAGCCTGCTCTTGCCGATCCCGGCCTCGCCCTCGATCCACACCGCCGCCGGCGGCGCGGCGAGGGCCCGCGCCAGCTCGGTCATCTCCCGCTCGCGGCCCACGAATTCCGGGGCGTGCACGACCGCTGACCCGCCGCTGCCGTCCTGTTCGAGTACCTCCATGGCAGCCCCTCTTCCTTGCCGATCACCCAGGCAGGAGGATATGTCGCCAAGTTGACGCGACCGGTGGCGGTGTCATCACCGCCCGGTTACCGGGACCCCCAGGTCAGCGCGGTGGTCGTCGTGCGGCCGCCGGCCACACGACGCGGTTCATCGGTGAATCCGGAGCGGGCGAACAGCGGGAGCTTTCGCACGGTCCCGACGTGCTCGTCGGTGCGGCAGGGCGCACCCGACGGTCCCTGCCACCCGGGGTCGGGCCCGACGGGGGCGCGGCCAGGTGCGCAGGACCGGGCGGGGGTGGCCGGGTGGCGCCGGATCCGCCGCGGGCGGTCCAGGGCGTCAGCGGGTCACAGGCCGAACGCGGAGGGGTCGGTGGACAGTTCCGCGAAGACCTTGGCCGGGTCGGCGACCAGCCTGCGCTCCTTCAGGTCCAGCAGACCGCCGACGCCCGTGATCTCGGCGGCCAGGGTGCCGTCCGCCTTGCGTATCTCCTGGCGGACCTTGAAGGTCCGGCCGGCGGACCACTCGAAGGCGCAGGTGACGTCCACCTCGTCGCCCGCGAGGAGTTCGCGCAGGTAGCGGATGTTGGTCTCCAGGACCACGGGGCCGACGCCGGTGGACACCAGACCGGTCTGGCTCACACCGGCGGCCTGGAGCAGCGACCAGCGGGCGTGCTCGGCGTAGTTGAGGTACACGGCCTGGTTGAGGTGGCCCTGTACATCGGTCTCGTAACCGCGGACGGTGACGCGGACGGAAAACGGTTCGCTCACGGCTCTGCTTTCCCCTCTTGCTCCGGTACTGCTGTGTTGCCTGCCCGGTGATCCTTCCACGCGCGGCGGCCGGGCCGCCCCCGGGTCAGGCACGGCGCGGCGACGCCAGCAGGTAACGCGTCCGGGTCCGCGGCTCGGTGTACTCGCCCGGCTGCCACCCGGCCCGCTCCAGCGTGGCCGCGCAGGCGGCCAGGGCCGCCGCGTCCGGCGCGTACACCGCGACGGCCTCCGGCTGCGGGGTCGCACGGACCCGGTAACCGGCGCCGGACGCCGACTCCGGGCGGTGGCCGGCCGCCTCCAGGGCGAGGGCGGCGGCCCGCTCCAGATGGCCGCGCTCCCAGGCGCACGGGCGGTCCACCGAGCCGTCGGGGCTGGTCATCCGGCGCAGCTCCAGCAGGCCCTGCCACGCGCTGCGCACCTCCCGCAGGCGCCCGGCCGCCGAGGCCGGGGCCGCCTCCTCGGCTCCGCCGAGGCGTGCCGCGAACACTTCGGTGGACGGCGCCGGTTCCGCCGGAGACTCGGGCGGCGCCGGTTCCGCCGGAGTCTCCGGCGGGGCTTCCCGCACGCGCTGTCCCGCCGGGGTCAGGAAGTGGTCGTGCGGCGGGCGCGGGTGCCGGAAGGCGAGGCCCCGTCGCACCAGCGCCGTGAGCTGCGCCTCCGTGCCGCGCAACCGGCCGGTGACCGGGTCCGCCGCGTCGATCACCCGCCGCTGGGCGGCGGTCGGTTCTCGGGTCACGGTGCGCTCCCCTCCGCGGGTGTCGCCGGGGTACCGCCGCCGGTCCGGCGGCTCGAAGGGAAGCGTAGGACGAGGGTCTGACAGCGGGGCGCGCGCGGGCCGCCGCCCCCGGTCCTCAGCCCGGCCGGATGTTCCACCCCGCCACCACCGGCCGCCCGTGCTCCGTGCCGAGGCGGCACAGCGCCCCCGTGGCGAGCTGGAAGAGGGCGCCGTGGCGGGCGGCGAGGCCGAGCCGGCGGGCGGTGAGGACGCGGAGGAAGTGGCCGTGGGCGACGAGGACCACCACGCCCTCGGTATTGGCGAGGGCGGCGTCGGCCTTGGCCAGCATGCGGTCGGCGCGCTCCCCGACCTGCTCCGGGGACTCGCCCGGGTGGTCAGGGGGGCCCGGCACGACGCCGTCGGTGAACAGGAACCAGCCGGGCCGGGAGCGCTGGATCTCCGGCGTGGTGACGCCCTCGTAGCCGCCGTAGTCCCATTCGCGCAGGTCGGCGTCGATCCGGGCGTCCGGGATGCCGATCAGCTCGGCGGTCTCCCGGGCCCGTTGCAGGGGGCTGACGAAGGCGGCGCCGATGCGGTGCGAGCGGATCAGCGGCACCAGCCGGCGCGCCTCCTCCCGGCCGCGTTCGGTCAGCGGCACGTCGGTCCAGCCGGTGTGCCGTCCGGACCGCGACCACTCGGTCTCACCGTGCCGGACGAGAAAGAGGTCACCCATCCCCGCGCCTTCCCGCTCGCCTGGCAGCAAGGTGTCACGGCAGACCGGTGGCCGCAGGGCGGATTGCGCCAGACGGCCCTCGCCCGGGGATCAGCCGCTCATCGCGCCGTCCACCACCAGATCGTGCCCGGCCACGTACGCCGCCTCGGGCGAGGCGAGCCACAGCACGATCCGGGCGATCTCCTCCGCGGAGCCCACCACCCCGGCCGGACTCTCCGCGGCCATCCGACGGTGCCGGTCCTGCGGACCCTCGCCCGGCCGGGTCGCCCACATGGGGGTGTCCACCGGGCCGGGGGAGATCGCGTTGATCCGGATGCCCTCGGGGAGGAACTCCCGGGCCGCGGCCCGGGTGAGCGCCAGGACGGCGGCCTTGGAGGCGGAGTAGGCGGCGAGGGGCGGGACCGTCATCCGGGCGGCGTTCGACGCGTTGTTGACGATGACGCCCCCGCCGGCCCCCCGCATGTGGGTGATCTCGTGCTTCATCAGCAGGAACGTGCCGGTGAGGTTGGTCGAGATCACCTCGTCCCAGTCGGCGGCGGAGAACTGGGCGAGGGAGCCGACCAGGGAGACGCCCGCGTTGTTGAAGGCGACGTCCAGCGCGCCGTACGCGGACACGGTGGCGGCGACGAGCCCGCGGACGTCGTCCTCGGACCGCACGTCGCAGGGCACGGCGGTGGCCTCGCCGCCCGCCGCCCGGATCTCCGCCACCGTCCGGTCGAGGTTCTCGGGCGTCCGGCCCGCCACCACCACGGCCGCGCCCCGGCGGGCGAACCCCGCCGCCGTGGCCCGGCCGATTCCCGAGCCGCCGCCCGTGACGAGGACGACCCGCCCCGTGAACTCCATCGTCATGCCGCCGGTCTCCAGTCCCCGATCATGCCCCGGAACAGCCCGTCCACGCCGGGCTCCAGGTCACCCCGGCGCTGCACCGACAGCGGCACCGGCGCGGGCTCCAGCGCGCCCACCGGGGTGGTGAGGTCCGCGGTCGCGGCCGCGAGCAGGCCGAAGAAGGTACGGGCCAGCTCGATCGCCGTCTCCCGCCCGACGAGCCGCGGCCTGTTCTCCAGCTCCAGGGCCAGCTCGCCGTGCCGCCGGCCCAGGGAGAACGTGACGTCGTAGCGCGCCGAGCCGGTCACCAGCTTGTTGGTGGCGAGCGTCCCGGATCCGAAACTCCGGGCGGGCGAGGGCGTGTTCTGGAGGATGAACATGGTCTGGAAATAGGGCGTGCGCTCCGGCTCCACCGGCGGCGCCAGCTCGTCGAGCAGCACGCCGTAGGGGAGGTCCTGGTTCTCGTGGGCCGCCATGACCAGGCGGTGCGTGTCCTCCACCAGCCGGCCCACCGGCACGTCGGGCCGGAACACGTACGGCATCACCAGCGTGTTCACGAAGAAGCCGACCACGTCCGCCCAGCGCGGGTCGGTGCGGCCCGCGAAGGGCGTGCCGACGGCCAGCCGGTCGCAGCCGGTCAGCCGCCGCAGCGCCAGCTGGTAGACGGCGAGCCCCAGCACGAAGAAGGACGTGCCGCAGGCGCGCGCCGCCTGCCGGGCGTCCTGGACGAGGCCCTGCGGCAGCCCGAGCCAGGTCATGTCGCCGGCCCACCAGGGCGCCTCGGGGTCCCGGCCCTCCTGCGGCCAGGGCAGGGGCGGCGCCGGGTCGGCCAGCACCCGGCGCCAGTGGTCGAGCTGGGCGTCGTGGCGGCCGCGGGCGATCCGCCGGCGCTGCCACCTGGCGAAGTCCACGTACCGGTGGTCGGGCACCGGGCGGCCGGACGCCCCCGACGACAGCGCGTCGTACCGGTCCGCCAGATCCTCGAAGAAGACGGGGGAGGACCAGCCGTCGAAGGCGATGTGGTGGAAGTTGACGACCACCACCGTCTCCTCCGCCGCGAGGCTCACCAGATGGGCCCGGGTGGTGGGTTCCGACCGCAGGTCGAAGGGGCGCGCGGCCTCCCGCGAGCCGATCTCCCGCAGCCGCCTGATCCGCTCGTCCTCGGGCAGCCGGCGCAGGTCGTGGCGGAGGACGGGGATCTCCCCGGGGTCGTGCAGCCGGGCGGTGAGTCCTCCCGCCGACTCGCCGAAGGACGCCCGCAGGGACTCGTGCCGCGCCGTCACCGCCCGCAGCGCCCGCTCCAGCGTGCCGAGGTCCACCGGGCCGCGCAGCAGCACCGCGATCGGCACGTTGAACGCCGCGGACTCGGGGAACCGCGCCTGGTACGCCCAGTGCCGTTCCTGCCCGAGCGAGGCCCGCCAGGCCGATCCGGCGCCCAGGGCCCCGGCGTGTCCGTCGGGCGTCGTGCTCATCGTCCCGCCTCCCGTCGTGCTCATGCTCCCGCCTCCCGCTGCCGGGCCACGACGACCTCGGCGAGCGCCGCCGGGGTCGGGGCGTCGAAGAGGTCGGCGACGCTCATGGCGATCCCGAACCGGTCCTGGAGCCGGGACGCCAGTTGGACCGCGGTGAGCGAGTCGCCGCCCAGCGCGAAGAAGTCGTCGTCGGGCTTGATCTCGCCCTCGCCGAGGGTCTCGCCGAGGAGGCGTACGACAGTGGAGACGGCGTCGTCGGGGCCGGGGCCGGGGCCGGTACTGGGAGTGCGGGTCTGTACCGGCTGTTGTGGCTGTTGTGGCGGCTGTGGCTGGGGGGATTCCTCGCGCACCACCGTCCGGCCCGGCTGCACGGCCGCGGCACGGTCGGGTTCCCGGGCCGGCCGAGCCGGTGTCCACTCCTCCGCCGGCACCACCGCCACCTGCGGCGGCACATGCTCGGTCAGCAGCCGCATCAGCGCGTCGATGCCCTCGTCCAGGGTGATCCCCGAGGTCAGTCCGATCGGCGGTTCCTCGCGCGCCACGGTGCGGGCGGCCGGCGCGGGCGCCTGCCCGTCGAGCGCGATCTTGGTGTAGCCGCTGACCGTGATCACCGCCCGGCCCAGGTCGTCGTACAGCTCGGCGTCCACGGTGGAGCGGCCGGGCCGCTCCGGGCGGCGCACCATGCGGGCCGTCAGCCGTCCGGGCAGCTCGCCGTGGACGACCGCCCGGCGGCAGGTGAACGGCACGAAGTCGCCGGCCGGCAGGTTCAGGGCCAGGGCGCGGTCGAGGAGGACCGGGTGCACGGGGTGGGTGTCGAGGTCGGCGAGGTGCTCCGGGGCCAGTTCCAGTCGGCCCACCGTCACGTCGTCCTCCCGGCGCGCCGCGCGGACGCAGCCGAACCGCTCCCCGAAGACGAACTCGGTGCTCGCCCCCTCGGGCGCCCCGGGGGTGACGGCCGGCCAGCCCGCGCCGAGCGCGGCCGGGTCGGTGCCCGGCCGGTCCGCGGTCAGGGCGCGGTCCACGCGGACCCGGGCCCGTGCGTGCACGGTCGGCGGTGCCCCGCCGGCCGTGGCCAGGACCGTCGCGTCCCAGGCTTCCTCGGCCGTCTTCGCCAGGGTGACGGCGATGTCCGTCGGCTCCGCGACGAACAGCGGCTCGGACAGCATCAGGTCCTCGATGACGACGGGATCGAGGTCGTCCGCGTCGCCCGCCTCCCGTACGGCCCGTACCAGGAGGTCGAAGTAGGCGGCTCCGGGCAGCAACGCCCGCCCCTGGAGACGGTGTTCGGCCACGATCCAGTCGCCGGGCGCGACGACGGTGTGCCAGCGCGTCCCGCCCTCCCGCGCCGGCTGGTCCAAGGCGGTGCCGGCCATCCCGACGCCGTGCCACGCGGGCCAGTCGATGCTCACGGTGACCGGGGCGCCGGGCGGGGCGCCGACGGCGACCGCGTCCATGTAGGCGTTCGCCGCCGCGTAGTCGGCGCTGCCCAGCAGGCCGTTGAGGGCGGCGCGGCTGGAGAACAGGGCCAGGAAGCGGACGCCGGGCGTGGCGGTGACGATCTCTCGCAGCACCGAGGTGCCGGTCACCTTGGCGGCCAGGACCGCTTCCATGTCCGCCCGGGACCGGGTGCGCAGCAGCCCGCCGCCGGCGACGCCCGCGGTGTGCAGGACTCCGTGCACGGCGCCGTAGCGGGCGCGCAGTTCCTCGAAGACGCCGCGTACGGCCGCCGCGTCGCAGACGTCGGCCGCGTGCAGCGTGACCTCGGCGCCGGCCGCCTCCATCGCGGCGACCATCGGCGCGATCCGCGCCCTCTCGCCGGGCCGGCCGGCCTTGCGGCCCAGCAGGGCGAGGCGCGGGCGCAGCCCGGTGTGGGCGAGCGCCCGGGCCACCGCGAGGCCGATGGCGCCGAGCCCCCCGGTGACGACGTAGACGCCGCGCTCCTCCAGCAGGGTGCCGACCGGTCCGTCGGCCGCGTACTCGGTGCGGTCCGGCAGCCAGCGGCGGGTGCCGCGCAGGGCCACGGCCGCGTCGGCGCTGCCGGGGACGGCGAGTTCACCGGCGAGCACCGCGGCCGGCACGTGGCCGGCGTCGATCAGCCGCACCTGCCCGGCGCCCGCCTCCAGCGCCGCGGACCGTGCCAGGGCGCAGGCGGCGGCGCGGGCCGGGCTCAGCCGCTCGGCGCCGGTCACGTCGATCGCGGACCGGGTGACGACGGCGAGGGGCAGCGGGCGGTTGTCCGCGTCCCGCCGCCCGGCGGCCGACTGGAACAGCTCCACGAGGGACCACAGGGCCTCCTCCAGTGCCTCGGGCTCGTCCGGGAGCGGTTCGGCGAAGGCGCGGCCGTGCACCAACAGGCGTACGTCGACGGCGGCTTGCGAAAGCTGGTCCAGGTACGCGGTGACGTCCTCCGGGTGTCCCCGCCGTACCGTGCCGCGGTAGTCGGCGGCCTCGTACGTGCCGCCCTCGGCGACCGGGACGGTCCGGTATCCCGCCAGTTGGACGGCGGTCAGCAGCTCCCGTGCGGCGTCCGGGTCGGCGGGCGTGAACACCACGGCGTGACCGCGGCTGCCGGGGGTGCGGCGCGCCGCGGCCGGTACATGGCCGTCGGGCCGCCAGCCGGGCAGCGCCAGCACGGGGTGCTCGGGGGCCGCCGGGCTCCCGGGAGCCTCCGGGCTTTCCGGGTCCGCCGCGTGCCCGGTGGCCGTCGCGTCCCGCGCGGGCCGTTCCGGTACGGCCTCCCGCGCGTCCCCGGCGGCCGGCGCGGGCCGGCCGCCCGCGGCGTACGGCAGCCAGAACTCCCGGCGCCGGTACGGGTACGCGGGCAGGGGCACCCGGCGCGTGTCGAGCGGGCGCGGCAGTGCCTCCCACTCCACGTCGGCCCCGTCGCACCAGGCGTGGGCCAGCGCTTCGAGGAAGGTCGGCCAGTCGCCGGCGGCCGCCTTGGCGGGCCGGGGCAGGCAGCCGACGGCCCGGTGACCGGCGTCGCGCAGGCCGGGGTGGCGGCGGATCAGGCTGGACAGGGCCTGGCCGGGGCCCACTTCGAGGACGCGGGCCGGATCCTGGCCCACCAGGGTGTCCAGGGCGTGCCCGAACAGCACCGGTTCCACGAGCTGTTCGGCCCAGAACCGGGGCGAGGTGGCCTGCGCGGCCTCCAGCGGGCGGCCGGTGGCGGCGGAGATCACCGGGATCTCCGGGGCGCGCAGGGCGCAGCCCGCCAGCAGGTCGGTCAGCTCCGCGACCGCCGGGGCCATCATCGGGGTGTGGAAGGCGTGCGAGGTGGACAGCAGCCTGCCCTGCACCCCGCGCTCGGCCAGGATCTTCCGGAAGGCCTCGACGGCCTCGGCCGGGCCGCCGACCACCACCTGCCCGGGGCCGTTGACCGCGGACACCGCGACCTCGGGGACGAGCAGGTCGCGCACCACCTCCTCGGCGGCGGCCACGGCGAGCATCCGGCCGGGCGGCATGCCCTGCATCAGCTCCGCCCGGCGGGCGACGAACCGTACCGCGTCCGCGAGCGGTATGACTCCGGCCAGCGTGGCGGCCACGACCTCGCCCACGCTGTGCCCGACGAGCGCGGCGGGCTCCACCCCGAGCAGGCCGAGGGACCGGGCGAGGGCGAACTCGACGCTGAACAGCAGGGGTTGGGCGTGCACCGTGCGGGCCACGACCGTCGGGTCGGCCTCCTCCTGCCACATCTTCGTCAGGTCGGCGCCGAGGGCGTCGGAGAACAGCGCCAGGCACTCGCGCACCCGGGTGTCGAAGTCGGGCAGCGCGGCGGCGAGGTCCGCCGCGGCCCGTGGATGCTGTGAGCCCTGCCCCGGAAGGGCGAACACCAGGCGCCGGCGGGTGCCGTCCGACAGGGCGGTGGGCGCCGTGTCCGGGCCGGCGAGGAGGCGGGCGGCCTCGGCCGGGCGGGTGAAGGTCAGCGCGGCGCGCACGGGCAGCGCCCGCCGTCCCGTCTGCGCGGTGAAGGCCACGTCGGCCGCGGCCTCGTCCGGCAGCGCGGCCAGGGACGTGGCCAGCCGGGCGCGCACCGCCTCCTCGGCCGCCCGGTCGGTGCCGCTCCACACCAGCAGTTCGGTCCGCTCCGCGCGCTCGGGTACCGGCGCGGGCTCCGGGGCCTCCTCCAGGACCACATGGGCGTTGGTGCCGCCGAAGCCGAAGGAGCTGACCCCCGCGCGGCGCGGCGAGCCGGCCGTGCGCGGCCAGGGCAGCACCGCGTCCGCCACCTTGAACGGGGTCTGCTCCAGGTGCAGTTGGGGGTTGGGGGTGCGCACGTTGATGGTGGGCGGGATGTGCTCGTGGCGCAGGGCCAGCACCGTCTTGATCAGGCCGACGATGCCGGAGGCCGGGCCGAGGTGGCCCAGGTTCGACTTGACCGAGCCGATCGCGCAACTGCCGGGCCGCAGTTCCCCGGTGGCGACGGCGAGCATGGCCTGGTGCAGCCCGTGCACCTCGACGGGATCGCCCATCTGGGTGCCGGTGCCGTGCAGTTCGACGTACGACACGGTGTCCGGGTCCACGTCGGCGACGGCCAGCGCCTCGGCGATGACGCGGCTCTGCCCCTCGGAGCTGGGCGCGGTGAAGCCGGGGCGCGCCGCACCGTCGTTGTTGACCGCGGAGCCCCTGATCACGGCGTGGACCGGGTCGCCGTCGGCGAGCGCGTCGGCGAGCCGCTTGAGGACCACCACGCCGCCGCCGCTGCCGAAGACCGTGCCGCTGGCCTCGGAGTCGAGCGGCCGGCAGTACCCGTCGGCGGAGTCGATGCCGCCCGCCACATGGCGGTAGCCGCGCCCGTACGGCGTCTCGATCTCCACGCCGCCCGCGAGCGCGATGTCGCAGTCGCCGAGCCTGAGGGCCTGGCAGGCCAGATGGGTGGCGACCAGGGAGGTGGAGCAGGCGGTGCGCACGTTGATGCTGGGCCCGTCGAGACCCAGCCGGTAGGAGGCGTACGTGGCCAGGTAGTCGATGTTGTTGGAGACCAGGGCGACCATGTCGCCGACCTGCGCGAGGAGTTCGGGGTCGGCGCGGATGTGGTCGTCCACGTAGGTGTCGCTGGCGCAGCCGCCGTAGACGCCGATCTCGCCGTCGTAGCGGGAGGGTTCGTAGCCGGCGTGCTGGAGCGCGGTCGAGCACAGTTCGAGGAAGAGGCGGTGCTGCGGGTTGCGCAGTTCGCTCTCGCGGGCGGAGATGCCGAAGAAGGTGTTGTCGAACCCGCCCACGTCGTCCAGCAGGGGCCGGGCGGGTATGTAGTGCGGGTCCTTGATCAGCTCCGGGTCCTCGCCCGCGGCCAGCAGCTGTTCCTCGCTGAGCCGGTGGATGCTGTTGCGCCCCGCCAGGAGGTTGCGCCAGAACTCGTCGGCGTCGGCCGCGTCGGGGGCCCGCACGGACAGTCCGATGACCGCGATGGCGTCAGTGCTCACTGCTCCGGTGCCTTTCTCGCTGGGGAAGGGGGTGACCGTGGGGTCAGCGCCTGTTCTGGCGCCCTCGGCGCAGAGCGGTGCGGACCGCGCGGCGGGCGTCGCGTTCGTCGGCCGCCGAGTGCGGCGTCGTCTCGCGGCGTGGCGCCTGGACGGGCGGGGCGGCGGTGGCGTCCGCGCCGAGGTGGGCGGCGAGGGCGCGGGGCGTCGGGAAGCGGAAGACGTCCGCCAGCGTCAGCCGGAGCCCGTCCGCGGAGGCCAGCCGGTGGTAGAGCTGGAGCAGGTTCATCGACACCATGCCGGCGTCGAAGTAGACGGTGTCCGGCATGAGTTCGGCGCCCGGCGGGCACAGCTCGCGGGCGCGTTCGGTGATCAGCCGGGCGAGGTCCCCGGGTGCCGGGCGGCCGGGCGTACCGGTGGGGCCTTCGCCCCGGTGGTCCTTGAGCCGCCGAAGCAGTGCCGGGACATCGGCCTTGCCGTTGCGGCCGAGCGGGAGGTCCGGCAGCCGGATCCAGTGCGCGGGCTGCTGCCAGCGGGGCAGGGTCCGGGCCAGCTCGGCCGCCAGTTCGTCGGTGCTGCCGAGCGCGCTGCCGGCGACCCAGGCGAGGAGGCTGCCGGGGTGGTCCGGGTCGGTGGCCACGGCACAGCCTTCCACGCCGCGCAGCCGGGCCACGGCGCCTTCCACCGCGTCCAGTTCGACCCGGTAGCCGCCGAGGGAGACCTGCCGGTCGGCGCGGCCCGCCAGGGTCACGGCGCCGTGCCGGTCGCGGCGGGCCAGGTCCCCGGTCGGGTAACGGCGCACGCCGTCGGCGAGGGCCGTACTCGCCTGCCGGTCCGGCGCGTTCAGGTAGCCGGTGGACAACCCCCGTCCGGTGACGACGAGTTCACCCGTCTCGCCGGTGAGCGCCGGCCGCCCGGACGCGGTGACGACCTCCAGGCGCCGGTACGGGGTGCCCCGCCCGACGGGCACGGAGGTGCGCGGCCCGTCCGGCCGGGTCCACCGGTGCAGGCTGCTGGCCTGGGGGGTCTCGGTGGTGCCGTAGAGGTTGAACAGCGCGGCGCCCGGCGCCAGTCGGGCCGTCTCCTCGGCGCGGGTGTCGTGCAGGGGCTCGCCGTGGAACACCACCGCCCGCGCCGATGGCAGGACGCGGCCGGCCCGGACGGCGGCGAGGATGCCCGCCTGCGAGGGCGTCAGGTGCAGCACGGGGGCACCGGACCGCGCCAGCAACTCCAGGTGCAGGTCCGGCCGTTCCGCCTCGCCGGGCCCCGGCACGTGCACCCGGGCGCCGACGGTCAGCGGCAGCAGCAGGGCGCGCAGTACGGGGTCGTGGGCGGGCGGTGTCGTCAGGCAGCAGACGTCGTCGGCGCCCAGGCCCAGCTCCGCCGCGTACCAGGTCAGCGGCTCGGGAAGCGCGTCGGCGGGCAGCACCACGAGCGCCGGGCTCCCGGAGGTGCCGGAGGTGACGATGAGATGACCGGGCGCGTCCGGCTCGAACTCCGCCTGCCCGGCGTCCGGTTGCCCCGTGCCCGGTTCCCCCGGCGCCGTCCGGTCCACCCGCTCGTACGGCACTCCCGGCACCGCCTGGGGCCCGGTCCCCAGCACCAGCGCGACCTCGGCCGCGTCCAGCACCTCCCGGCGCCAGGGCGCGGGGGCCTCGGCGTCCACGAGCAGCGCCGGCCGCCCGGCGTACCAGGTGCCGAGCAGCGCCGCGGCGAGCCCCGCGGTGCGGCGGGCCAGCACCGCGACGGTCCGGCCGGGCTCGGTCCGCTCCCGCACCAGGGCGCCGACCCGGCGCACCCAGGCGGCCAGCTCCGCGTACGTGACCGTGCCGTCGCCGCCGACCAGCGCGGGCCGGTCCGGCCCCCGCTCAGCCTGCTCCAGCACGGCACGGACCAGGTCGGCGCAGGTACGGCGGGGCCCGGCGGCCGGCGCGAGCCCGGCGGCGGACTCGGCGAGGGCCGCGGCTCCGGGAGCGGCTCCGGCGGGCTCGGCGAGCACCGCCAGCAGGGCCTCCCGGCACGCCTGGAGGAAGTCCCCGGCCGTACCCGCGTCCCAGAAGTCCGTCGCGTGGACCAGCCGCAGCCGGTAGCCCCCGTCGGGGCGACGCGACAGATAGAGCCCGAGGTCGAACAGGGACCAGCGGACCGACGGCTCCTCGGCGGCGGCCTCGTGGCCGCCGAAGGAGGCGGGCGGCGCCGCCTGCGTCAGATCGTTGAACCACGCCTGGAACAGGGGGTTCTCCTGCGGGGACCGCTCCGCGCCGACCTCCGCCACGATCTCGTCGAAGGTCACCGCCATGTGCTCGGCCGCGCCGAGTACCGCCTCGGCCACCGGCCCCAGCACCGCACGCGTCCCGGCGCCCTCGGGCACGTCCACGCGGACGGGCACGGTCCGCATGAAGAAGCCGACGGCCTCGTGCTGCTCCTCCGTCTCGCGCCCCGACATCGGCACGCCCACGAGCACACTGCGCCGACCCGCCCACGCCGCCAGGGCCCGGGCGTACGCGCCGAGGCCGAGGGTGGCGACGGTGACCCGCTCCGCCCGGCAGACCTCGTCCAGGCGGCGGCTGGTCTCCGCGTCGAGGTCGGCCAGCACCTCCGCCCCCCGGTGGTCCGGGAGCCCGGTGCGCGGCCGGGCGTGCGGCAGACCCAGCCGCTGCGGGGCGCCGTCGAGCCGGGAGCGCCAGAACTCCAGGTCGGCGGCCCGCCGTTCGGCCGCCCGCGGGTCCTCGGGTGCCGACGCCAGCGCGTCGCCGAAGCCCACGGCGTCCGGCAGCCGCGCGGCACCCCCGCGCGCCCGTGCCGCGTACAGCTCGGCGAGGTCGTGCTGGAGCAGGTCCAGGGAGCGCTGGTCGCAGACCAGGTGGTCGACGCTGAGCACCAGCCACGACCCGGCGCCCGCCGCGTCCCGCAGCAGGCCCACCGCGAGCCGGGGCAGCCGGTCGGGCGGGAAGGGCACGTCCGCGATCCGGGCGACGAAGTCCCGTACCGCCTCGTCGGTGACCGCCGCCAGGGTGCGCTCGGTGAACAGCTCGGGCGTGCCCCGCGGCAGGACGCGCCGCCGCGGCCCGCCGGAGGACTCCAGGACCGTGCGCAGCGACTCGTGGCGGGCGATCAGGTCGGCGCAGGCCGCGCGCAGGACGTCCGGGTCGAGCGCGCCGGACACCCGCAGCACCCCCACCACGTTGTACGCGGGGCAGCCGGGGAACACCTGCTGCCACAGCCACAGCCGCCGCTGCTCGGGGGAGGCCGGGCCGTCGCCGCCCGGCCCGCGGGGAACGGCCCGGACGCGCGCGGTCCCGGGCAGCCGGGCGCGCAGCCCGGCGAGCGAGACGTTGTCCCGCAGGAACACCGACAGCGGGAGCCGGACCCCCCAGCGGCCGAGGATCCGCCCGGCGAGCCGGGCAGCGGCCAGGCTGTGCCCGCCCGCGTCGAGGAAGCCGACGCCCTCGTCCTCGGGGACCGAACCGACGGCCTCCGCCCAGCAGCCGGCCAGGTCGTCGACGGGCTGTCGGGCGCGGACCGGCGCGGCGAGCCGCTCCTCGGCCAGCGCGCGCAGCGCCTTGTCGTCCCGCTTGCCGCTGCCGGTGAGCGGCACGGCCTCGACGGCGGTGAACAGCGCCGGTACGAACGCCTCGGGCAGCGCCGCGGCCACCCGGTCCCGCAGCCCCTGCCACAGCGCGTCGTCCGCAGCGGTCCCCGGCGCCGGCACGACGAAGGCGCACACGGTCGCCGCGCCGTCCGGACCGGGCGCCGCGACCACCGCGGCGTCCCGCACCCGCGCGAGGGCCCGGAGCACGTCCTCGGTCTCCCGCAGCTCCACGCGCTGGCCGCGGATCTTCACCTGGTGGTCCATGCGGCCCAGGTACTCCAGGGCGTCCCCGTGCCGGCGCACCAGATCGCCGGTCAGATAGAGCCGGGGCACCGGACACCAGTCGGGCGCCGCCACGAACGCCGCCTCGGTGAGGTCGGGCCTGTTCAGATAGCCGAGGGCCAACGGCACGCCCCCGATGGCAAGTTGACCCGCCTCACCGGCCGGTACCGGTCGCAGGTCCTCGTCCAGGACCACCAGCGTGCAGTTGTCGATCGGGCCGCCGATCAGCACGGTGCCGGGATCCGGCGGGCACTCCCACGCCGTGACGTCGATGGCCGCCTCGGTCGGGCCGTACAGGTTGTGCAGCTCCGCGTCGAGGACGGCCCGGAAGCGCCGGACGAGACCGGGCGTCAGGGCCTCCCCGCTGCACACGACCGCGCGCAGCGAGACGCAGCCCCGCGCGCCCGGCCAGCGCAGGAACTCCTCCAGCATCGACGGCACGAAGTGGCAGACGGTCACCGCGTGCCGGACGACCCAGTCCACGACCTCGCCCGGATCGCGGTGCGCGCCCGGGGGCAGCAGCACCTCGGTCGCGCCGGACACCAGCGGGCCGAGCAGTTCCCAGCCGGACACGTCGAAGGTGGCCGGCGTCTTCTGCAGGACGCGGTCCGCAGGCCCGAAGCCGTACGTCTCGCACATCCACAGCAGCCGGTTGCACAGGGCGAGGGAGGGCACGACGACGCCCTTGGGCTCGCCGGTGGAGCCGGAGGTGAACAGCACGTAGGCCGGATGGTCGTCGGCGACCGGGGCCGGCGGCGCCCAGTCCCGCGCGGCCACGGGGAGCCCGTCGAGGCGCAGCACCCGGGTGGCTCCCTCCGCCGGGCCCGCCAGGCTGTCCGCCGTCTCCCCGGTGACCAGCGCGAGCCTCGCCCCCGAGCGGCGCAGGATGCCGAGGCGCCGCTCCCGCGGGTCCTCGGGGGCCAGCGGCAGATAGGGCAGGCCCGCCTTCAGCGCGCCGAGCAGGGCGAACACCAGGGCGCGCCCGCGCGGTACACAGACGGCCACGACGTCACCCGGGCGGCCGCCGGCCTCGGTCAGGAGGCGGGCGACGGCGTCGGAGGCAGCCTCCAGTTCGGCGTAGCTGACCGTCCCCGCGTCGTCGACGAGCGCCACGGCGTCCGGCGTGGCGGTGGAGACGGCCCGGACGAGTCCGGGCACGCCGCGGGGCGCCGGGCGGTCCCGGTCCGGGCCTCGCAGGATTGCACCGCTGGCATCGGCCGTCGAGCCGTCCATGCGCGTTCCCTTCCGGTGCGGTGAGGTGGGAAAAGCTTGGCGAGTCGGGTTCGGCGCGGGGCTGGGGCCGGCGTGGGGATCGGGGGCGGCGCCGGGGCCCGCGGGGTCAGCCGCCGTCCGTGGCGAGGCGGCGCGCCCTGCGGTCGTTGCGGCGCAGCAGCGACAGCCCGGCGACCAGCCAGGCGGCGCCGACCAGCGCCTCCAGGGCCGCCTGCGCCGCCCAGGGCCGGCCGTCGGCCAGGGCGCGCAGCGACTGGGCGCCGTGGGTGAGGGGCAGAAGTTGCGCCAGAGCGCGCACGGGCGCGACCAGCCGGTCGGTCGGCGCGATGATGCCGCACAGCACGAGCAGCGCGTACACCGCGAGGTTGGTCAGGACGGGGGAGGCGGGGTGCAGGGCGGCGACCGCGGCGACGGCCAGGCCGAACGCGGTGGCGCTGAGCGCGGTGAGGACGAACAGGCCGGAGCCCTGGAGCAGCGCGCCCATCAGCCGCCACTCCTGGAAGAAGGCGCACACGCCGACCACCGCCACCAGCGCCGAGGCCACCGCCTCCACCACGTAGATCCAGCACCGGGTCAGATGGACGAGGGACAGCCCCGGCCGGCTGATGCGCACCCGGTACAGGGTGCCGGCGGCCCCGTCCTCGGTCATGGTGTCGGCCGCCTTGACGACCGCGGCGAGCGACAGGACGTGCACACAGGCCCCGATGATCGCGAACCGCCGCCCTTGCACGCCGCCCGCGAGATAGCCGAGGTAGGCGAGGAACAGGGGCTGGAGCACGCACCGGGGCACGGTGGAGCCGACGAGGGTCTTCACCCCGTACACGGCGAGGTAGTCGCGGCGGGCCGCCCCGGCGACGACCGTCAGTCCGCGCAGGCGTTCAGGACAGCGCAAGGGTGCCTCGCTCCCTCGCCCGGTGCAGCACCGTGCGGAACGCCCAGCGGGCCAGCAGCGCGTAGCCGCCCGTGGTGGCCCCCAGGCAGACCCACGCGGTGACGCTCTGCGCGCGGCCCTCCGCGGCGGCGGTGAGCGCCTCGGTGGCCCAGCGCAGCGAGATCACGTCGGGCACGTGCCGCAGCCAGACGGGCAGCAGCCGGATCGGTACGATCATGCCGCCGAGCAGCGACATCGGGTAGACCAGCGCCTCCGCGATCCGCATGGCGGCGGGGGTGAGCAGGAACAGGCAGCTCAGCAGCGCGCCCAGCACCAGGGCCGAGGCGAAGGTGGCGAGGGCGGCCAGGACGAAGGTGCCCGGGTGCGCGATGCGCAGCGGCTCGCCCGTGAGCAGGCCGACGCAGCCGATGGTCAGCGCGATCAGCAGGGCGCAGCGCAGGGCCGTGCCGAGCGTCTTGCCGAACAGCACCGTGCCGAGGCCGGTGCGCCGGGTGAGGATGCCGGGCAGGGTGCCCTGCGCCAGCTCCTCGCGCAGGATCAGACCGGTCTGCCAGATGGCGCAGCTCCACAACGCCAGCACACCGCAGCCCAGCTCGATCTGACGGGCCGTCAGCATGGAGTGGGGGCCGCGGGCGAGCAGGGTGGCCAGGCACAGCGCCGCCGGCACCACGCAGCCGGGGATCACGGCGCTGAGGATGTGCTGCTGGCGGAGCTGGAAGACCATGGTGTGCCGCAGCACGGACAGCAGGGCGCGGGGTCCGGACGCCGTCGTCATCCGTCCTCCCCGTGCCGGGGTCCCGCGAGGCGGCTGAACACCTGCTCAAGACCGACCGGTTGGACGCGTACGTCCCTGATCGTGCCCGGGGGCCACAGCCGGGACAGCTCGCGCAGCGATTCCGCGCTCCACTCGGCGACCTCGAACTGGGTGCGCCACAGGGCCGCTTCGGCGGCGCGCTCGCTGGACAGGGTCCGGATGCCGAGGCCGTCGTCCGCGTCCGCCGCCACCGGGCAGGGGGCGTCGGACAGGACCACGACGGTGGTGGCGGCACCGCTCTGCTCCAGCAAGTCGGCGAGCGGCAGGTCGTGGCTGACGGTCCCGCCGCGCAGGATCACCACCCGGGACGCCAGCCGTTCGATGTCCTGGAGGTTGTGGCTGGTGAGCAGGACGCCGACGCCCTCCTCGGGCAGCTTGGCCACGACGGAGCGCAGCCGTTCGGTCTCCAGCGGGTCCAGGCCCACGGTGGGCTCGTCGAGCATCATCAGTGCCGGGCGGGCCATCAGGCCGACCGCGAGGTGCAGCCGCTGCCTCATGCCCTTGCTGAACGCGCCGACCGAGCGGTCCGCCACGTCGAGCAGTCCGACGGAGGCGAGCGCGTCGCGCGCCGTGGGGGCGAGGGACTTGGCGGGCAGGCCGGACAGGGAGCCGAAGAGCATGGCGTTGTCGAGGGCGGACAGCCTCGGGTAGAGCCCGCGGTCGCCGCCGAAGACCACGGACAGGCGCGTGCGGACCGATCGGGGGTCGGCCGCCACGTCGACGCCGTCGACCAGGACCCGGCCCCTCGTCGCGGTCAGCAGGGTGGCGATGATGCGCAACAGCGTGGTCTTCCCCGCGCCGTTGACGCCCAGCAGCCCGACGATCTCCCCGCGGCCGACCGTGAAGGACACCTCCGACAGCGCGGTGACGACCTTCTTCTTGTCCACGTAGTCACGGCCGACGCCGTCCAAGAGCAGGGCGGGCGGCGTCACCGGTCCCCCTCCCGCGGGCCGGTGCCGGGCGGCTCCCAGGGGGCGGCCCACGGCTGCTGCCACTCCTCCTCGGGCAGCGCCCGCCGCCCGAACCGGCCCAGCCACTCGGAGGTGTCCGCCGGCGGTCTGCCGGGAAGGGGTGAGGACGGCACCGGCAGCGCGACCGACCACAGCGGACCGAGCCGGGCGCCGCGCGCCAGCTTCGCCTGGTAGGTCTCCATTCCGAGGTGGAGCGCCCTCAGGCCCTGTCGGTGCATGTATTCGATGGGCAGGTAGTAGCAGAGCGCGTAGTATTCGAAGGCTTTCCCGGTCTCCGCGTAGTCGAAACCTACCGCGCGCGCGTAGAGCGTCTCGCCGAATTCATACATGAGCGAGAAACCGACGAGCCGTCCGGAGCGGCGCGCGGTGAAGACCCTGGAATATTTCCCGAGCGCTTCGACCTGTCCGGCGAGATATCCCCGCATTCCCTCGTCATGCGCCTCGTGGCCGTATTTCCGCTGGATCTGCCCCAGTAACGGCGCGGCCTCGGCGTAACAGTCCTCCAGCTTTTCCAGGCCCAGTTCGTACCCGGCTGCACGGAACGTAGAGAACTCGTGACGGACCGCGATCCTCCGTTTACTGCTGAGTTTTCGCAGGTATTCCTCGAAGGGCGCGCCGTCGGTGACCACCGAGGCGTCGGCGCCGTCCATGGCGACCGCCGCGCCGCGCTCCCACAGCAGCCGGGCGGTGCGGCTCGTGGCGAACGGGAACAGCAGGCCGCGCCGGCCGCGGGCCGCGGCCCGCTCGAGTGCCGCGGCGAGGAGGGCGTCCAGCTCCGGGCCCGTGTCCGGGGCGGCGGGCAGGTCGTACCGGTACCCCCGGCGGGCGCCCGCGAGGTCCCAACTGCCGTCCAGGCCCAGCAGGTCGAGATGGCGCCGGGGTGCGTAGTACGGGTTGTGCTCGACCTCCACGTCGTACACCGGGAGGGCGCAGGCGAGCCGGTCGGGGGAGCCGGCCAGGAGGTACTCGACGCCGGATCCGGGCTCGCGCTCGACCGAGGCGAGCCACGCGTGCGACGCGTACAGCCCCCCGGGCGCGGCCAGGGCGTCCCACTCGGCCGCCGGGATCTCCGTCAGGGACGGTACGGCACGCACCTCGACCGTGACCGGCAAGGCGCACCCCCTTCCGCTCGACATGGTTCATTGCGAGGAACCCATCACGGATTTCGCCTCGTCAGAGGGAAACCCGGCGCAGAGGAAAGGAGTACCGTCCCCCGACAGAACTTCATATTAGCCAGGCGCCGACGATACGCCGCAGTGACCCAGGTCACACGACCCCGGTATGTACCAATGGCCCGAAACGTCATCGGGGTCCTTCGGCAACCAATGCGAAGTTCCTGTGAATCGACGCGGCGAAGTAATTGCTTGCCTCGGCCGAACGGGGATGCTTAACTCCCAAGGGATAACGGCCGAAGCTCGTGCGTCTTGACAGGTCCATAGGCTTAGGGGGAATCATCGACGGCGACTGCACGTCTGCAAGCACCGTCGGGCCGGTGGTCCATACGGCGCTCACCGAAGAACTCCTGCGGCTTTCCCTCCCGCGACTGCGGGCGGCATTCGGCCCCTCGGTCGAACTCCGCCCCTGGCAGGAGGCCCCGGAGCACGACGGGGTCCTGCTGATGGCCCCGCACGAACTGTCCGAGGCCCGGCGCGCCGCGGTCCTCCGCTCCGCCCGCTGGTCCTGGGCCCACCTCACCTCCGCCGGCGCCGACTTCATCGACCTCGCCGACTGGCCCGCCGACACCCTCCTCACCCGTAGCTGGCGCTGCTACGCGGCGCCGCTCGCCGAGTACGCCCTGCACGCCGTGCTGACCCACGAATGGCGGCGCGGGGCACCCTGGCAGGAGCGGGACACCCGCTCGGCACCGGCCGCGGACGCCCCGCCGGTCCCCGCCGGGGCCAGCACCGGCGGCGGCGCCGGGCTGTGGGGCGCCGAGGTCACCGTCGCCGGATGGGGGGCCGTGGGACAGCGCCTCGCCACCGTGTTCGACTCGCTCGGCGCCTCGGTGACCGTGCTGCGGCGCAGCCCCGAGCCCGGCTCCCGCATCGACCAGACCTCCGACCTCGGCCGGGCCCTGGACGCCGACCACCTGGTGGTGGCGCTGCCCCTGACCGCCGGCACCCGGCACCTGTTCGACCGGGCCGCGCTCGGCCGGGCCCGCCCGGGGCTGCACCTCGTCAACATCTCCCGCGCGGCCATCGTCGACCAGGACGCGCTCGCCGAACTCTGCGCGGCGGGGCGGCTGTCCGCCACCCTGGACGTCACCGACCCGGAACCACTGCCGACCGGACACCCGCTGCGCCGGCTGCCCGGCGTACGGCTCTCCCCGCACGTGGCGTGGCGCAGCCGCGCCAGCGACGTGGCGTTCGCCGACGACTTCGCCGCGATCTGGGCGGCGCTGGCCGCTCCCGGCGCTCCCGTCCCCGGCGTCGTACCGCCGACGAGCGCGGCCCGCGCCCGAGCCGCCGTACGCGGCACCCTGACGCCGGGCCGGTCATGACCGGCACCCGCGCTCACACCCCCACCACCGCCACCCCCACCCGTACTCCCACCGCCACCACCCGCACCGGCGCCGACAGGACAGGCCGATCATGACCAGTTCCCCCGCCCCCCGTCCGACCTCGGCGCCCGCACCGCGCCCCCTGGCGGTGCTCCTGCACTCCCGGCAGCCGCTCACCACCGACCCGGCGGCCACCTTCGACCCGGCGCACTGGGAGAGCGTCGTCCTCACCGACGCCGAGGCCGACGCGGTGATGCGCGAGGACGCCCCGGGCGCCACCCCCGCCGTGCACCGCGCGCCGCGCGACACCTGGGCCACCGAGATCCGGCGCCTCGCCGGGGACCGGCCGGTGCAGATCGTCACCAACGACGAGTACTGCCTCATCACCTGCGCCGCGCTGCGCGCCGAGTTCGGCCTGCCCGCCCGGCACCCGGACCGGCCCGCGCACTACATCGACAAGGTCCTGATGAAGGAGCGCCTCGCCGCGGCGGGCGTGCGGGTGCCGCGCTTCCTCGCCCTCACGGACGGGGTGCCGGAACCAGAGGCCGGCACCGCCCTGGTCACCGGGACCATCGGCCTGCCGGCCGTCGCCAAGCCCCGGCGGGAGGCCAACTCCCGCGGCGTCGCCATCCTGCGCGACCAGGCCGGACTGCGGGACTGGCTCGCCGCCCACCAGGGCGAACAGGGCTGGCAGATCGAGGAGTTCCTCGACGGCACCTTCCACCACGTCAACGGCCTGGTCCGCGACGGCGTGCTCACCCCCGTCCAGACCGGCACCTATCTCGGCCCGCTGCTCGACCTGCCCGACGGCCGTCGGCTCGGCGGCTGGACCGTCCCGTACGACAGCCGACTGGACCGGCGCGCGCATGAGCTGAACCAGGCCGTGGTCGCCGCCCTCGGCGGCGAGGGGGCCTTCGTCGTGCACACCGAGTTCGCCGTCAACCGCGAGGACGAACTGGTCGTCGTGGAGGTCGCCGGGCGCGCCCCCGGTGCCCTGGTCTCCGAACTGGCCCGGCTGCACGCCGGGTTGAACCTGGAGGAGGCCAACCTCGCCCTCCAGGCGGACCTTCCCCTGCCGCGGCCGCACCCCACGGGCACCGAGGCCGCCTGGGTGTGGATCCCCGTCATGCCGGGCGAGCGGTACCGGCACACCCCCGAGACCACGAGCAAGCGGCTCGTGCACGTCAGAGAGGCCGCCCGGCGCACCCACACCGGCACCTCGGGAGCCCTCGGCGTCTCGGTGCTGCTGTGGCACACCGACCCGGACGTCCTGGCCGCCGACGTGCGGACCGCGGCCACCGCCGCGTGGTGTGGCGCCTGACCCACCGGCCCCCACCACGCCCGCCCCGCCCGGCGCCCCCACGCCCCCGACACCCCCCGTCCACCAGCCCGGAGCTTGGAGAACGCATGGCCACCAGCACCGCACCGCCGAACGGAAGTCGGACCGGCACCTCGTACCTGTCCGGCCTCGCCGACGGCCGGCGGGTGTACCTCGCGGGCCGGCCGGTCGCCGACCTGGCCCACGACCCGAGGACCGAGGGCATGGCCGCCTTCCTCGCGGAACTGCTCGACGAGCACCGCCCGGACGGCGAGCTGACCGGACCCGACGGGTACCCCCTCGCCTACTCCCTGGCGCACTCGGCGGACGAGGTGCGCGCGCGGGGCCGGGCCTTCGCGCGGATCGCCCGGCTCAGCGGCGGACTGATGGGCCGCAGCCCCGACTTCGTCGCCACCGTCCTCACCGCCTGGGCCGGCGCCGCCGACCACTTCGGCCCCCACGCCGACAACGTCCGCGCCTACTGGCGGCACGCGCGCGCCGCCAACCTCCTGCTCACCCACGCCATCAGCGACCCGCCCGCCGACCGCCACCTCGGCCCCGGCCCCGACGGCGAGGTGCAGGCGCTGCGCGCGATCCGCACCACCGACGAGGGAGTGGTCGTACGCGGCGCCAAGATGCTGGCGACGCTCTCCCCGTTCGCCGACGACCTGGTGGTCTACCCGTTCCGCCCGCTCGGCGAGTCCGAGACCGACCAGGCCCTGTGCTTCGCCATCCCCGTCGCCACGCCCGGACTCACCCTCTACTCCCGGCCCTCCTACGCCTCCGCCCCCGCCGGGGACGGGCCGCTCGCGGGCCGCTTCGACGAACTGGACGCCGTCTGCCACTTCGACGACGTCCTCGTCCCCTGGGACCGCGTCTTCATCCACGGCGACGTGGCCGCCGCCAACAACCTGCGCCCCGGCACCGGCATGACCTCCTACGCCTGGCACCAGTCCGCGGTCCGCGCCTGGGTGAAGGCGGAGACCGTGTACGACCTGGCCGCCAGGTGCGCGCGGGCCGGCGGCCGCGACCGGCAGCCGCTCGCGCGCCAGCAGCTCGGCGAACTCGCGGGCATCGTCGAGACGTTGCGCGGCCTCGTCGTCTCCGCCGAGACCGGCGCCGGGCCCGACGGGTTCGGCGCGCACGTCTGCGAACCGGTGCCCCTCGCCGCGTCCGGGATGCTCAACGCCCGGCTCTACCCCCGCGCGATCGAGCTGCTCCAGGCGATCGCCAGCAGCGGCCTGGTGATGCACCCCGTCACCGCCGACGAGGACCCCGAAGCGGCCAGCCACGCCTTCATGCAGACCTACTTCGCCGGAGCCGGCGTCGACGGCCTGGCGCACGGCAGGCTGCTGCGGGCCGCCGCCGACCTCACCATGAACCGCTTCGGCACCCGCCAAGTCCTCTACGAGCGGCTCTTCCTCGGCCCGCCCGAGGCATTCCAGGCCAAGTTCCACGACCTCTTCGCAGCCGGCCGCACCGTCGACAGCCCCGTGCTGAACGGTCTCGGCGACTGAGTCCCTGAGTCCCGGCGCCGGCCGGCGCTGTCACGTGTACGTACCGACACCGATTGGATACCCCATGCCCATTCGCGAGTCCCACCTCGTACGCGCCCTTGAGCCGTTCAGGGGCTACGTCCTGAGCACCATGATCTTCACCCTCCAGCAGTCCGGCCTCCAGGACGAGTTCGCCGCCGGCACCACCGTCGACGCCCTGGTCACCACCAGGAAGCTCGACCGGGCACGCCTGACCGCGATGGCCGACTACTGGGTCGCCGCCGGGCTCCTCGACCGCTCCGTGGACGGCGTGCTCACCCTCACCGACCTCGCCCGCACCTACGAACAGGCGCGCCCCTGGTACGAGATGATGGTCGGCGGCTACGGCCAGACGTTCCTGGCGCTCGGCGACCACCTGGCCGAAGGCACCGGCCCCGCCCCCCGGCGCGGCGGCTACGTCGGCAGCGGTAGCTGCGGCATCAGCATGCACGACTCCCTGCCGCTGCTGCGCAAGCTGCTCGCCGAGGACGGGCGCGACTATCGGCGCCTGGTGGACCTCGGCTGCGGCAGCGGCGTCTACCTGACCGAACTGTGCGCGGACTACCCGGAGATGACGGCCGTCGGCATCGAGCCCGACGCCGACGGCGCCGCCGCCGCGCGCGCCTGGGTGGCGGGCCAGCCCACCGCGGACCGGGTGACCATCGAGCAGGTCGACGCGGTGCGGTGGATCGAGAACACCGAGGACAAGCCCGACCTCGCCGTCTACGCCTTCGTGATCCACGAGGTGCTGGGGCAGGAGGGCGAGGAGGGCGTGCGCCGCATGCTCACCAAGCTGTTCGCCGAGTCGCCCGACCTGACCCTGGCCATCGTCGACATCGACCTGAAGTCCGCCGACCGCGAGGCGATGTCCCAGCCGCTGGCGCAGGCCTACTACAACGCCTATCTGCTGATGCACCCCTTCACCAGCCAGCGCCTGGAGACCAGGCAGTGGTGGGAGAAGCTGTTCGCCGACTGCGGGCTGCGCGTCGACGCCTACGACACCACCGACCCGGCCATGGACTCCACCGGCTTCTGCGTCGGCTGGCTGCTGCGGAAGGCCGACGCGTGAGCGAGCACTACCGCCCGCGGGACAGCATGACCAAACCGCGCATCGCGTCCGGCCCGCGCACCTTCATGCGGCTGCCCTGGGTGGACGACCCGCTGGCCGCCGAGGGCCGCGTCGACGTGGCGGTCGTCGGCGTGCCCACCGACTCGGCGGTCTCCTACCGGTCCGGCGCCCGCTTCGGGCCGGAGGCGATCCGCGCGGCCAGCATCCTGCTGCGCGACCACAACCCGGCCACCGGAGTGGACGTCACCAGGGCCCTGTCGATGGTCGACGCGGGCGACGCGCCCGTCGTCCCCGGCTACCACGAGCTGACCCTGGAGCGGCTGGAGGAGTTCCTCGCCCCGCTGTACGAGCGGGGCATCGTGCCGCTGCTCCTCGGCGGTGACCACAGCCTGGTGATGGCGGAGATGCGCGCCATGGCCCGCCACCTCGGCCCGGTGAGCGTCGTCCACTTCGACGCCCACGGGGACGTCCTCGACGACTACTACGGCGTCAAGCACTTCCACGGCACGATGTTCCGGCGCGGCGTGGAGGAGGGCGTGGTCGATCCCCACACCAGCGTCCAGGTCGGCATGCGCGGCTCCGTGCACCCCGACGACGTCGACTCGGGCAAGGCGCTCGGCTACGACGTCATCGGCTGGGACGAACTGGCGGAGCTCACGCCCGAGGAGTTCGGGCGCAGGGTGCGCGAGCGGGTCGGCGACCGCCCCGTCATGGTCTCCTTCGACATCGACTTCATCGACCCGGCGTACGCGCCGGGCACCGGCACGCCCGAGGTGGGCGGGCCGACCTCCTATCAGACGCTGCGCTACATCCGGGCGCTGGGCCCGCTGAACTACCGGGGCCTGGACATCGTCGAGGTCGCGCCGCCGTACGACCACGCGGACATCACCAGCCACGCCGCGTCCGTGGTCGCATTCGAACTGCTGGGACAGGTCGCGCTGCGCTCCGGCCGGACGCGGGCGGCCGAGACGGGGGAGGAACACTGATGTCCACCACGACCGGCGTCACCGCACGCACCCAGGCCGGCCCCGAGCCGGACCGGCGGAATCTGACCTCCATGGAGACCGACGCGCTGATCGGCGGCCTCAACGTGTCCGACGGGCATCCCCGGATGCCGCTCACCGCCTCGCAGCGGGCCATCGTGGACAGCCTGCCCGCGCTGTTCGACGAGGCCGAGAAGCGCGTGTTCGAGGAGATCGAGGCCGAGGCCCAGCAGGCGTTCCTGCACGGCATCGGCCAGCACCGGGCACCCGTCGGCACCGGCCGGCTGGTCAGCTGCTACTCCTCGTCCGTCGCGATGGACATTACGGCCCGCGCGCTCGCGCACCGCACCGACACCATCGCCCTGGTGCACCCGACCTTCGACAACATCCCGGACCTGCTCAAGGGCCGCGGCCTGACGCTGCTGCCGCTGACCGAGGCCGAGTTGGCGGGCGGGGAGCCCGAACTGCCCGACGCGGTAGGCGCGGTGTTCGTGACCACGCCCAACAACCCGACCGGCTGGGTGCTGGCCGAGGACGGGCTGCGCCGCCTCGCCGCGTTCTGCGCCCGCACCGGCCGGGTGCTGGCCATGGACACCTGCTTCCGCGCGCAGGACGAGCGGGCGCAGTACGACACCTACGCGATCCTGGAGGAGTCCGGCGCGCAGTGGGTGGTCATCGAGGACACCGGCAAGCTCTGGCCCACCCTGGAGCTGAAGGCGGGCTTCCTGGCCTGGGGCGAGAACACCGACCTGCCGCTGCTGGAGTACTTCAGCGACGTGCTGCTGTCCGTGTCGCCGCTCGTGCTGCTGATGCTCACCCGGTTCGCCCAGGACGCCGGGCGCGGCGGCTACGCCGAACTGCACGACCTGATCGCCCGCAACCGGCGCGCCCTGGCCGAGGTCCTCGACGGCGGCCCGGTGACCCTCACCGACCCCGAGGCCCGGATCAGCGTGGCCCGGGTGACCCTGCCCGACGACGGCCCGGACGCCGCCGCCCTCTACGACGACCTGGTGCGGCGGGGCACCCACGTCCTGCCCTGCGGCCCCTTCCACTGGGACCGGCCGGAGGACGGCGTGCGCCAGGTCCGGCTGGCGCTGGCCCGCTCCGGACCGGACGTGGTCCGGGCCGCCCGCCTCCTGGTGGACGCGGTGCGCGCGCACCGCTGACCGGCGGCCGTGTCCCTCCCGTTTGCTCCGACCGACCCCGTGCAGCTGAGGCGGATGACGCGATGCACCACACCCCGAGCGGTCTTCGACTGGAAACCGCGACCACCCTGGACAAGGTGGCCGCCGAGGACTGGGACGCCCTCGCCGAACCCGAGGGCTTCTACCTGTCCCACGACTGGCTGCGCGCGGTGGAACGCGAGAGCGGTGCGCCGGTCACCTACCTCCTCGCGTACGCGGGCGACCGGCTGGTGGGCGGGCTGCCGCTGTACGAGATCGAGCACGAGCACAACAAGTTCTACGCCCGGCAGCCGCGCCTGGACCAGATGGGCGCGGGCGGGGAGTGGGGGGTCGCGGGGTCGCACCGCGGGTACAGCTGCGGGATACCGAGGGCGGCGGAGTACGACGACGCCGTCCTCGACCTGCTGCTGGACGCGCGCGCGAGACTGAGCCCCCCGTCCCGCACCGGCTCGCTGTTCCTGTTCGCCACCAACCGCACGGCGACGGCCCTGCACCGGCGCGGGGCCGCCGTCGACTTCGACTGCGGCGACGCCACCCTGCACACCGGGGGGCTGGGCTTCGAGGAGTACTGCGCCACCCTGGTCAGCCGCCGCCGGATCCGCCTGAAGGGCGAGTACGCCCGCTTCCTCGCCGCCGGGTACGAGCTGGGCCGGCAGCGGCTCGGCGAGTGCCTGGACGAGGCCGTGCCGCTGCTGGTCAACCTCCAGGCCAAGTACGGCCATGCGACCAGCGAGGCGGAGATCCACCGCGCCTTCGCCGACCAGGCGGCCACCCTGGACCACCGCTCCGTGGTGTTCACCGCCCGGCGCGGCGGCCGGCTGGTCGGCGTCTGCGTCATGTACGAGTGGCGCGGCACGCTCTACGCCCGCGCCGCCGGCTTCGACTACGCGGCGCTGAGCGGCGCCTACGAGTACTACGGCCTCTGCTACTACCTGCCCGTCGACTACATGAGCGAACGCGGCCTGACCGCCCTCCACCTGGGCATCGGCGCCTATTCCGCGAAGGTCAAACGCGGTGCCCGGCTGGTTCCGCTGTGGACCGTGGCGCTCGCCGACGACCCCGCCGACACGCCCCGCCCGGCCCCCGTCGACCTCAGCTCCTGGCAGCGGGACCACGGGAGCGCCGTGGACCCCGGCGACTGGCGGCATCCGTGGACGCGGTGACGAACCGGCCGTCGTGCCGGGCCCGTTGAGCGGGTCCCGGCACGACTGACGGGTCAGCTTCCGGAACCCGGCGCCGTCACCCTGCCGACCAGCCCCTCCGTGCGCCCCTCCAGGGCGGCGCCGACCAGTTCGGCGACCCGGCGCCGGCTGCTCGCCTCGGCCTCCTCGGACAGGAACGCCCGGTGGCTCGTCACGACCACCGAGGGATGCGCGAGGACCGGGTGCCAGCGGGGGTCCTGGTGCGGGTTCTCGGGCGAGAAGACGTCCAGTGCGGCCCCGGCGATCCAGCCCTCCGCCAGCGCCCGGTGCAGCCCCCGCGGATCCACCAGCCTGCCCCGGGCGGCGTTGACCAGGTAGGCGCCGGGCTTCATGCGGCGCAGCGCCGCCTCGTCCATGAGCCCGTCCGTCCGCGGCGTCAGCGGGCAGTGCAGGGTGACCAGGTCGGACTGGGCCAGCAGCTCCTCCAGGGTGTCGGCGGCGAGCGCGCCGTAGCCCTCGGCGAGATCGCGGCCCACGTACGGGTCGTACACCAGGACCCGGCCGTAGAAGGCGCCCAGCCGCCGCACGACCGCCCGGCCGATCCGGCCGAAGCCCACGATGCCGAGGGTGCGGCGGTTGGTGCGGTGCGGTATGCCGCCCGCGTAGATGTCGAAGGTGCCGCCCACCAGCGTCCGGTGCTGCGGCACCACCTGCCGCTCCAGGGCGAGGGCCAGCGCCGCCGTGTGCGTCGAGACCTCGTCCACGCAGTAGTCGGGCACGTTGTAGGCGGGCAGCCCGCGGTCCGCCAGCAGGGCGGCGTTGAGGTTGTCGACGCCCACGCCCTGGCGGACCACCACCCGCAGCCCCTTGCCCGCCGCGTCGAGCAACTCCTCGGTGACCTGGGTGCGGTAGACCACGAGGACGTCGGCCCCGGCCGCCCGCTCCAGCATCTCCGGGCCGGCGGTCAGGTACTTCGTGCCGTCGTGCGGTCCGAAGACCAGCTCCACGTCCGGGCCGAGGACGCCGCGCTCCACCGTGGCCAGCGCGGGGTCGGGGCGTCCGTCCTCGACCAGCCACGGCGGGTCGGTGTAGAGCACGCGGGATCGGGTCACAGCGGTTCCTCCCAGGCGGCGGAAACGATCGGGTTCAGACGAGGAAGCGAAGGATGTCGTCCTCGGTGAGGACGCAGGGGTTGTTCCACGCCCGGTTCGAGGCGAGCGCGGCGGCCAGCGGCTGCCGCCAGGAGTGCGCCGGCAGGGCCAGCTCCCGCAGCCCGGCCGGCTGGCCGCCCGCGGCCAGCAGCCGCCGCACCAGCAGCTCCACGCTCGCGCCGGTGGCCTCCTCGGCGAGACGCTGGACGGTCTCCACCCGGCGCCGCACCCCCGAGGCACCCTCCGGATGCCGGCACTCGGCCTCGGTCAGCGCGGCGTGCCGGGCCATCAGCCAGTCCAGGTGCAGCGCGACCGCGGTGCCGTGGGCCAGCCCGAGCCGCGCGGTCAGCTCGTACGACAGCGCGTGGGCCGCGGTCGTACGGGTGGCGTCGATCGCGGCACCGGCCAGCGAGGCGCCGTGGGCCAGACCGGCGCGCACCCCCGGATCGGCGAAGGAGCCCGTGGCCGCGGCACGGGCCAGCGGGGGCAGCAGCCGTTCCAGGGCGGCGACGGCCAGCGCCCGCGAGCCCCCGTCGGCCGAGACCGACCAGTACGACTCGACGGCCTGCGCCAGGGCGTCCAGGCCGCTGGCGACGAAGTCCCGCCGGGGCAGCGAGGAGGTGAGCCGGGGGTCGACGAGGACGACGTCCGCGCGGGCCTGGTCGAGGTCGAGGGAGTGCTTGCGGCCCTCGACGTAGACGGTGGCGAACCGGGTCATCTCGCTGCCGGAACCGGCGGTGGTGGGCAGCAGCACGAGCGCGGCGGAGCGCGGCCGGGTCACCAGGCCCGGATCGCGCAGGCAGTCCAGCGGGTCGCCCGGCTGGGCGCCGAGCACCGCGACCGCCTTGGCCACGTCCAGGCTGCTGCCGCCGCCGACGCCCACCACCACGTCCGGGCCGAACCGGCGGGCCAGGGCCACGCCGTCCCGCACCTGCCCGATCCTCGGGTTGGGCCGGACGCCGTCGAAGTGCTCGACCCGGTAGCGGCCCGCCCACCTCCCGACCGACTCCGCGACGCCGGAGCGCTGGTAGGACGTGCGGCCGTGCACGAACAGCACCCGGCGGGCGCCGAGCGCCTCGATCACCGCGCCCAGCCGGCCGGCCGCGCCCTCGCCCAGATAGGCGGCGGGATGGCCGGGCAGCGGCCGCAGACCCGCGTACACCGTGTCCGGGAGCGCGGGGCGTTCGTGGAGGGCGAGCAGCGACTCGCTCATCGGTACGTCCCCGCGCCCCCGGCGAGCCGGTGGCCGGACCGGGGGGCGGTCAGCTGTACCACAGCCGGTCCTCGGCCACGTACCGGTCGACGCCGCCCGCCGCCATGGTGCCCACCGCGTAGCGCACCTCCGGGGTGACCGAACCGGAGATCCGCAGCAGCAGGACGCGGGGCCGGGCGCCTTCCCGGGCCGCCGCGAAGGCGACCGGCACCTGGGGGAGCACATAGGCCGAGTCACCCGGCGCGAGCGTCTCGGCGACGCGCTCGCCCGCGAACTCCCAGTGCAGGTCGACCGGTTCGTCACCGAGTACGTACAGGTACTGGTGCTGGTACGTGGTCAGGGGAGCCGACCGCTCGGCGGGCCCGGCCAGGACGTCGACCTGGAGGGCCGTGGTGTGCGGGTGCAGGGGGTCGCCCGCGAGCCGGGTCATCCGGTAGGCCGGCGCGCCGTCGTCGGGCCACACCCAGCTCCGGGCGGACCGGGCGTGCTGGAGGCGCACCCCGTCGGCCGTCTCGGTGCGCGGCGGCAGCAGGTCGCGTACCGAGACGCCCAACGCGGCCGCCAGCAGGTCGAGTTCCCCGGCGTCCGGGAGCGCCGCGCCCCCGGCCAGTTCCCCGGCGCGCTCCGGCGGCAGGCCCGTGCGGTCGGCGAGTTCGGTCACGGTGACCGCGCCCGCGTCCATGAAGGACCGGATCATCGCCCCCGGCCGCCACGCGTCCCCCGCCAGCGGGACCGCCAGGGCCCGGGTGGTGGTGTTGCCGAGGACGGCCAGCTCGCGCTGGGCGTCGCCGAGCAGGGAGCCGCCGTAGGTCAGGGCGAGGATGCAGGCCGGTTCGGTGGCGGAACGGGACGTGAAGGAGTGTGGGGCGAAGGGCAGCCCCCAGACGGAGTCGCCGGTGTCCATGGGGACGCAGTGCGAGACGCCGTTCCACCGGTAGTAGTAGTTGACCGGGCCGATGAAGTACGTGAACTGGTACAGAAGATGGCCGCGATTCCACTGGACAAGAGGGTTGTCCGGATCGTCGTCCTCGACCACCCGCAGCATCCGGATCCACTCCGGGCGGTAGGAGGCGACGCGGGACATCGCGGTGTCCCGGTACTCGTAGTACGGCTCTCCGCCCCGGCTGAGCACCCGCCCACTGGCCCGGGACTCCTCGTGCCGCATGACGCGCACACCGGCCGGGCAGTCGTCGTGCCCGGGCAGCAGGTCCCGTTCGTTGAGCGGCCAGACCTCGGCCGCGCGGCGCATCAACTCCCAGGTCACCGGGCGTTTTCCCGACGCGTGTTCGGCGAACGTGCCCTTTTCCAGGCCGAGTTCACGCTCGGCGTTCTCGTCGTCACGCTTGAGGTCGTTGGCGGCGGCACGCAGCAGCGCTCCGGCGCGCCGCGTGAAATCGTCCTCTGCTCGCACGAGGTGTCCCCTGTCCCTCTGTGGTCTCGAAGAGCGCCCTGGACGCCGTCCATCGCGAGGAATTCATCGATCAGACGTCAGTTGAAGCAGCACAGGGGCCGTCAAATGACCAGCATGTGATCACGCCAGAACGTAGTCTGTCAAGATCGAAAACGGTGCGCGGGGGCGGCCGGGAATTCGCCCGACTGCCGGCCACCGGAGGGTCAGTCCGCGCGCAGGAGTCCGGCCGCTTCGAAGGAATCGCGGGTCGCCGGGTCGTCGAGCGCCCCCGCCTCGGTGAAATAGCGGACGAGGGAGCGCGCGGCCCCGGCCATGTCGCGTACGACCTTCTCCCGCGGCCAGGATTCCGCGACGACCTGTTCGACGCTCGGCTCCGGCAGCCCCAGCAGCCGCAGATCCCCGGCCGCCCGTGCGAGGTCGGGCGCCAGGAACGCGTGGATCACCGCCGGGACGTGCGGCCCCACGGCCCCGCGCTCGCCCGGCGTCAGGGCGGCCCACAACCGGCGCAGCACGGCCCGGAAGTAGACGTGGTGGCGCCCCTCGTCCTCGGCGTGGTCCCGGACGTGCTCCCGCAGCGACCGGGGCAGCCGCTCGTCCCGGGGGATCTCCGCGAGGATCCCGGAGATCAGGGTCTCGCTCACGATCGCGAAGACGAGCGCCTCCACGCCCCTGATCTCCCGCGGCAGCCGGTCCCGGATCGCGTCCAGCCGCTCGGTGAACACCGGGGGACCGCCGCCGTCCGGCCGCTCGGCGGGCACCCCGGTCGCCCGCTCCACCTGCCGCGCGAAGTCGTAGGAGACCTGCGCGTGCCACGCCTCGTCCGTGACGATCTTGAACGCGTCCGCCCGCATGCCCTCCGGCAGGGGCAGGCCCGAGCGGCCCCGGCTGATCGCGGTCACCACCGGGATGACCGCGAGCGATTCGAGCTGGGTGGTGAAGTCCAGGTAGTCGTGGAGCCGGCGCAGCAGCAGCCACTCGACCCCCGCCGGCCCCCCGGCCGTGACCAGGGGGTGCGCGGCCACCGGGTGCAGCTCGGGCGGGAAGTAGAGCGGTCCGGGTTCCGTGAACGACCGCTGGGGCCGGTTGCGCACCCCGGCGAGGCGGTCCCAGCGGCCGAAGCCGCTGGTGTAGCCGTCGCCGTGCTCCCGCCCCGCCGGCCGCGCCGCGAGGAGCGGCTCCGTCGCCCGCTCCCGGTACATCAGCCGGCCCAGGCCAGGAAGCCGAGGTCCAGCAGGTTGCCCACGTCGGCGCGCGCCTCCTGTTCCCCTTCCGCGCCCACGGGTGCCAGGAGGCCGGCCAGCGGGGTCCTGCCGTCGACCGCCCGCAGCACCTCAAGGGTCGGCGAGCCCGCCTGGAGCACGAACTCGATCTCCCCGTCCTTGATCAGGTACCAGTCGGCACCCGCCGGGTCGGTGAGCAGCAGCACGTTCTCCGCGAACACGGGCACCGCGTCGCCGGGCAGCTCCGGCAGGTCGGCCACGGCCTCGGACACCGGCCCGCCGCCGGTGACCTCCTGGAGCACCGCGCCCGGCGAGGTGTCCTCCAGCCGCGGTGCGTCCACGGCCAGTTGCGCGAGCAGACCCATGTTCAGGACGCGCATCAGCATCTCCACGGAGGGCGCGTCGGTCCTGCCCTCGCCGATCTCGGCGAGGTGGGCGCGCACGCGGTCCCCGTCGATGAAGTCCGCCGCGCCGGGGGCCGCGAGCGCCCGCTCCACGAGGGCACCGGAGTCCGCGCGCATCAGCCGGACCAGCATGCGGTACGAGTGGTACGTCCCCTCGCCGTAGAAGAAGGGGACCTTCGGCCGCTCGGCGATCCGCTCCGGCAGCCGGGAGCCCACCGCCTCCCGGAGGATCCGCTTGTTCCACAGGAGTTCGGGACGCAGCCGCTCCGGGATCCGCGCGCACAGCTCGACCAGGCGGTGGTCCAGGAACGGCACCCGGGCCTCGACCCCGCTGCCGGCCGCCGTGCGGTCCTCGTGCCACACGTTGTACTGCTGGATCTGCCAGTACTCGGAGCGGAGATAGGCGCGGTAGAGCCGGTCGCCGTCCTGGTCCAGGCCGTCGATGCCCTTGGGAGAGACGAAGTACGGCTCCTGCGCCCACCAGTGCCGCAGGGCCGGGCGGCGCGCGAGGCGGGTGTCGCGGTCGACGAGGGAGAGGATCCCCAGGAAGGACGGCCAGTCCCGCGCGCCCATGTCCCGCGCGTAGCCCCCGTTGAACTCGTCGCTGGCCGCGCCGAGGAGCATGCCCCGCAGTCCGGGCCGGGCCGCGCGCGCGAAGCGGTGGAGTTCGTGCTTGTAGTACACCTCGGGGCCGCACATCGGGGTCTCGGTGAGCCACAGCAGCCGCAGCCACTCCTGCGGCGTCGGCACGTGGTCGGGCGGGAAGACCACCTGGTGGTTGGGCACGCCCAGCTCGCGCGCGATCCAGGCGGCGTTCTCCGCGTCCCCGTTGTCGAACGTGCCGCCGGTGAGCGCGGTGAAGGTGTGCATGCCCGCGCGCTTGTCCCCGGCCAGCGCGAGCACGGCGGACGAGTCGATGCCGCCGGAGAGGAAGAGGCCCAGCTCGGTGTCGGCCGTGACGCACTCCTGGACGGACTCCTCCAGGAGTTCGCCGTACCGCCGGACGAACTCCGGTGCGCCCGCGCCCTCGTCGGAGTCTTCCGGCAGCTCCCAGTAACGGTGCCGCGTGGTACGGCCGTCGGCCAGGTCGATGCGCTCGACGGTGGCCGCCGGGACCAGTTCGACGCCCTCGAACCAGGTGGACACCGGCGCCTCGTTGAAGGTGCCGGCGGAGGCGAGCAGGGGAGTGGCGAGGGCGCCTTCCCAGTCGAAGCGCCGGGGCGTGGCGGGGTCGGCGAAGAGGCCCTTGATCTCCGAGGAGAGGACGATGCGGGCGTCGTCGCGGTGGTAGTAGAGCGGCTTGATGCCGAAGCGGTCGCGGGCGAGCACCAGTTGGTTCCTGGCCCGGTCCCACAGGATGAGGGCGAACATGCCCCGCACGTCACGCAGGAAGTCGAGTCCGTGCTCGCGGTACAGGTAGAGGAGAACCTCGCAGTCCGAGCCGGTCTTCAGCGGGGCGCCGCCGGGCAGCGAGGCCGCCAGCTCCCGGTGGTTGTAGACCTCGCCGTTGGCCACGAGCACGAGCGAGCCGTCGTCGCTGACCAGGGGCTGGCTGCCGTCCTCCGGGTCGACCAGCGCGAGCCGGGTGAAGACCAGCCCCACCGCGTCGTCGCGGAGGGTCTCCCGCTCGTCGGGTCCGCGATGGTCGAGGATGTCGGCCAGCCGATCGAGGACGGCGTCCGTCTCCGCGCCCAGCGTCCGGCCGCCCAGCCGGGCAATTCCCGCTATTCCACACATGTCTTGTTCCTCGGGCCGCCGCCCGGTGCCGTGCGTGGTCCGGGCGAGGGTGAGGGCCCCGGCCTGCGAAGCCCTCACCCGCTCGTCTTACTTCAGGCAAGAACCATCAGAGAGGTGCCCTGGCTGACGGTCTTCGTCGTCGGCTTGCTGTACTTCTGCATTCTGACCCACCTCCCTCCAGCAACTCGGCGTGTCCACCGGAGAATCAGCGGGAAGCGGCGGCCTGTTTCAGGCCACCTCAGCCCGGCTGGCGATCACAGTAACCGAGCGGGGCCGGGCGGCCTATGGATTCGGTTCTCGCCGAACCCCGCACGGTGCCAGGGCGCCACCGGCCGGTCTATGATCACCGCACTCCCATGTCCGGGGCTTGGCAACGGCGTTGCGAACGAGGGGTGTTCGGGTGCAGGAGAACGAATCCGGCCAGTGGCTGCGGGTCCTTCGGGAACGCGAGCTGATCCCGGGGGACGCCCTCGCGGTCTCCCTCGTCGGCTCGGTGGCGCACGGCTGGCACAACGAGCGCAGCGACTACGACTTCTACGTCGTCACCTCCCAGGAGCCGGACTTCGCGGGCCAGTCGAGCATCACGATGCCGCTCAACCCGCCCCGGGTGCGCAGCCAGTCGTTCTACCTGGGGGAGCGGCGCTGGGAGGTGACGTACTGGCTGGACAGCCACTACGACCAGATGCTCGCCAAGGTCTCCAGGGACGAGTACAACCGGGGGGTCGCGCCGGCCCGGGTGCTGGCCGCCCGGGAGGAGCTGGCCCTCGGCCGCCTGGACAGCTGCGTGATCCTCCAGGGCGAGCCGTGGTTCGAGGCCCGGCGCGCCCGGCTGGCCGAGTCGGCCTTCCGCTCGTTCATGATCGCCCGCTCGCTCGGCGCCTCCGACAACTGCGTCGAGGACGCGCTCGGGCAGATGAAGTCCGGCAACCTGGAGAGCGCCACCCTCTCCGCGCGCGCCGCCCTCGGCTCCAGCGTCGACGCGCTCCTCGAAGGGCACGGCCAGTTCGGCAGCCAGGCACCCAAGTGGCGCCCCCAGCGCTTCCGGGCCGCCCGGCCGGACGCCCTCTCCTTCGAGGACTACTGGGCCCTGGAGACCATGCGGGACTACGACCCCGAGGACCCCCGGCCCTGGATCAACAAGGTGCTGACGATCTGCCAGGACATAGCGATGCGCGTGGAGGTCTCGTGAGCGCCCTGCCGGGCCCCGGCCCCCTCGACGTCCCCCGCCGCACCCTCGGCATCCGCATCCGCCGGGTCCCGGACGGACTGCTGCTCGGATACCGCGACCAGGCGGTGCTGCTGTCCGGCCCCGCCGAGCTGATCTACCGGCTGGCCGACGGCGACCGGACGGTCGCGGACATCGCCGACGGGGTCGCCGGGGAGTACGGCATCGACGCGGCGGAGGCCCTCGCCGACGTCGTGGAGTTCCTCGCGGACCAGGGCGGCAGCGGGACCCTCCAGTGGTGACGCGCCCCGCGCCCCGCCCCCCGTCGTCATGATCCGCCTGGACGTCGACGACGAGAGCCTGCGCTCGATCCGGCTGGCCCTCAGCCCGCTGTGGGAGACCCTCGGCAGCCTCGCCCTCCTCGCCCGCTACCGGGGGGCCGTGCCCACGCCGTACACGGGCTGGGTACGGCAGACCCGGCGCGCGGTGCCGCCCAAGCTGATGGACACCCTCGTGCACCTGGTGCACCGCCGGGAGAGCCCGTTCCTGCGGCACGCCCACTCCTACGTACCCGACCCCGCGCGCGCCTCGTTCCAGGAGGAACTCGGCTTCCTGCGGGGGCGCTGCGGCGACGGCGCGGACGAGCGGGCCGCCGCGCTGATCGAGGACTACTGGAACCGCGCGCTGCACCCCTACTGGGCCGCCATCCGCGCCGCCCTGGAGGAGGAGGTCCTCTTCCGGGGGCGGACCCTGGCCGTCAACGGGCCGGAGGCGATGCTGGCGGAACTGGAGGGCCGGGTGCTGTGGCAGCGACCCAGGCTGACCGCGCCGTACCACCTGGACCTGACCCGGGGCGTCCAGCGGTCCAAACTGGTGCTCGTCCCCAGCATGTTCTCCGCCGTGACGCGCGTCTTCACCTCGACCGCCGACGTGACCGCCATGTCCTACCAGGCCAGGGCGACCGGCTTCCTGCACTCCGTCGCGACCGACCGGCCCGCCGAGCCGGACACGGACCGCCTCGCCCTGCTCATCGGCGGCGGCCGCGCGAAGATCATCAGGGCCCTCCAGGTACCGAAGACCACGACCGTGGTCGCCCAGTCCCTGGGCCTCGCCAAGAGCACCGTCTCCCAGCATCTGGGGGTGCTCACGGAGGCGGGCGTGGTGTGGCGGCAGCGGCTCGGGGGACAGGTGTTCTACCAGTTGGACCGCAGCGGGTTCGCGCTGCTGGAACAGCTCGACGACTGACGCGGGTGGCCGCCGCGTGGCCCCGACCCCGGCCCCGCGGCCGCTCACCCCTCCAGCGCCGCCCCTATCCGGCGCAGCACCGCGGCGGTCATGCCCCGGCGCGCCGTCGTGGTCGCGCTGCCGATGTGCGGGGTGAGCACCGTACGAGGACTGTCCCGCAGCTCGGCCGGCACGTGCGGTTCGTCCTCGTAGACGTCGAGCGCGGCCCCGCCCAGGTGCCCGGCCGCCAGGAGTTCGACAAGCGCCGACTGGTCCACCACCCGGCCCCGCGAGGTGTTCACCACGACGGCGCCGCGCGGGAGTTCGGCGAGCAGCGCCTTGTCGACCAGCCGTTCGGTCGCCGGGGTGAGGGGGACGTGGATGGTCAGGAAGTCGCTCACCCGCATCAGCCCGGCCGGCTCCCGGTGGGGTGTCACCCCGGGCGGGAGCGGCGCGTCCGGGCGGTGCAGCAGGCCGTGCACCTCCATCCCGAAGGCCTGGGCCCGGCGGGCCACCTCCGAGCCGATCGCGCCGAGGCCGAGGACGCCGAGCCGGCGGCCGTGCAACTGGGTGCCGAGGAAGGCGTCGGCCTCCCAGCGCCAGTCGGCGCCGGACCTGACGAACCGGTCCGCCTCCACGATCCGCCGGGCGCAGGCCAGCAGCAGTCCGAGCGTGTGCTCCGCGACGGCCGGCGCCAGCGCGCCGGCCGCGGTGACGACCCGCACCCCGGCACGCCGGCACGCCTGGACCGCGATGTGGTCCACCCCCGTGGAGTATGTGCCCACCACCCGCAGGCCGGGGCCCGCCGCCCCGAGCAGGGCCTCGTCCACCGGCTCGTTGGCGGTCACCAGCAACGCGGTGCTGCCGGCCGCCGCCCGCAGCAGACTCGCGCGGTCCCCGCCGTCCCAGCGGGCCAGGGTCAGCCCCGCGGGCAACGCGGCCGGGAGGCCGGGGAGTTCCGCGGTGACCAGCAGCCGCCGCTCAGCCGCGCTCATCGGGCTTCTTCCGCATCCCGTAGCGATGGCGGCACAGCGTCGTCGGGAACTGCCGTCCCCCGTCGAGGTTGACCCACTGCCGCAGCAGCAGCCTGCCCCCGCCGCCGGCGGCGTCGCTGAACGAACGGCGGGAGTGCACCACGATGTTGTTGTTCACCAGCTGGAGATCGCCGGCGCGCAGCGCGTACTCGGTGGCGGCACCGGGCCGTGCCGCGAGCGCCTCGAACAGGTCGAGGGCGTAGCGCTCCAGGTCGCTCACGGGCACGGACGTCACGCTCGGGGAGGAGTCGACGTAGTCCCGCAGGAAGTATCGGCACGTCAACTGACCGTGGTAGTAGCCGAAGACGGCGTTGCGGTAGGCCGGGGGGTCCTCCTCGTCGCGGTTCTCGTAGACGAAGCCGTTGTAGTAGAGGCCCAGCAAGTGCGGTGCGCGGTGGAGCAGTTCGTTGTAGATCGTCATGGCGCTGGCGATCAGCGAGGCGCCGCCGTCCTCGGCGGGCCGAACGCACAGCAGCAGCGCGAGGTCGCCGTCGTCCGAGTGGAAGCGCAGCGCGGAGGTGGTCTGGTGGCCGCGCACCGTGCTGTCGTCCAGGCCGCCGTTGCCGTAGTCGCGGACGTCGGCGATGTACTCGCCCCGGGTGTTCTGCGAGACGGCGGTGCCCATCACGGCGCCCAGCGCGCGGTAGAGGCCGCGGATCTCGTCCGGCGCGAGGTCGTCCACCGGGAGGCCGCGGAGCACGGCCGTACCGATGTGGGTCTCGGTGCGGTGGGCCGTGGTGTGCGCCAGTTCCGACAGTGTGGGCATGGTCGTGCGGGCGAGGGCGCGCCAGGGCTCGCGGTCCGCGACGAGGGGCAGCGGCTCGTCCCGCAACGCCTTGACGAGGCCGCCGATTTCGTCCAGATGCGACGGCGCGAGCCGGTGCACCACCCCTTCGGGCACCGGCAGGTCCCCGGCCAGCCACGCCGTGGGGCCGGTGACCGGCTCGGTGAGGACCGACTGCGGCGGGTCAGGCAGTGTCATGGTGCTCCCCTTTCCTGGGGCCGGTGTTCCCGAGGCCGGCCTTTTGGAGGACGACGAGGGCGGTGCCGTTGGCGGCCTCGACGAGCCGGGTCCGGTCGAGGCCGCCCACGTCGGCGATGCGGGCCAGCAGTTCGTCCTGGTGGAAGCGTGCCTCGCGGCCTCGGCCGCGGATGTGGTCGCGCATGACCTGGCCGGAGATCCCGCCCCAGGTGGGCAGCGGGATGTCCCGGTCGGGCAGCGTCGCGTAGTCGATCTCGCCCACGTCGGGCCGCCAGAACAGCCGCTGTTCGGCGGGGGTGAGTGCGTCGTGGATCTGCCGGTCCCGCTCGTACCAGCCGAACCGGACGGTGAGGGCGAGCGTCCCGCCCGGGGCCACCAGATCGCGCAGACCGCGCAGGCCGCCGGGCAGGTCGGCCGCGCTGAACCGGTTCACGAGCCGGTCGGCGAGGACGAGTTCGTAACGGCCGCGCAGCGGTACAGGAAGCTGTCCGGTCACGTCCACCAGGTGCCGCCGGTCCTCGGGCAGGGCGAGCCACTCGCCCGCCTCCCGCAGGATGCCGGGGGCGAAGTCGAGCACGTGGAGTTCCGCGCCGGCCTCCTGGGCGGCCTTGGAGAGGGAGACGGTGCTGGCGCCGACCACGGCGGTCGGGGCGCCGGCGCGCATCAGCTCCCGCAAGACGACGTCGTGTTCGGGCGCCGGGCCGCCGTAGTAGCCGGAGTTCCAGTAGCTGCCGCTGACGAGGTCCCAGGCATGGGCCTTCGCCGGGAGTTGCGTCACGTCTCCTCCTTCAGGGTGGCGGTGATGGCCGCGCGCAGCCGCGAGGCGATCTCGGCGACGTCGCTCGCACTGGTGATCAGCGGGGGACAGAGCGCCAGGACATCGCCCAGGTCACGCACGATCAGGCCGAGTTCGCGGGCCTTGCGCGCGATCCGCCGGCCGATGCGGCGCTCCGGGTCGAAGGGCCGCCGGGCGGCGCCGTCGGCCATCAGCTCCACCGCCGCGAGGCCGCCGAGGCACCGCACCTCCCCGACCACGGGCAGGTCCAGCAGCCCCTCCAGGGACGTGCGCAGCGACGCCTCCAGCCCGGCCACGCGCCGCTCGATGCCGCGCTCGGTCAGGGCGCGCAGGTTGGCGCGGGCGACGGCCGCGGCGACCGGATGGCCGCCGAAGGTCGAGCCGTGCCCGAGGACGCCGTACGACTCGGCCGCCGCGGCGACGGAAGCGGTGAGGTCCGCGCCGAGCAGGACCGCGCCCAGCGGGGCGTATCCGGCGGTGATGCCCTTGGCCACGGTCACCGCCGCGGGCCGCAGCCCGAAGCGCTGGTGCCCGAAGAGCGGCCCGAGCCGCCCGAACCCGCAGACGACCTCGTCGGCCACCAGCGGGATCCCGAGATCGGTGAGCAGCCGGTCCATCGCGGGCCAGTACCCGTCGGGCGGCACCAGGACGCCGCCCGCCGCCATGACCGGTTCGGCGACCATGGCGGCCACGTTCTCCGGGCCCGCCTCCTCGATCCGGCTCCGGGTGGTCCCGACGATCCGGTCGACGTACTCCTCGCGCGACTCGCCGTCGAGGTGATCGCGGTAGTAGTGCGCCCGCGGCACCCGCACCGTGAACGGCAGCGGCAGGTCGAACCCCGCGTGCTGGTTCGGGATGCCGGCCAGCGAGGCGGCGCCGAGGGTGGTGCCGTGGAAGCCGGAGTCCCTGGTGACGACCAGCTTCCTGGACGGCGTGCCATTGGCGTTGGCCGCCAGCCACAGGAACTTGAGCACGGACTCGACGGCCTCGGACCCCGAGGCGGCGAAGTAGACCGAGTTGAACCGCCCTTGGGCGGCGGCGAGCAGCTCGTGGGCCAGGGCCTCCGTCTCGGCACTGCCCCGGCCCAGCGCGCAGGGGAACGCCGGGAGTCTGCGGTACGCCGAGGTGGCGGCCTCGATCAGCTCCGCGTCGGAGAAGCCGAGGTTGGCGTGCCACAGCCCGGACAGCGCGTCGATGTAATCCTTCCCCGCGGTGTCCCGGACGCGGATCCCCTCGCCCTCGGCGATGACCAGCGGCGGGTCCTCGCGGTGGACGCGGTGGTCGGTGAAGGAGTAGACGATCGGTTCGGTCGCCAGCTCAGCCATGGTTCCCCTCGGTCAGCGGGATGTTGTCGAGCAGCCGTACGCCACCGAGCCGCGCCGCGGCGAACAGCCGTACCGGGACCGGCCCGTCCAGGGTCCGCACCTCGGTCAGCGCCTCCTCCTCGCAGGCCACCAGGTACTCGACCTCGAACCCCAGCGACGTGAGCCCGTCCCGGCCGGCCGCCAGCACCTCGGGCAGCGCCTCGCCGGACAGCGCCGCCTCCCGCATGCTCTTGAGGCGCTCCCGCAGCCGGGGGCCGAGGGCGCGGGCCCCGGGGCTCAGGTTCTTGTTGCGGGAGGACATCGCGAGGCCGTCGGGCTCGCGCTTCGTGGCGCCCCGGACCACGGTCACCGGCAGCCGCATGTCGCGCACCAGCGTCTCGATGATGCGCAGTTGCTGGAAGTCTTTCTCCCCCCAGTACGTGCGGTCGGGCCGCACGAGGTTCAGGAAGAGCAGGCTCTCGGTGACCATGCCGTCGAAGTGGCCCTCGCGCGAGCGGCCGCACAGCTGGTGGCTCAGCCGGGGCACCGAGACATGGGTGCCGAAGTCGTCGAGCACGCGCTCGCCGCCGGGGAAGATCTCCCGCCAGTCCGGCAGGAACGCGAGGTCGGTGTCCCGGGCCCTGAGGAGCTCCAGGTCGCGCTCCACGGGCCGCGGATAGGACTCGAAGTCCTCGTCGGGCCCGAATTGGAGCGGGTTGACGAAGATGCTGCAGACGACCAGGTCGCACTCGGCGCGAGCCAGGTCGACCAGGCTCAGATGTCCCTCGTGCAGCGCTCCCATGGTGGGCACGTAGCCGATGACGGCGCCCGCCCGGCGCCCGGCCTCCCACTCGGCGGCCAGTTCCGTGGCCGTGGTGACGACCTTCACCGCAGTTCACCCACCTTCGCCTCGACCGCCGCGAGCACGCGCCGGTGCACCTCCTCGAACGTCGCGTCCGCGTCGATCCAGGTCCACTGCGACGCCTGCGGCAGCGCGGCGTACGCGGCCCGCATCCGGGTGAGGAAGCCGTGGTCGATCCACTCCTGCGGGTCCCGCGCCTTCACCCGGGCCACGGACAGCTCCGGGTCGAGGTCCATGAACAGCGTGAGCGTCGGCTCCGGCAGTCCCCGGAACAGCCCCTCGATCAGCCACCGGTTGCTCGCGCCCAGCGCGTCCGCGGCGGCGATCTGGCAGTACGCGTAACGGTCGGCGATGATCAGGTCCGTGCCCGCGGGCGCGGTGCCCAGCGAGGACATGGCCATCCACTTCACGGCCGCGGTCATGATCTTGTGCGTGTCGGGTCCGAGCATCGCGAACCGGTCCTCGTACCCGTGCTCCGCGGCGACCTCGTCCAGCCGCGCCGACAGGCCCTGAATGCTCGGGTTGGGATGCACGAAGACCGACAGGCCGCGGGCCTCGTAGGCGGCCTTCAGCAGCTCGATCTGGGTGCTCTTCCCGGCGCCGTCCAGGCCGATGAACGCGACGATGGGGGGTGTGGTCATCGGGCGACCGCCACCTGCGGCAGATGCCTGTCGGCGAGTTCCGTGAACGCGGCTTGGAGGATTCTCGTCCGCCCGTACGAGGGCGCGGCGAACAGCAGGATCAACTCTTTCTCCAGATCGACGAGGAAACTGGTGCCCGCCCGGCCGAGCCAGGCGACGCGGCGGGCGTCGGCCGGCCCGCAGTGCCGGGGCGAGATCTTGAAGTTCAGGCCGAATCCCCAGCCCGGCCCGGGAATGTAGTCGGGTCCGGTGTCGTGCAGCCCGGTTATCTGGTCCGAGAGCAGCTCCGCGCGCGCGGACGCGCTGAGGAAGGCGGAATCCGGCGCGGGCAGGAACACCGCCTCCAGGAAGGTCAGATAGTCCCGCAGGCTCGCCAGCCCCCCGCTGCCCGCGGACCGGAACCCGCTGGTGCGCCGCAGCCCGGCCAGCGACTCGCCGGTCGGCGGATCGAAGGGCGGCTGGAGCACCACGTCCTCCGGCCGGTCCGGCGGCAGGAAGAACCCGCTCGACGCCATCCCGAGCGGCTCGAAGAGGTAGGTGCGCAGCAGCGCGTCGAGCGGGGTGCCGAGGTGGTGCTGGATCAGCAGCCCGGCCACGTCGGCCGAGCGCCCGTACTCCCACTGGGTGCCGGGCGCGGCGGACAGCTCGCAGCCGAAGACCCGCCGCAGGAAGTCGGTCTCGTCGGTGCCGTACCCGCGTTCGGTGTAGTCGTACGGCAGGACACCGGCCGCCCGGTACACCCGCTGCATCCGCTCGTGTTCCTTGGACCCGGCGAGGCCGGAGGACATGGTCAGCAGGTGGCGCAGGGTCATGGCGGCCGGGACCCGGACCCCGTCGAGGCCGGCGGCGAGTTCCGTCACGCTCATGTCGAGGCCGGGGAGCCGCCCGGCGTCCACGAGGCGCAGTGCCAGCGTCGCGAGCATCGGCTTGGTCATCGAGTACAGGCGAACGACGCTGTCCAGGGACACCGCGGGGCCGTCCGGCGCGTTGCGGCCCACGAACACCGTGTGCTGCTCCCCGGCGGCGACATCGCGCAGGCAGGCAGCGCCGCCGCCGATCCGCCCGGCCTCGATCTCGGCCCTCAGCGTGGCCTCGCAGTCGCGGGCGAGGCCGTCGAGCGCGGCGCGCGTCACTGGAGTTCCCCGTTCGGTACGAGGCTCACGCGGCCGCTCTCGCAGCGCTCGGCCGCCGCCAGCGCGTCCGTGACCGAGTCCAGCCCGAACTCCGCCAGCGGGAGCCGCCGCAGCGGGGTGTCGCCGCAGAGCAGGTCGACGGCGGCGACCAGATGGCGGGCGTTGTAGCGGATCGCGCTGGAGACCGTGATCCCCTTGCGGGTCAGCACGCCCGGTCGGATGGACACGACGTCGGTGTCCCGGGTGTTGATGATGCCCATCATCACGATCTGGCCGCCCGGCCGCACCTGCTCCAGGGCCGTCTCGAACGCCTCCGGCGTGCCCGCCGCGACCACCACGAGGTCGTAGTGGCCGTCGAGCGTGCCGCCCGCCGGGGGCAGCGCGTCCAGGGCGCGGGCCCAGGGGAACAGCCCGGCGTTGGCGCGCCGCGCGGGGAGGCGGTCGTAGACGTCCCAGACCGTGCCCTCCGGCGCGCCCGCGACGACCGAGAGACCGAGCGCGCCGGCCCCGATCACCAGGCACGGACCCGCGAGCACGTCCGCGCGGATCTGGTCCACGACCGCGAGCCCCTGTGCCAGCGCGCAGTTGGCGAGCGCGGCGAGCGAACTGGGCAGCGCCTCGGGCACCTTGACCGTGAACTGCTCCGGATGCAGGTGGTAGTGGCTCGCGAACGCGCCCCGGAAGTGCGGCTGTTCCAGGCTGGAGCGGCCCCAGGAGGCGTACGCGACCTCGCACAGGTTGGTCCGGCCCAGGCGGCACATCGCGCACGTGCCGCACACCCGGAAGTACGAGCAGACGAGCCGGTCGCCCTCGGTCAGCGGCTCGCCGCGGGCGTCGCGCGGCTTCGTACCCGCCGTGTCCGTGATCCGGCCCACGAACTCGTGCCCGAGCACGCAGTCGTGCAGGGTGGGATGTCCGCCCCGCCACAGGTGGACGTCGCTGCCGCACACGTTCGCCCGCTCGATGGCGAGCAGCGCCCCGCCCTGCCGTGGCGGCAGCAGGGGATGTTCGCGCCGCTCCAGGCCGCCGTCGGCGCGCAGGTTGATGGTGACACCGGTGCTCATCGAGGTCCTTCGGTCGGGGCGGGGAAGACGATCGTCTTGGCGAAGCACATGTTGCGCGCGGACGAGAGCACGCTCTCCCGGCCGTGGCCGCTGTGCCCCACTCCGCCGAAGGGGGCCAGCGGATGGTCGTACTGCGGGCCGTCGTTGAGGACGACCGTGCCGACCGGTAGCCGCCCTGCGAGGTTCAGGGCGCGGTCGAGGTCGCGGGTGAAGACGCCGGCCTGGAGGCCGCCGGGGTAGCCGTCGGGCAGGTCGTCCAGCGCCCGTTCCGGCAGGGCGATCACCGGGGCCAGCGGCGCGAGGAACTCCTCGTTCACCAACTGGGCGTCCGCCGCGACCTTGTTGAGGACGGTGGGCCAGCACTGCGCCCCCCGGTACTCGCCGCCGGCCACGACCTCGGCGCCGCCGCGGACCGCCGCCTCGACCGCCGTACGCACCCGCTCCACCGCGCCCGCGTCGGCGAGCGTGCCGACGCGGGTGGTGCGTTCGGCGGGGTCGCCCACCCGCCAGGCGCCGCTCTCCTCGGCCAGGAGCGCGGCGAACTCCTCGGCCACGCCCTCCGCGACCAGGATGCGCTTGACCCCACGGCAGGACTGGCCCGCGTTGCCGAAGGCGCCCTGGGCGGCGGCGCGGGCGGCGGCCGGCAGATCGGCGTCGGCGTACACGATCAGAGCGCCCACGTCGCCCAGTTCGTAGCAGCCGGGCCGGGGCCCGGCCGTCGCGGCGACGGCCCGCGCACCGCGCGCGCCACCGGTGAACGCCACGAAGTCCACGGCGGGATCGGCGAGCAGCGCCTGCGCCACGTCCGGCCCGCCGGTCCACAGCGAGAGGTACTCGGGCGGGTAGCCGCTGTCGAGGAGGATCTCCACCGCCAACGCCGCGCTGGCACTGGCCCGTTCGGACGGCTTGAGGGTGATCGGCGCACCCGCCAGCATCGCCGGGGCCACCTTGACGATCAGCTGGGCCAGCGGACGGTTGTACGGCGTGATCGCCATGACCCGGCGGTACGGCTGCGGCGTGGTCACCGCGAGCCGGTCGCCCCCGGGGCCGGACAGCCGGGTCGAGGTGCCGTCGAGGTGCGGCACCGCCTCCGCCGCCAGTCTGAGCCAGCGGACCGACCGGTCGACCTCCTTCTCGGCGTCGGTCACCGGCATGCCGATCTCGGCGGAGACGGACGCGGCGATCTCCGCCCCGCGGGCCTCGAACCCCTCGGCGCAGGCGTGCAGCACGCGGGCGCGGTCGGCGGCGGCGAGGCCGCGCACGGGCTTCGGGCCGCGCGGCACCTCCTTCGCCGACGCATGGCTGACGGTGGCCACGAGGCGGCCGTCGTAGGGGCTGCGCACCTCGTGCACCAGCTCGCCGTGCCGCCAGCTCCCGTTCTCGAAGACACCCGGGCGCACGGGTGGGGACTTGGGCGCCGGACCGCCGGGGCGGGCCGGGCTCGGCTCGTTGGGGGGATGGGCGACTACGGACATGATGTTCCTCGAATCATCTGTGCGTCGCACGGTCGGCCGGCCCGTCAGGGGCGTGGCCCGCTGGGCGAGTCGGTCGTGCCGTGCCCTCCCTCGGCTGTCGTTCGCCGCCTGCTCGCGAACCCGCCGGTCACTCGAACGAGTGCTCCGGTCCCGGGAACGCGCCGTCGTGGACATCGGCGGCGAATTCCTTCACGGCACGGTCGAGTTCGCCGGCCAGGTCGGCGTACCGCCGCACGAATCTCAGTGACCGTCCCGTGCGCAGGCCGGCCATGTCCTGCCAGATCGCGACCTGCGCGTCACAGGACGGGCCCGCGCCGATGCCGATGGTGGGGACGGGCAGTTCGGCGGTGAGTTGCTCGGCCAGCCGCGCGGGGACCATCTCCAGCACGACCGCGAACGCGCCCGCCTCCACGACGGCTCGGGCGTCCGCCAGCACGGCCTCGGCGGCGTCGTCGCGCCCCTGGACCTTGTAACCCCCCAACTGGTGCTCGCTCTGCGGGGTGAACCCGACGTGCGCCATCACCGGGATGCCCGCGCGCACGAGCCGGGAGATCTGCGGCGCCGTGTCGCGCCCGCCCTCCAGCTTCACGGCCTGGCAGCCGCCCTCCTTGAGGAAGCGGACCGCCGTGCGCAGGGCCTGCTTCCCGTCCTCCTCGTAGGAGCCGAAGGGCAGGTCGGCGACGACCAGGGAACGCGGCGCGGAGCGCGCCACCGCCCGGACGAGCGGCAGCAGTTCGTCCACGGTGACCGGGATGGTGGTGCCGTGGCCGAGCACGTTGTTGGCCGCGGAGTCGCCCACCAGCAGCACGGGGATGCCCGCCGCGTCGAAGAGGGCGGCGGTGTACTGGTCGTAGCTGGTGAGCATCGCCCAGCGGTGGCCCGCCGCCTTGGCCGCGAGCAGGTGGGTCGTTCGCACCCGGCCACGGGCCGGCCACGCGAACGCGGCGGGAGATTCGCTTGCCGGCTCTTCAGACATGACATTCCCCCTTGAGGACGTCGTCCCAGCCCGAGCCAAGCAGCGCGCCCGACCAAGATCCATCAGTGCGTGATCGTAACCTCACAATTCTTGGCCTACAACAGTCTGGCGCTCGGCCGGATACTGTGACGCGCGTTACTGCGGGGGAAGGGGGGATCTGGTCCACTGCGGGCCTTCGGGGGAGAGGTGGCCATGGCTCAAGCCGAGCTGAGCAGTGAGACGAAGTCCCGCAAGGCCGGTGGCGCGGGCCTGTTCTGGCGTTACTGGACCGCCTCGACGGCCAGCGGCGTCGGCGACGCCGTCACCACCGTGGCGCTGCCGCTGGTGGCCATCGAGACACTTCACGCCACCGCGTTCGAGGTGAGTCTGCTGCCGGCCGCGCGCTTCGTCGCCTGGCTGGCGATCGGCCTGCCCGCCGGAGTCCTCGTGCAGCGGCTGCCGTTGCGCGGCACGCAGATCGCCATGGACCTGATCCGGGCGGTGGCGATGGCGTGGGTGCCGCTCGCCGCGGCGCTCGGGATCCTCCACCTGTGGCAGCTCGTCGTCGTCACCCTGGTGACCGGTCTCGCCGGTGTCGTCTTCGACGTCGGCAACTCCAGCTTCCTGCCCAGCATCGTGAGCAAGGAGGAACTGACCGCGCGCAACAGCCTGTTGTCGGGCTCCAGCGCGGCGACCCAACTCGGCGCGCCCTCGCTCGGCGGCGTGCTCGTCCAGTTCTGCGGCGCCGCGACCAGCCTCCTGGTCGACGCCGTCAGTTACGTCGCCTCGGCGGTCGTCCTGTGGACCGTGCCGCGCCCGCGCGCCGAGCGGCCCTCGCCGGCCAAGGGCTCGCCGTGGTCCCAGATCTCGGAGGGCTGGCGCTACGTCACCCGGCACGCCGTGATCCGGCCGTGCGTGCTCGCCGCGACGCTGGTGAACTTCGTGTGCGGCGCGCTGATCGCGCTCACGCCGCTGTACCTGGTGCGCACGCTGGGCACGCCCGTCGGCCTGGTCGGTGTGGTGATGGCGACCGACGGCCTCGGCAGCCTGCTCGGCGCGGCACTGACCCCGCGGCTGTCCGCCCGGCTCGGCAGTGCGCGGGCGATCTGCTGGGCGACGCTCGTCGCGGCGGTGGCGCTGGTGCTGCTGCCGCTGAGTTCCGGGGGAGGGGGGCTGCTCCTGTTCGGCCTCGGGAACACCGTCTTCACCATGGGCGTCGTGGTGCTGAGCATCCTCACCCGCACGCACCGCCAGAGCGTGACGCCGCCGGAGCTGCTGCCCCGGGTGATGGCCACCGTGCGGTTCGTGTCCTGGGGTGCGGTGCCGGTCGGCTCGCTCCTCGCGGGCGTCGTGGCCGCCGGGCTGGGCACGCGCGCCGCCCTGTGGCTGGTCGGCGCGGTCGCCGTACTGGCGCCGCTGGCGCTGTGGTCCGGGCCGGTGCGGCGGATGCGGGCGCTGACCTGAGGGACGGGCGGCGCCGGGGTGCCGGCTTCGGCCGCCACCGGCACCGCCCGCCACGCCGGCCCTACTGCCGGTACCCCCCGAGGAACCGCCCGATCCGGCCGATCGCCGCCTCCAGGTCGTCGGCCTGGGGCAGCGTGAGGATGCGGAAGTGGTCCGGGGAGGGCCAGTTGAAGCCGGTGCCCTGGACGACCTGGATCTTCTCGCGCAGCAGCAGGTCCAGGACGAACTTCTCGTCGTCGTGGATGCGGTGCACCTTGGGATCGAGGCGGGGGAAGGCGTACAGGGCGCCCTTGGGCTTGACGCAGGAGACGCCGGGGATCTCGTTCAGCTTCTCCCAGGCCACGGTGCGCTGCTCGTACAACCTGCCGCCGGGCCGGGTGAGTTCGCGGATGGACTGACGGCCGCCGAGCGCGGCCTGGATGGCGTACTGGGCGGGCGCGTTGGCGCACAGCCGCATGGAGGCGAGCATGGTCAGCCCCTCCAGGTAGTCCTTCGCGTGCTGCCGTGGACCGGTGACGACCAGCCAGCCGGAGCGGAACCCCGCGACGCGGTAGGTCTTGGACAGCCCGCAGAAGGTGAGGACGACCAGGTCGGGGGCGAGGGCGGCGGCCGAGTGGTGCACGGCGTCGTCGTACAGGATCTGGTCGTAGATCTCGTCGGCGAACACCATCAGGCCGTGGCGGCGGGCGAGGTCCAGGATGCCCTCGACGACCTCCTTCGGATACACCGCGCCCGTGGGGTTGTTGGGGTTGATGATGACCAGGGCCTTGGTGCGGTCCGTGATCTTCGAGGCCATGTCGGCGAGGTCCGGGTTCCAGTCGGACCCCTCGTCGCACAGGTAGTGCACCGCCTTGCCGCCGGCCAGGGTGGTCACGGCGGTCCACAGCGGGAAGTCCGGCGCGGGGATGAGGATCTCGTCGCCGTCCTCGACGAGGGCCTGCACCGCCATGGAGACCAGCTCCGAGACGCCGTTGCCCAGGTAGACGTCGTCCACGTCGACTTCGAGGCCCAGGTTCTGGTAGCGCTGGGCGACGGCGCGGCGGGCGGAGAGGACGCCGCGGGAGTCCGTGTAGCCGTGGGCCCGCGGCAGCATCCGGATCATGTCCTGGAGGATCTCCTCCGGTGCCTCGAAGCCGAAGGCCGCGGGGTTGCCGGTGTTCAGGCGCAGCACGCTGTGGCCCGCCTCCTCCAGCGCGTCCGCGTGTTCGATCACCGGGCCGCGGATCTCGTAACAGACCTCGCTGAGCTTGTTCGACTGCCGGAACTCCATGCGTCCCTCCGGGGAACTCGTGTTACTTGGTTTTACCAAGCTGGAGCTTGGAAAGTCCAACAAAGTGTCTAGACTGCGTCGCATGCCACCTCGCCGAAGCTACGACCAGTACTGCTCCGCAGCCCGCGCGCTCGACCTCGTCGGCGACCGCTGGACCCTGCTGATCGTCCGGGAGCTGCTCGCCGGCCCCCGCCGCTACACGGACCTGCACGCGGACCTGCCCGGCGTGAGCACCGACGTCCTCGCCTCCCGGCTGAAGGACATGGAACGCGACGGTCTGGCAACCCGCCGCCGGCTGCCGCCGCCCGGCGCGGCCACGGTGTACGAACTCACCGAGCGGGGCGCGGAGTTGCTCCCGGTCCTCCAGGCGCTGGGCGCCTGGGGCGAGGCCGGGCTCGGCGACCGCCGCCCGACGGACGCGGTCCGCGCCCACTGGTTCGCCCTGCCGCTGCTGCGGGCGCTGGCGGGGCTCGGGGTCCAGGGCCTGGTCGAAGTCCACGTGGAGGAGGGCGACTTCCACGTCCGCGCGGGCCTGGACCCGGCGGCGACGGCACCGGTGTACGGCGACGGCCCCGCCCCCGCCTCCGCGGACGCCCGGCTCACCCTGACCGCCGCCGCCTGCGAGGCGCTGGCCCGCGGCACCCTCTCCCTCCTGGAGGCCCTGCGCGCGGGTCAGGTCACGGTGACGGGCGAGGGCCCGGTGGCGAAGGCCCTGCGGGAGGGGTGACGGCGGACCGGACCGGCCACCACCGCGGCTTCGGTGCCCGCCGGGTTCCCGGTCGCGGAAGGGGAGTTCACGAGGACGCCGGCGAGCTCCATTCCCCCGAGTGGCCGGGCGGGAGGTCCAGGTCGCGCCGGACCGCCGCGTAGTACGCCTCCCGCGCGGCGCGCTGCCGCGCCAGCATGGCCGGCCAGGTCTCGGGGGCGGGGGCGGCGGCCGCGCGCACGAAGCGTTCCATGTCCATGACCGCGACGACCCACGCGCGGGCTTTGTCCACCACGCCGGTGCTGCCGAGCATGAGCAGCGCCTCACCGGCGGGATCCCGGGCATCGGTCGCCGCGGCCAGGTGCGGAGCGGCCTCCTCGGGCGACAGGGGATGCGGATGCGGATCGATCCCCAGATGGGCCGCGATCCGGTATGTCAGGGTGACGGACTGCTTGAGCGCCCTCGCGTATTCGGCGTAGATCGCCAGCCGGCGCTCCTCCCAGCGGGCGGAGTGCTCCCGGCGGAAGCGGGCCTGATCGCCACGAGTGATCGCCACGTACGAGCCGATGGCCCCGATGATGACCCCGACCAGCGCCGGAAGCTGTTGTATGAAGGCGGACATGGCGACAAGCTATCGGCCCGGATGAGCGGCCGGGGGCAGGAAAAAGGGCCCGCCGTACGGCGGGCCCTTCTCCACGGCGGGGTCAGACGGTCGGCGGCCGGCCGGAGCCGCGCGTCAGCGCGTACCCCCCGATCCCGGCCAGCGCGGCGAGCACCGCGCCGATCCCCGTCCAGACCCAGCGGTCGGACCACCACCCGGAGGACCAGCCGTCCCGGGAGCCGAAGCTGGAGAGGACGGCGGTCTTGGAATCGTCGCCCTGCGCCTCGGACTTGACCGCGATGCCGGGGACCAGCGGCTTGCCCAGCGAGCCGTCGACGGCGGCGGGCCCCCCGATGTCCTTGGAGTCCACCCGCACCTCCGCGTGGACCGGCTGACCGAGGTCCGCCGCGCCGAGGTCCACGACCGTCAGCCTGACGTAGTACGTGCCGGGCAGCGGGTCGTTGGCCCACGGCTCCGCCCAGCCGCGCACGGTGCGCATCACACAGGCCAGCTCGACCGAGCCGGCGTCCTGCGCCGCGGTGCGCGCCGACGCGCCGTACTGGCAGGACTGCCGGCGCCGCAGACCGTCGTACACGTCGAGCTGCCAGGTCTCGGCGCCGTGCGTCTGCGGCAGCTTCACGCTCGCCTTGACCGTGGGCCGCTGCCCGGTGTCCGCCGGGAACGACCAGTACAGGTAGTCACCGGTGGAACCGGACGCCGTCGCCTGCTGCCCCTGCTGGATCTCCGTCGCCGTCCGGAAGGACGTGCCCGCCTGCGTGGGCGCCGAGCCGTCGGTGCCCGCGGAGGCGCTCGGGGAGGGCGAGGAGTCCGCGGCGGCCGGCCCCGCGGCCAGCCCCAGCGCGAGCAGCGCCGCGCCCAGTACTCGTATGGCCCGCATCAGTTCGTCCTCCAGACCGCGATCCGCCAGCGCGACAGCCAGCCCCACAGCACACCCGCGACGAAGCCGACGAGCACCAGCGTGCCCAGCAGCCACCAGCCGCGCCCGAGACCGAACGCGGCCACGTCGTGCGCCTGGTCGGGACCGTTCACCACGTCCACGGTCAGCTCCAGCGGCAGACCCGGCGCGCTCTTCACGCCCGCGGGCGCCGAGAAGGAGTGCGTGACCTCCAGGCACACCGTCTCCGCCGGCGCGTTGTCGTCGTCGCTCGCCGGCTTCGGGTAGCGCAGCCCCGTGGAGATCACGTCGGTGCGCCCGGTACCGGCCGCCTCACCGCGGACGATCTCCCGGCCCTTGAGGGTCACCGCCCGCAGCAGCACCCCGTAGGAGGGGTTCACCGCGCGGTCGTCCGCCACGCTCACCGAGGCGCGCAGCTCCTGGCCGGGGTCGACGTCGACCTTGTACCAGCGCTGCTGCCCGAACTGCGCGCGGTCGGTGTACAGGCCGGACTTCAGGGCCGGCGCGTTCTCGCACCGCGCCGCACCCGAGGTGGCCACCGGAGTCACCACGGGATCGGCCGCCCGGTCCACCAACTGACCCACCCGGTCGGTCAGTTCCTCCTTGTGCTGCACGGAGGTGTAGGTGCCGCCGGTCGCGTCCGCGATACAGCTGAGCTGGTCCCGGGTCTTGGCGTCCGGTACCAGACCGAGCGTGTCGATGGTCAGGCCGATGCCCTTGGCGGCTATCTCCCGGGCCACCTCGCACGGGTCCAGCGGCTGGCAGGTGTCCTCGCCGTCACTGATCAGCACGATGCGGCGGGTACCGGAACCCCCGTCGAGGTCGCCCGCCGCCTTCAGCAGCGCGGGCCCGATCGGCGTCCAGCCGGTCGGTTGCAGCGTCGCCACCGCCGTCTTCGCGTCGGTCCGGTCCAGCGGGCCGACCGGGTAGAGCTGCGCGGTGTCCTTGCAGCCCTCCTTCCGGTCGTTCCCGGGGTAGTTGGCGCCGAGCGTGCGGATGCCCAGCTCCACGTCCTGCGGGGTCGCGTCGAGCACGTCGTCGAACGCCTGCTTCGCCGCCGCCATCCGGGTGCCGCCGTCGATGTCCCGGGTCCGCATGGATCCGCTGACGTCCAGCACCAGTTCGACCTTCGGAGCGGCCTGCTCCGTCTCGTCGGCGGCCGCCGCGGTCGGGAACGTGAGCCCGGCCGTCAGGGCGGCGAGCAGAGCGCACACTCCTACCGCCAGCCGTTGTCTTCTGATCATCGACGGATCCTATTGATCAACCGTGCCGGGCTCCAAAACGAGCGGGTGGGGCAGGGCCGTCCACTGGTCGCCCGGCGTACCCGGGGAGAGCCGCATCAGCGTCAACGCCTTGGCGGGCACCGGACCGTGCCGCAGGACCGCGAGATCGGACGTGTCCGGCAGTTCCGGTACGACCGCCGCCAGCGCCGCCCCGAGCGCGGCACCGGAGCCCGCGGTCGCGGCCAGGGCGCCCGCCACCAGGGAGCCGAACAGCTTGCGGCGCAGGGCGGTTTCGTCGTCCGTGACCAGCCGTCCGCCGAGCGCGGGCGGCGCGATGCCGTGCCGGGCGAGGCGGGCGGGGCTGATCCGGATGTCGGCCAGATCGCGGTAGACCAGCCGCCGCGGGCTGTCGTCGGGCGCGAGGACCACCAGGAGGTTCTGCCCGTGCGCCTCCAGGGCCACCCCGAGGTCGAGCAGCCGCAGCCCCACCGTGAGCGCCAGCCGGGCGAACGCGGCCAGCCAGCCGGGGTCCCGGACGAGCCGCGTGGTGGCGAGCGCGGCCACCGGCAGGACGCGCTCGCCCGGCCCCGCACACCCCTCGGGCGACTCCCGCAGCAGCGCGGCCAGTTCGGGCACGCCGGCGGTGACCGCGCCCAGGGTGCGGGTGATGTCCAGCAACCCGCCGGTACGGCCCGCGAGTTCCGCGGCGAAGTCGGACAGGACCGCCGCCGCCTCGACCGAGTACGGCGAGATGTTGCGCACCGAGGACGTCAGCCGGGCACTCAGCGCCGTCTTCACATGGGGTCCGTCGGGCAGGGCCAGCGTCCGCAGGGACATCAGCGGATGGGCCGCGCGCCAGTCGTCGTACGGCCGCTTCAGCACATGCGCCGCCTGCCACGGGTGCACCGGCACCAACAGCCGCCGCCCCTCCCGCAGTTCCTCCGGCCACTCGCCGGTCACCAGGCACTCGGCGGCCGGCACCGGCAGCGTCCCGAGCCGGACCACCGGCCGGTGCTCCGGCGCGTACGCCAGCTCTTCCGCCACCGAGAACCCCGGCCGGGAGCGGCAGTTGGGATGGAAGGGGTGCCCGTCGACCACCCGCTGCTCCCACTCCCAGTCCCTCCACCGGCCCTCGGCCGGGGAGACCCCCACCGGCCGGTCCCGCGGGTGATCACCGGTTGCCCGGGACAGCGCCAGGGAGGCCACACTGTGCCCCAGCTCCGCCGCGAACCCCCAGGCCCCAGTCCCCCGCCCGGCACCGGCCGCCAGCTCCGCCATCAGCACGGCCGGATCCTCGTGACGCTCCCGTTCCAGGCGTACGGCGGTGACGTAGGCGTGGGTGGCGTACGGGTCCGCGTGCGGCCCGTGCAGCGTCCGGCCGTCGGCCAGCCGGAGGGAGAGACCGTACGCCCCGCGCGTCCGGCCGGTGATCCAGGGCAGCGGCTCGTGCGCGAGCCCCCGCCACAGCCGGGTCAGCACGGCCGCGCGGGCCCCGGGCAGCTCGGCCTCGTACCGGGGCAGCAGCGCGGGGCGTACGGCCGTCAGCTCCGCGGCGACCTCGGCCTCGGCGGTGGGGGAGTGGGGCACGGTCGGCTCCTCGGTCGAGGCCGGTACGGGGCACGATGGTGGGTACGGAAGACAACACCATGGTCGGATACGAAGCCATACTGATCGCTTCCGGTCCTCTTGCGAAGAACGCACCTCTCCTGGGTACGACGCCCGGAGAACGACGCCGAAGAACGACGACGCGCCGAAGAAGAACGCCGCCGAAGAACGAATGGATCGCGTGGACCTCAAACCTCCCGCAGACGCCGTCGGCCGGCTCGCCGACGCCCATGCGGCCGCCCCCCTGCTCAACTGCCTGCTCCGGGAGGTGGCCGAGCCCCTGCCCGCCGGCCCCGGGGAGCGGCCCGCCCACCGGCTGCCCGGCACCGGGCGGCTGCTGCGCGTGCGCCCCGGCCGCCGCCCCGCCGACCCCGAGGTGTACTCGGCCGGCGCCTGGCACCGGATCGGCCACCCGGAACTGGTCAAACTGGTCGCCGAGGAACTGCGCCGGCACACCGGACTGCCCGGCGGCGACCTGCCCGCCGAGATGCTCGACAGCCGGGACGCGGTCGCCGCCCTGCTCGCCGCCCGCGCCCGTACGAAGCCGCCCGAGGACCCCTATCTGCGCTCCGAGCAGTCCCTGATCACCGGCCACCCCTACCACCCGGCGCCCAAGGCGCGCGGCGGCGGTCCGGTCGCGTCCTGGCTGCCGTACGCCCCCGAGGCGCACGCCCGCTTCCCGCTGGTGCTGCTGGGGGTGCGCGAGGACCAGGTGGCCGAGGAGGGCGACACCCGCGCCCTGGACGCCCTGGGCAGCGCACCGCCCGGCTACCGGCTGCTGCCCGCCCACCCCTGGCAGCTCGACCTGGTCGCCGGCACCCTCGCCCCCGCCTTCGCCGACGGCCGCCTCGTCCGGCTCGCCACGACCGCCTTCGACGTCTGGCCGACGGCGGCGATCCGCACGGTGTACGAGCCCCGGCGCGACCTCTTCCTGAAGTTCAGCCTGGATGTGCGCGTCACCAACGACATCCGCCGGCTCTGGCGCCACGACCTGGCCCGGCTGCGCCGCACCGACACCGCCGCCGGGCGCGCCTTCGCCGCGATGGGGCCGCCCGCCGCGTGGCTCGCCGACCGCGGCCACCGGACGGCGTCCTTCGCCTATGAGGAGCTGGCCGTGGTGGTCCGCGACGGGCTGCGCGCGCACCTGCTGCCGGGCGCCGTACCGCTGCTCGCCGCGGGGCTGGCCGAGGGGTTCGACGGCAGCCCGCTGGCCGCGGCGGCCGACCCGGCGGCCTGGTGGGAGGCGTATCTGGGGCAGGTCGTGCCGCCCGCGCTGACCGCGTTCGCCGAGCACGGGGTCGTCCTGGAGGCGCACCTGCAGAACACCCTGGTCGCGGTGGACGAGGCCGGGATGCCCGTGCAGGCGCTGTTCCGGGACGCCGAGGGCGTCAAACTGCTCCCGGACGTCTCCCGCGCGGCGGGCTGGGAGCGGCTGGTGTACTGCCTGCTCGTCAACCATGTGATGGAGATCGCCGGCGCCCTGGCCGAACACCATCGCGGGTACGACCCCTGGCCCGCCGTCCGCCGCTGCCTCGCCCGGCACGACCTGCCGGAGATCCCGCCCCTGCTCGGCTCGCCGACCCTGCCGGGCAAGACCAACCTGCTGCTGCGGTGGACGGGCGCGGACGGGGCGGACGCGCGGTATCTGCCGCTGCCCAGCCCCCTCGCCGCCGCCCGGTGAGCCGTCGTACGGCTACCGGGCCGTGCCGAAGTCCTGCGTCCAGTAGCTGCCGGGCTGCGCGAGACCGACCCCTATCTCCTGGAAGCCGCAGTCGAGGATGTTGGCCCGGTGGCCGGGGCTGGCCATCCAGCCCGCCATGACCTCGCCGGCGGTCGAGTAGCCGTAGGCGACGTTCTCGCCGTACGCGCTCCAGGTGTACCCCGCCGCCGTGATCCGGGTGCCCGGGTCGGAGCCGTCGGAGCCGGTGTGCGACATGTTCTGGTGGGCCGCCATGTCCGCGCTGTGGTCCTGCGCGGCCTTGGTCAGCTTCGCGTTCAGGGTGAGCGGCTGGCAACCCGCCTTCGCACGCTCGGCGTTGACGAGCTGCACGATCTGCGCGGTGACGCCGGACGCGGCCGTGGTGGCCGCGGGGGCCGTGGGAGTCGTGGGAGTCGTGGTGGCCGCGGGGGCCGTCGTCGGGGTGCTCGACGTGGTGGGGGCGGGCGCCGGGGCGCCGGTGGCGGCGGGCTGGGCGGCCGTGGTCGCGGCCCGGGGCGCGGTGCCGGCCGTCCGGGGGGTGGCCGTCCGCGGGGTGGCCGGGGCGGTGGTGGCGCGGGCCTTGGGGAGGTGGCGGGGGTGCTGGTGCCACACCCGCTGCCCGGGTATCCCCTGGGGTATGCCCGCCTGCGGAGCCGTCGCCGTCTGCTGGGGCGTGCCCGCGGGCGCGGGCGTCTGTGTCTGCGCCAGTGTGCTCGCGACGGTGGCCGCGGCGGTGCCCTGCTCCGTCACGCCGTCCGGCCAGTCCGTACAGGCCAGGGCGACGGACGGCACGCCCACGGTGCCGAGCGCGACGGTGCCGATGACCATTCGCCGGAAATACTGCGTCTTGCGATGCTTGCCCATGTGTGAACCTCGCTCGGTGATCGCCGAGCGCCCAGTCTCAGCACGGGCTCGAGAGGACCGCAAAGGGCCTCTCCTACGATCCGGCTTCGTAGATCCTCTGGGCCCTTGTCAGACGTCCGCGGAGGTGCCGACTTCGCGAACGCGACGTCCGCGGATGTCCGGCACACCGTCAGGAAGGCGCTCGCGCGGGCGGGTAGGGACGGGGCCCGCGCCCGCCGGAAGCGGTCACTGCCGGAGAGGTCCGCGCCGACACCAAGACGGACAAATCCCATATGTCGCCGGAGCTCCGTCTACTATCCGGGACGCCTAGTGGCCGTTTTTATGTGAGGGATATCACGCGACCATCTGGATTCGACGCGAGAGTAATGGTCCCAAGGCCTGTTTCGGGCATTTCCAGGGGGCCACTGCAATTTTCTGCAAGGTCTTGCATCTAGATCACCTCGATGCTTGACTCGTGGACCGCCGAAAGCGTGCCGTTCAGGGACGGCGGGACATCGGAACAGGGGGCAGGGACATGGTTGTCGCTGAGACGGGAACCGCCGCGGAGGAAGGGTCCGAAATGACCCTCGATGTGGCCCTCCTTGTCGCGAGCGAAGTCGTCTGCGTGGGACTCGAGGCTTTGTTGAGCAGAGTTCCCGTGGTGGCCGCGGTGCGGATTGTCGTGCCCGAAGTCGAAGACCTGCCCGAGCGGATCGGGCCCGCCGACGTGCTGATCGTGGCCGCGGAGCAGTGGGGTCTGCTGGACGGCTGCAAGGAAGTCCCGGGTCTGCCCCCTACGTTGGTATTGGGCGACGATCTGTACGAATGGTGGAACGGAGATCTCTCCACGCTTCCGGTGGACGGATTCCTCTCCCTCAAGGAACTGTCGGCACAGACTCTCGACGACGCGTTGAAGCGGGTGATCGCGGGAGAAATGCCGATTCCGGCTTCGCTCGCCAAACGCCTGCTCACCGGCGGACGCAGCCGGGGAACGGCCGCCGCCCAGGGCGTCATTCCGCTGACTTCCCGGGAGAACCAGGCCTTCGCACTGCTCGCCGACGGCATGAGCAACAAGCAGATCGCCCGATGCCTCGGCATATCCGTGCACGGAGCGAAGCGGCTGGTCGGTTCCATTCTGCTCAAACTGGGTGCCTCGAACAGGACATCGGCCGTGATCACCGGAATCAAATCCGGTCTTCTGGGCCCACCTCCCCACACATCCTCGGATGCCGTCGGAGACCTTTAGGAACACGCGGGACGTCATCGGGGGCGGCGCGATGTCCCGTTCGTCATCGTGCCTCTCCCTCCCGGCGGCGGACAAGGCTCGTTGGTCGCGCTCCCGGCGCGCTGCTCAGGCATGCTCCAAAGGGGAGGTCTACATCCGCGCCGGCGCCCTCCAGAATGTGAGGGCCCCGCCGGCCGCGGTGCCTGACGGCATCCGGTCCAGGATCACCAGGACACGTAAGGCTGCGTAAACGATGCATGTGGTGACCTTCGCCTTCGAATGCGGGGCCTTCGATCCGCGACTGATGCGGAGCGGCACCGCCAGCCTGGTGTGGAACACCGCCACCGGACTCGCGGCACGCGGCCACACCGTCTCCATCGTGACCCCGGCCCACGGCCTCGGCGGCTATCTGCGCGAGCGGTACGGCGCCGAGGACACCGGTTTCTCGGACGAGTTCGCGATGCCCCTGCTCCTCGACCCCTCGGTGTGGCGCGGCTTCCCGCCCCGTGCCGCCCCGCGGCTGTGCACCACGGCCCTGCGCCTGCGACGGCAGGGAGTGGACCTCTACTTCCTCTCCAACAGCCATCTCGACCTGCTCGCGCGGACCTTCGTGCCCCCGGCCGGGACCGAGGGGCGGGACCTGGCGTACTTCAAGGAGCAGGTGTTCCAGGTCACGGGGGTCAGGTTCATCCGGCAGGTGCTGGGTGACGCCGACCTGGTCCAGGCGTACGAGCCCCACCAGCACTACCTGCTGCCGGCCGCCCTGGGCGCCGCGCCGGGGATCCCGGTGGTGAGCACCGTGGCCACCAACGTGCCGGTCAACCTCAAGGTCCACCGTGCCCAGGCGGCGGAACTGCTGGCCTTCCTCGGCGCGCACGCCGGCCTCGACGAGTACGCGGACCCGCCCGAGGAGCCCGGAGCGCTGCACGACGTCCTGCGCCGGTACCTGCCCGCCACCCTGCTGGACCCGCCGGAACGGCCCGGCTACGTCGCCTGCCACTCCCTCGCCTTCGACCACGCGGCCGCCGTCGACTTCATGACGCCGGGCCAGCGCGAGCACTGCGTCACGTTCGCGAACACCCCGTTCGAGGAGCGGTTCGGCCGGCTGACGATCTCCCGGGTGCTCCGGCGCAACGCGGACAAGGTGTTCGTCGGCGGCTGTGCCATCTCCGGCAGCTGGCTGCGCCGCGAGCCGCCGCGGGACCACCGCCGGGACTTCCTGACGGGCCTCGGCCTCGATCCCGCGCTGCCGACCTTCTACCACGGCGCGCGCTACGCCCCCGACCACAAGGGCCAGTCGGAGCTGTTCGAGGCCCTCGCCCAGGTGCTCGGCGAGGGCCTGGAGGCCAACTTCCTGATCCGCTGCGCCCAGCCCGGCGGCAGCGAACTCCCGCCCGAGCTGGCCGAGCTGGCGGACAAGTACCAGGACCGGGTGCGCGCCGACGGCGAGCTGGTGGACGAACCCACCCTCTTCGCCTACGCCGCCGCGGCCGACTTCTGCGTCTTCCCGTCCAAGTTCGAGATGGACACCTTCCTGATCGCCCAGGGCGAGGCCATGGCGTTCGGGGCGGTGCCGATCGCCACCGAACAGGCCGGCACCCGCCACTTCGGGCAGGCATTCGACTGGCGCGAGCGGCCCGAGGCCACCGGCTTCGCCCTGCCCCGCTCGTTCCGGCCCGACGACGACCTCCTGCGGGACCGCCTCGCCGAGCAGCTCCGCGAGGCCGCCCACCTGTTCCACCACGACGCCGGCACCTACGCGCGGCTGTCCGGCCGGGCCCGCCGGACCGCCCGGAGCTTCACCTGGGAGGCCAGCGCCCGGCTCCGCGAGTACCGGTTCCGCGGCGTCCTGGCCGGCGCCGCCGTCCCCACCGACGCCGAGACCCTGATCCGCCGGGGCTGGTACGACGGTCTCGACGACGACGCCTGGACGGCGCATCGCGAACTCATCGCCCTGACCGCGGCCGCGCAGGGCCGCCCCCAGGAGTGCGTCCGCGCCTGCGCCGGCCGCCCGGACCTCGCGGCGGCCGCCTTCGACACCGCGTACCGCGCCGCCCGGTTCCGGGTCTGCGCGGCCCTGGACACCGAAGAACCCCCGCCGGGCGCGGGGGACTTCCGGCGCAGGCTGCGCGTCCGGAGCCGAGCGGACCGGACCGACGTCACCTACCACTTCCCGCACGCCGAGCGGGTCGAGCTGTTCAGACCGGAGGCCGACGGCCCGCCGGACGGCTTCGGACAGGTCATGCGCCGCCACGGCGACACGTTCCGGGGCAGCGTCCCCGGTCCGCTCGGCGAGGGCCCCCTGGTCCTGCTGATCACCTTGCCCCGCGGACGCTTCGTCTGGGACGAGGTCCGCCCTTCCCCGGAGCACTGAGCCCCCTGCCCGCGTGGTCCCCCACGAGTGAGCCCGCCGCGCCGCAGGACCGAGAGGAGAAGACTGCCGTGACAGCAACCGCCCAGCCGCAGCACGCGCCGGAAGCGCTCGCCGAACTCGCCCGCGCCAAAGGGGTGGACACCTGGTACCGCGCCGCGGACGGCACGGTCAGGCCCGTCTCGCACACCACCCTCATCCGGGTGCTGGCCGCCCTGGGCGTCGACGCCTCGACCCCCGAGCGGGCCCGGACGGCACTCGAAGAGCACCGGCGGGAACAAGCCGCCCGTCCGCTGCCGCCGTACGTGATCGCCCGACCGGGCCGCCCGGCGCGGCTGGACACGGCGGCGGGCACCCGGCTCGTCGTGGACCTGGAGGACGGCGGCAGCCGCGACCTCCCCGCGGACGGGACGCTGCCCGCCGACCTCCCGCTCGGCTACCACACCCTGCGCGCCGCCTCGTCCGACGGCTGGGTGAGCGCGCCGCTCATCGTCGCCCCGGACCGCATCCCCGCACCGGAGCGCCGCGGCTGGGGCTTCGCCGCCCAGCTGTACTCGGTCCTGTCCGACGACTCCTGGGGCATGGGCGACCTGGGCGACCTCACCACCCTCCTCCAGTGGTCCGGCCGCACCCTCGGCGCCGACTTCGCCCTGATCAACCCCCTGCACGCCATGCTCCCGGCCGCCCACGCGGACCACTCCCCCTACTGGCCCTCCAGCCGGCTCTTCCCCGACCCGGTGCACCTGAGGGTCGACGCCCTGCCCGAGTACGCGGCGCTGACCGGCCCGGACCGGGCCGCCGCCCGCGAACTGCACGAGCGCGCCGAGCGGCTGCGCACCCGCGTCCTCGACGGCGAGGCGCTCATCGACCGCGACGCCGTGTGGGAACTCAAACGCGCGGCCCTCCGGCTGCTCCACCGGGTGCCGCCGACCTCCGAACGTCTGCACGCCTACCGGGACTTCACCGCCCGGGAGGGCCAGGAGCTGACGGACTTCGCGACCGCGCGCGCCCTCGCCGAGGCCCACGGCCCCGACTGGCGCACCTGGCCCGCCGCACTGCGCCACCCCGCGTCCCCCGCCGTCCGGCAGGAGCGGGAGCGGCTGGCCGGCGAGGTGGAGTTCCACCGCTGGCTCGCCTGGCTGGTCGACGGCCAGCTCGCGGACGCCCAGGCGGCGGCCGAGGAGGCCGGGATGGCGATCGGCGTCGTCCACGACCTCGCGGTCGGGGTGCACCCGGGCGGCGCGGAGGCCTGGGCCCTCCAGGACTGCCTGGCCACCGGGGTCGCCGCGGGCGCCCCGCCGGACGCGTTCAGCGCCCAGGGGCAGAACTGGCAGATCCCCCCGTGGCGGCCGGACACGCTGGCCCGGACCGGGTACGCGCCCTACGCCGCACTCCTGCGCCGCGTCTTCCGGCACGCGGGCGCGGTACGCGTGGACCACGTCATGGGGCTCTTCCGGCTGTGGTGGATCCCCGAGGGCGCGGGCATCGCCGAGGGGACGTACGTGCGCTACGACCGCGAGGCGATGCTCGGCGTGCTGGCCCTGGAGGCACTCCGGGCGGGCGTCCACGTGATCGGCGAGGACCTCGGCACCGTCGAGAACGGCGTCCGCGACGAACTCGCCGCCCGGGGCGTCCTCGGCACCTCGGTCCTCTGGCTCACCCGGGAGACCACCTCCTTCGGCGAGGAGGACCCGGCCGGCGCGATCGTGCCCGCACACCGCTGGCGGCGCCAGTGCCTCGCCACCCTCACCACCCACGACCTGCCCAGCACCGCCTCCTGGCTCACCGGCGACCACGTCGAACTGCGCCACCGACACGGCCTGTTGCCCGGCTCCCTCGCCGAAGAACGCAAGGCGGCCGACGAGTTGCGCGGCACCTGGCTGGACGAGGCCGCCCGCGCCGGCTGCGCCCCGGGTGACGACCTGCCCGGCCAACTGACCGCCCTGCACCGGTACCTGGCGCGCACCCCGTCCGTCCTGCTGGCGGCCTGGCTGCCGGACGTCGTCGGCGACCTGCGCTCCCCGAACCTGCCCGGCACCTCGGACGCGCAGCCCAACTGGCAGCAGCCCGTCGCGGACGCCGACGGCCGGCCCGTCACCCTCGCCCGGCTGAGCACCGCACCCCTGGCCCGTGCGGTGGCCACCGCCCTCACCGGGGGCGGCCCCCGGTGAAGGCACTCGTCCTGGCGGGCGGCACCGGAAGCCGGCTGCGCCCCCTCACCCACACCCTGGCCAAGCAGCTCATCCCGCTCGCGAACAAGCCCGTGGTCCGCTACGGCATCGAGGCGATCACCGCGGCCGGCATCACCGAGATCGGCGTGGTGGTCGGGGGCGCGGCCCGCGACCTCAGGGACGCCCTCGGGGACGGCTCGGGGTCCGGCGCCCGCCTCACCTACCTCGTCCAGGAGGAACCGCTGGGCCTGGCGCACGCCGTACGGATCGCGCGCGACTGGCTCGGCGACGAGGACTTCCTGATGTACCTCGGGGACAACTACCTGTCGAACGGCGTCGCGGACCTCATGGCCCGCTACCGCGCCGAGCGGCCGGCCGGGCTCGCCGACGCCTGGCTCCTGCTGGCCAAGGTCGCCGATCCCACGGGGTTCGGCGTCGCCGAGGTGGCGCCGGACGCGACGGTCCTGCGCCTCCAGGAGAAACCGGCGGAGCCCAGCAGCGACCTGGCCGTGGCGGGCGCCTATCTGTTCACCCCCGCCGTGCACGAGGCCGTCGCGGCCATCGGGGCGTCCGCGCGCGGCGAGCTGGAGATCACCGACGCCGTGCAGTGGCTGATCGACTCCGGCCGGACGGTGCGCGCCTCGCTGCTCACCGGCTACTGGAAGGACACCGGCACCGCCGACGACCTCCTGGAGGCCAACAACGCCGTCCTGGAGGACGTCGAGCGCTCGGTGCGCGGCGAGGTGGACGCGGACAGCGAGGTCGTCGGGCCGGTGCGGATCGACGAGGGCGCCTCGATCGTGCGCTCCCGCGTCGTGGGCCCGGCCGTCATCGGCGCCGGCGTCCTCGTACGGGACTCGGTCGTCGGCCCGTACACCTCGGTGGCCGACGGCTGCCGGATCACCGGCAGCGCCGTACGCTCCTCCATCCTTCTGGAGGGGGTACGACTCGACGGCGCGGGCCCGGTCGAGGGCTCGCTGCTCGGGCGGCACGCGAGCGTGACCGGGCCGGGTCCCGGCTCGCGGGCGCAGCGGCTGGTGCTGGGCGACGACAGCAGCGTCACCGCGGCGCCCCGCCCGCCGGGCGACCGTCCCCGTCCCTCCCCCAAGGACAGACCGCAGGAAGGCCCGGTGGGCACCTCATGAGAATCCTCGTCACGGGCGGGGCGGGCTTCATCGGCTCGCACTTCGTCCGCTCCCTGCTGACGCCGGACGACGACACGCACATACCCCCGGACAAGGTCACGGTGCTGGACGCCCTGACCTACGCGGGCAACCGCGCCAACCTCCGCCCGGTGGCGGACGATTCGCGCTTCACGTTCGTCCACGGGGACATCCTCGACGCGGGCCTGGTCGACCGGCTCATGGCGGACCACGACGCGGTGGTGCACTTCGCCGCCGAGTCGCACGTGGACCGTTCCATCGCCGCGGGCCACGCCTTCGTCGCCACCAACGTCCTCGGCCCGCAGACCCTGTTGCAGGCCGCCGTGAAACACGGGCCGCGCACCTTCGTGCACGTCTCGACCGACGAGGTGTACGGCACGATCCCCGCCGGATCCTGGACCGAGGACCAGCCCCTCGCGCCCAACTCCCCTTACTCCGCGTCCAAGGCGGGCGCCGACCTGCTCGCGCTGTCGTACCACCGCACCCACGGCCTGGACGTGCGGATCACCCGCTGCTCCAACAACTACGGGCCCCACCAGTACCCGGAGAAACTGATCCCCCGCTTCGTCACCCGCCTCCTCGACGGACGGAAGGTCCCGCTGTACGGCGACGGCCGCCACGTGCGCGACTGGTTGCACGTCGAGGACCACTGCCGGGCCGTCCGCCTCGTCCTGGAACACGGGCGCCCCGGCGGCGTCTACAACATCGGCGGCGGCGTCGAACTCTCCAACCGGCAGCTCACCGAACGGCTGCTGGAGCTGTGCGGCGCCGACTGGGAGAGCGTGGAGCACGTGGCCGACCGCAAGGGCCACGACGCCCGCTACAGCGTCGACTGGTCCCGGATCCGCAGCGAACTGGGCTACCTGCCACGGCGTTCCTTCACCGAGGGGCTGGCCGAGACGGTGGCGTGGTACCGCGCCAACCGGTCCTGGTGGGAGCGCCCGCGCCCACAGCGCGCGGCGGCCCCGGCCACCACCGTCCACCGCAGCAGCACCACGCTCGGGGACGGCCGGCGCGTGCACTACTACGACGAAAACCCCGGGCGCGTCCGCGCGGACGCACCGGCGCGGCCCGTGCCGGCCCCGGCCCCCGCCTCGTCGCTGCGGCGCGACCCGACGACGGGGGAGTGGATCCTGATGGCCGCGCACCGGCGCCGCCGCTCCGCCACCGGACCGCACTGCCCCCTGTGCCCCGACACACCCGGCGAGGCGGCGGAGATCCCGGGCGGCGCCTACGACGTGGCCGTCTTCGACAACCGCTTCCCCGCGCTCGGCGGCACGTCCGCGCCCGGACCGGCGGACGGCCCCGCGATGCTCGCCGACGCCCCCGCGCCGGGCCGCTGCGAGGTGATCTCGTACAGCGGCGACCACCACACCCCGCTGGCCCGGCTGCCCCGGTCCCGGGTCCGCACCGTGATCGAGGCCTGGGCGGACCGCACCCGCGAACTCAACCGGCTCGACGGCGTGGCCCAGGTCGTGTGCTTCGAGAACCGGGGCGCGGAGGTCGGCGCCAGCCTGGACCACCCGCACGGGCAGATCTACGCCTACCCGTGGATCCCCGACCGGTTCGCGCGCATGCAGGAGACGGCACGCCAGGCCCGGCTGCGCGGCGAGGACTGCGTGTTCTGCGCGGTCCTGGGCACCGAGGAACGCGAGGGGAGCCGGATCGTGACGCGCTCGGCGCACTGGGCGGCGTTCGTGCCGTTCGCCGCGCGCTGGCCGTTCGAGGTGCACCTGTACGCGCGACGGCACGTGCCGGACCTCGCCGCGCTCACCGAGGAGGAACGCGAGGATCTCGCCGGGATCTACCGGTCGGTCCTGCGGCGCTTCGAGACGGTGGCCGACCAGCCGCTGCCGTACATGGCGGTGTGGGTGCAGGCACCCGCCCGCGAAGGCCGGGAACTCGCCCATCTGCGGGCCCAGGTCTTCTCCGACCACTGGGGCCCCGGCGCGGTCAAACGGATGGCCGCGGGCGAACTGGGGGCAGGCGCCTTCGTGAGCGAGACGGACCCCGAGCGGGCGGCCGAGGCGCTGCGCCGGGCGGCGGTGACGGCATGAGCCAGGGCATCGGAACGGAGGCGGGCACCGGCATGGCCAGGGCAGGGGCGAGCGGCGCGACGGGAGCGGGCGTGAGCGGAATGTGGGTGAGCAGCGCCCCGCTGCGGGTCTCGCTCGCCGGCGGCGGCACCGATCTGCCCGGCTACGCCGGCCGGTTCGGCGGGCTGGTGTTCGGGGCGGCCACGGATCTGCGGGTCACCGTCGTGGGCCGGCGCGCCCGCAGAGCGACCGGGATCCGGGTGTGCCTGGACTCCTGCGGGCACGCCGAGTCGGCCGGGGAACTGGCCAACCCCTTCGCGCGGGAGGCGATGCGCCGCCACTGGGACGGCGCCCCGCTGGACCTGTTCTCCTCGGGGGACGTGCCGGGGGCCACCGGCATGGGCAGCTCGGCCGCGTTCTGCGTCTCCCTCGTCGCCGGTCTGTCCGGCACGCCGCTGGACGCCCGTGCGCTGGCCCGGGCGGCGAGCGACATCGAGATCGAGGGCCTCGGCCGGCCCGTGGGGCGACAGGACCACTACCTCTCGGCCCTGGGCGGGTTCCGGCTGCTGCACTTCCACCGCGACGGAAGCGTGGAGGTGGAGGACGTGGACGTGCCGGCCGAGCACGTGCGCGGGCTCGGCGAGGAACTCCTGCTCTTCCACACCGGCACCAGCCGCGACGCGGGCGCCATCCTCAGCGACCAGGCCGGCGGCACCGAGCGCGGCGACCGGGACACCACCCACCGGCTGCACGAGATCAAGGACCTCACCGAGCCCCTCAAAGAGGCCCTCGTGAAGGGCGATTTCACCGAGGTGGGTCTGCTGCTCGGCCGGCACTGGGAACTCAAGCGCGGGCTCGGCGCCCGGGTCTCCCTGCCCCGGGTGGACCGCGCCTACGACGACGCCCTCGCGGCCGGCGCCACGGGCGGCAAGCTGCTCGGCGCGGGCGGCGGCGGGTTCCTGCTGCTGCACGTCCCGCTCGCGGGGCAGGACCGGGTGCGCGACGTCCTGGCGGCCCACGGCATGCGCGAGCAGCCGTTCGCCTTCGACACGCGAGGAGCCGTACTGCACACCCTCTGACCCGCGCGGACCGGCCCCAGGGGGTCAGAGCGCCGACCGCACGCGCAGCAACTCGCCGACGGACCGGTCCAGCACACCCTTGTAGTAGTCCTCGCCGAACGTCCACGGCCGTGCGGACAGGGCGCGCAGCCGCTCGATCGAGACCGAGTGCCTGCTGGTCTCCTCGACGTACCGCCGTACCGGATCCGTACCGGTCAGCGCGGCGACATGGTCGACGATCGCGTCCACCTCGGTGGAGCGTCCGGACGCCACGTTGACCGTCTCGCCCTCGACCCCCGCGCCGAGCACGGCGTCCGTCATCGCCACGAAGTCGGCCACGTCGAGCAGGTCGCGGCTCGCCCGGCGCAGGATCCGCACCTGCCCGGCGAGCGCCTGCGCCACCAGGGACGGCACGAGCTGATGGGGCCGCATCCCCGGGCCCACGAGATGGCTGAGCCGCAGGATCAGCCAGCGGCAGCCGGACTGCCGCACCAGGTCCTCCATGGCGACCTTGTGCCGGCCGTACGCCGTGCGCGGCGCGTGCCGGCACTCCTCCGTGCCCGAGCAGCCCGGCGTGCCGTACAGCGCGGCGGAAGCCGTCGAGAAGTAGACGAGCCGGGCGCCCGTGGCCGCGCAGCGGCGCGCCTGCTCGGTCACCAGGGCGGCCTCGCGGGCCAGATCGCGGGGCGCGTACTCGGGGAGTATCCGGGACTCCCCGGCCGCCAGCGCGACGACCCCGGGATGGCGCTGGGCGATCGCTTGCAGGGCGCCCGCGATGAAGCCGCTTCCCACGATCTCCACGAGATGACTCCTCCGCTGAACCGGCCGTCCGCCGGCCGGCCGTGACCCGGGCGTCCGAGGCTAGACCGGCGGCGGTGCCAGGGGAGGCGTCATCGGCGCGCACGTGGCGCCGGACCTGTTGACATAGCCGACTGGCTCGCTTGCGACGGCCGCCGGGCAGCGGCTACTTCTTGGCTGCCACCTGGTCCTTCTCCCGGAAGTGGAGCGCCCATGACCTCCGTCCGCCCGTCGCGGGCCGCGGTCTTCCTGGACCGCGACGGCACGCTCACCGAAGCCCGGCACTACCCGTCCCGCCCCGCGGACCTCGTCCTGCAACCCGGGATCGGCCCCTGGCTGCGGACGCTTCGGGAGGACCACGGCGCCGCCCTGGTCGTCGTCACCAACCAGTCCGGGCTGGCCCGCGCCCTGTTCACCGACCGGGACCTGGAGGCGATGCACCGCCACCTGCGGGACGAACTCGCCGCCGTCGGAGTGGAGCTGGACGGCATCTACACCTGCCCGCACCACGTCGACGGCGTCGTGCCGGAGCTGACGCGGCGCTGCTCCTGCCGTAAACCGGAGCCGGGCATGCTGCTGCGGGCGGCCACGGACCTGCGCCTGGACCTGTCGCGCTCCTGGATGATCGGCGACTTCGCCACGGACGTCGAGGCGGGCCGGCGGGCCGGCTGCCGCACCGCCTGGGTCGGCCCCCGCGCGACCGCCGCGACCACGACCGCCGGGCCGCCGCCCCCGCCCGCCCCGACCCTGCGCACCGCCACCACCGCCGAGGCCCTCCGGACGATCTGCCGCCGAGGGGGATAATCGATCGGACCGGGGAGCCTCCCCGGGACGCACCGCCTCGGAGCTGACCGTGGAAAGTAAGGCAAACGACCTGTGGGACCTCGAAAGATGCTGAGAGAGGTCACCGCCACCCGCTATATCAAACCGCTGCACTCCGGTGGCTCCGTCCCCGGCATCGTCGAGGCCGACGATCTGGGCACCTACGTCGTGAAGTTCACCGGGTCGGCGCAGGGCCACAAGGCGCTGGTCGCGGAGGTGATCGTCGGGGAGCTGGCCCGCGCGCTCGGCCTGCGGTTCCCGGAGCTGGTCCTCGTGCACTTCGATCCGGCCGTCGCCGACGCCGAGCCGCACCAGGAGGTGCGCGAGCTGCACAGTGCGAGCGCGGGGGTGAACCTCGGCATGGACTACCTGCCGGGCGCCCGCGACCTCACCCCGGAGCTGGCCCGCGACTTCCCGGTGGACCCGCTGGAGGCGGGCCGCGTGGTGTGGCTGGACGCGCTGACCGTCAACGTCGACCGCACCGTGCACAGCTCCAACCTGATGGTGTGGCCCACGCTCGGCACCGTGCCCCCGCGCCTGTGGCTCATCGACCACGGCGCCGCCCTCGTCTTCCACCACCGCTGGGACACCACGACCCCGGGCAAGCGATACGACTTCCGCCACCACGCCCTCGGCCCCTACGGCCCCGACGTGCGCGCCGCCGACGCCGCGCTCGCCCCGCGCGTCACGGAGGAACTGCTGCGCGCGGTCGTCGCGAAGGTGCCGGACGCCTGGCTGGCCGAGGACGCCGGGTTCGCCACGCCCGACGACGTGCGGGACGCCTACGTCGGCTACCTCCTCGCCCGGGTGCGGCTGTCGGCCGAGTGGCTGCCCACCGAGTTCCCGAGCCGTGAGCAGGTCGCCGCCGAGGACGCCGCCCGCGCGGCGCGGACCCAGGCGGGCCGCCCGGCCTGGCTGAAGCAGGTCCCCGACCTGCACGGCAAGCCCGCGGTGGAACACGACGGGGCGGTCCATCTGCGCTGACGGGCGGGCGCCCGGGGGAGTACCCCGGGGCGCCCCCTGCGCGGGTCAGCCCTTGAGCTGCTCGTACGCCGGCAGCGTGAGGAAGTCGGCGTAGTCCTCGTCCAGGGACACCCGCAGCAGCAGGTCGTGCGCCTCCTGCCAGTGCCCGGCGGCGAAGGCCTCGGCGCCGATCTCCGCGCGGATGGCGTCGAGTTCACCGGCGGCGATCTCGCGGGCCAGCTCGGGCGTCGCCCGCTCGCCGTTCTCGAACTCGACGCCCGCGTTGATCCACTGCCAGATCTGGGAGCGGGAGATCTCGGCGGTGGCCGCGTCCTCCATCAGGTTGAAGATGGCGACCGCGCCGAGACCCCGCAGCCAGGCCTCGATGTAACGGATGCCCACCTGCACGGCGTTGACCAGACCCGCGTACGTCGGCCTCGCCTCCAGCGAGTCGACGGCGATCAGGTCGGCGGCCGCCACGCGCACGTCCTCGCGCAGCCGGTCCTTCTGGTTCGGCCGGTCGCCGAGGACCCGGTCGAAGGACTCCATGGCGATCGGCACCAGGTCCGGGTGCGCGACCCAGGAGCCGTCGAAACCGTCGTTCGCCTCACGGTCCTTGTCGGCGCGGACCTTCTCGAAGGCCACCTTGTTGACCTCCGGGTCCCGGCGGGAGGGGATGAAGGCCGCCATGCCGCCGATCGCGTGGGCGCCGCGCTTGTGGCAGGTGCGCACGAGGAGTTCGGTGTAGGCGCGCATGAACGGGGCGGTCATCGTGACCGCGTTGCGGTCCGGCAGGACGAACCGGGGCCCGCCGTCCCGGAAGTTCTTCACGATGGAGAACAGGTAGTCCCAACGTCCGGCGTTCAACCCGGAGGCGTGGTCGCGCAGTTCGTAGAGGATCTCCTCCATCTCGTACGCGGCCGTGATGGTCTCGATCAGCACGGTGGCGCGGATGGTGCCTTGCGGGATGCCGAGGTGGTCCTGCGCGAACACGAACACGTCGTTCCACAGCCGCGCTTCGAGGTGCGACTCGGTCTTGGGCAGATAGAAGTACGGGCCCTTGCCGAGGTCCAGCAGCCGCCGGGCGTTGTGGAAGAAGTACAGGCCGAAGTCCACGAGCGCGCCCGGGACCTGACGGCCGTCGGCGTCGGTGAGGTGCCGCTCGTCCAGATGCCAGCCGCGCGGGCGCATGACGACGGTCGCCAGCTCCTCGTTCGGCCGCAGCGCGTACGACTTCCCGGACGCGGGGTCGGTGAAGTCGATGGCCCGCGTGTAGGCGGCGATCAGGTTGAGCTGGCCGAGGACGACGTTCTCCCAGGTGGGCGCGGAGGCGTCCTCGAAGTCGGCGAGCCAGACCTTCGCGCCCGAGTTGAGCGCGTTGATCGTCATCTTGCGGTCGGTGGGCCCGGTGATCTCCACGCGCCGGTCCTCCAGCGCGGGCGGGGCCGGGGCGACCCGCCAGGAGTCGTCCGCGCGGATCGTGGCGGTCTCGGGGAGGAAGTCGAGCGTGCAGGTGCGGGCGATCTCGGCGCGGCGCTCGGCCCGGCGGGCCAGGAGTTCGTCACGGCGCGGGGTGAACCGCCGGTGCAGCTCCGCCAGGAAGGCGAGTGCCGCGTCCGTGAGGACCTCCTCCTGCCGGGGCAGGGGCTCGGCGTCGACGATGGCCAGCGGGGACGGCGCCGGTGCGGACATGAGCGGTCACTTCCTTCAGCGGTGGCACCCCGTGCGAGCGGCACGAAGGGGAACGAAAGGGGTCGATCGCGCCCACGGTACGGCCGGACGCTTCTGAACAGTGGATACTAGTTTTCTCATTGTGGAACATCAACGGCTCCCGTTCACTCCAGGCGGCTCAGGTCGGCCTCCGTGTCGATGTCGTAGGGCTCCGCCACGTCGGCGCACTCCACCAGCCGGACGTCCCCCTCGTGGGCCCGGAGATAGGCGCGGGCGCCCCGGTCCCCGGTGGCGGCGGCCGCGATCCCCGCCCAGTGGGCCGACCCGAACAGCACGGGATGCCCGCGCGTTCCGTCGTACGCCGCCGAGACCAGCGTGTTCGCGCCGTCGTACGCCTTGAGCACCCGTGCCACCGCCTCGGGTCCGATGCCCGGCTGGTCGACCAGGAGGACCAGGGCCGCCCGCGCGTCCGTCCGGGCGAGCGCGGCGAGTCCCGCGCGCAGCGAGGAGCCCATGCCCTCGGCCCAGTCCGGGTTGTCCACGAGGACGCACCCGCCCAGCGCGGCCCGCGCGCGCACCTCGTCGGCCCGCGCCCCCAGCACGACATGGATCCGCCCGGCCCCGGCCGCCCGCAGCACCCCCGCGGCGTGCTCGACCAGGGGCCGCCCCCGGTGTTCCAGCAGTGCCTTGGGCCGCCCGCCGAGCCGTCTGCCGCCACCGGCGGCCAGCACGAGACCGGCGACCTCCCCGATGGGGTCCTGGATGTCCGTCATGGCTCCTGCATACCCGACGGCGGCCCGGCTCTCGGGATTCCTTGGGCTGAATTTCGGCATGCCCTGTGGCGCTCGCCGGGCCGGGTGGCGTTTACTGGCCCGCGCACGACGGCGTGGCATGCCTGGGGAGGGCTGCTTTGCGGAGCTTGGGGCAGAGGCCGGTGACCGGCAGCGACGAGGACCCGAGAGTGACGGAGCTGCGCACGGCGGTGTCCCGGTTACGCCGTGAACTGGCCGCCCTGCGCACGGACTTCCCCGACCGCGCGATAGCCGAGGACGAACTGGCGACGCTGGCCGCGATGGCCGCCGACGGGGCCCCGGAGATCCCCCGTCTGCGCGGCTCGCTGCTGCTCCTCGCGGGCGCCGTCGGTTCGATGAGCGCCCTCGCGGGACCCCTGCGGCAGGTCAGGGCCGCGGTGGACCTGTTCGGGGAGCGGCGCGACGGCACCGGGGAGGCCGGCCCCCAGGGCGCGGGGCACCACGCGAGCGGCCACCGCGGACCCGCCGCGGCCGGCCGGCCGGCGGACCTTCCCCGTCAGGCGCCCGAGCTGGCCAGCGACTGAGACAGTTCGAGGGCGACCTGCCGCAGCACCGGCACGATCTTCTCGGTGGCGTCCTCGGTCACCCGTCCCGCCGGCCCCGAGATGGAGATCGCCGCGGCCGTCGGAGAGCCGGGCACGCACACCGCGAGACACCGCACCCCCACCTCCTGCTCGTTGTCGTCCACGGCGTACCCCTGCCGCCGCACCTCCGCCAGCGCCGCGAGGAACCCCTCCGGCGTGGTGATGGTCCGGTCCGTCGCCGCGGGCATCCCGGTCCGCCCGAGCAGCGCCCGCACCTCGTCGTCCGCCACCTCCGACAGCAGCGCCTTGCCCACGCCCGTGGTGTGCGGCAGCACCCGCCGGCCGACCTCCGTGAACATCCGCATCGAGTGCTTGGACGGCACCTGCGCCACGTACACGACCTCGTCGCCGTCCAGCAGCGCCATGTTCGCGGTCTCGCCGGTCTCCGCCACGAGCCGGGCCAGGTGCGGCCGCGCCCACGTGCCGAGCAGCCGGGACGCCGACTCGCCGAGCCGGATGAGCCGGGGGCCGAGCGCGTACCGCCGGTTGGGCTGCTGGCGCACGTAGCCGCAGGCGACCAGCGTGCGCATCAGCCGGTGGATGGTGGGCAGCGGCAGCCCGCTCATCGCGGACAGTTCGCTGAGACCGACCTCGCCGCCCGCGTCCGCCATCCGTTCCAGCAGGTCGAAGGCGCGCTCAAGGGACTGGACCCCGCCACCGCCGGAGGACTTGGCGGAGCCGGGGGTGCTGGCGCTCGACGTCGGCACGGTGCGTTCCTTTCGGGACGAACAGAGGGCAGCAGCCTACCCGGCGGAAAGTCGCCTCCCCGCTGGCCCGGAACCGCGTCCCGTTTTCCGGAATCCTCGTTCTGCTGTGTGGAAACGTGCAGTACAGCGCCCCCTGTCCGCGCCCGGCGGGCGCCCTTGACGGCGCCCAACCGGGAGTGAAGACTCCTTCAACAGAACGTTGAAATCCGTTTCATGGCTGTACATCCTGTTTCCGGCGCGCACGCCCTGGCGTTCGACGGCGGTACGGAGAGGAGTCCGGGTGTCCGACGTCGACCTGGCGCTGCGCTCGACGCGCGTCATCACCCCGGAGGGGACACGGGCCGCCACGGTCACCGTGTCCGCCGGGACGATCACCGCCGTCCTGCCGTACGACACCGAGGTCCCGGCCGGCGCGCGCCTGGCGGACGTCGGCGACCATGCGCTGCTGCCCGGCCTGGTCGACACCCACGTGCACGTCAACGATCCGGGGCGCACCGAGTGGGAGGGCTTCTGGACCGCCACCCGGGCCGCGGCCGCCGGCGGCATCACCACCCTCGTCGACATGCCACTCAACTCCCTCCCGCCGACCACCACCGCCGAGCACCTGCGGATCAAGCGGGACGTGGCCCGGGACAAGGCGCACGTCGACGTCGGCTTCTGGGGCGGCGCCCTGCCCGGCAATGTCGGCGACCTGCGCCCGCTGCACGACGCCGGGGTCTTCGGCTTCAAGGCGTTCCTGTCCCCGTCCGGCGTCGACGAGTTCCCCCACCTCGACCAGGAGCAACTCGCCCGCTCCCTCGCCGAGATCACCGGCTTCGGCGGCCTGCTGATCGTGCACGCCGAGGACCCGAGCCACCTGGCCGCCGCCCCGCGGCACGGCGGCCCCCGCTACGCCGACTTCCTCGCCTCGCGCCCGCGCGACGCCGAGGACACCGCCATCGCCGCGCTGATCGCGCAGGCCCGCCGCCTGGACGCCCGGGTGCACGTGCTGCACCTGTCCTCCGGCGACGCCCTGCCGCTGATCCGCGCCGCCCGCGCCGAGGGCGTCCGGATCACCGTGGAGACCTGCCCGCACTACCTCACCCTCACCGCCGAGGAAGTCCCTGACGGGGCGAGCGAGTTCAAGTGCTGTCCGCCCATCCGCGAGGCCGCCAACCAGGACCTGCTGTGGGAGGCGCTCGCCGACGGCACCGTCGACTGCGTCGTCACCGACCACTCGCCCTGCACCGCCGACCTCAAGACCGGTGACTTCGCCACCGCCTGGGGCGGCATCTCCGGCCTCCAGCTCAGCCTCTCCGCCGTGTGGACCGGGGCCCGCGGGCGCGGCCACACCCTGGAGGACGTCGTCCGGTGGATGTCCGCGCGCCCCGCCGCCCTCGTCGGCCTCGACGCCCGCAAGGGCGCCATCGCCCCCGGCCGCGACGCCGACTTCGCGGTGTTCGCCCCCGAGGAGACCTTCACCGTCGACCCGGCCGGCCTCCAGCACCGCAACCGGGTCACCGCGTACGCCGGCCGGACCCTGCACGGCGTCGTCAGGTCCACCTGGCTGCGCGGCGAACGCATCGCCGCCGACGGCGAGTTCACGCCTCCGAAGGGCAGGCTGCTCGACCGCCCCTGAGCCCACCCCCGCGAACCATCCCGCCGGCTCCCGAGAGGAACCACTGATCACCGTGACGGCGACACCAGGTTTTACCGGCGACGCGCAGCCCTACGCGGGCGGCGACCCGTACGCGGACTACCGCACCGCCGACTTCTCCTTCACCCGGTACCCCGACCTCGCCGACCGCCGCCTCGGCGCCGCTGTCGTCGCGGCCAACGACGAGTTCTTCGCCCCGCGCGAGAACCTGCTGGTGCCAGGCCGCGCCGAGTTCGACCCCGGGGACTTCGGACACAAGGGGAAGGTCATGGACGGCTGGGAGACCCGCCGCCGGCGCGGTGACCGCGCCGAACACCCCTGGCCCGCCGCCGAGGACCACGACTGGGCGCTGATCCGCCTCGGCGCCCCCGGCGTGATCCACGGCATCGTGGTGGACACCGCCCACTTCCGCGGCAACCACCCGCAGGCCGTCTCCGTCGAGGCCGCCTCGGTGCCCGGCACACCCTCGCCCGCGGAACTGCTCGGCGACGACGTGCGGTGGACGACCCTGGTGCCGCGCACACCCGTCGGCGGCCACGCGGCGAACGGCTTCCCGGTGTCCCTGGAGCGGCGCTTCACCCACCTGCGCCTCAACCAGCACCCCGACGGCGGCATCGCCCGCCTGCGCGTGCACGGCGAAGTCGCCCCGGATCCGCGGTGGCTGGCGGTCCTCGGCACCTTCGACGTCGTCGCCCTGGAGAACGGCGGCAGCGTGGAGGACGCCTCCGACCTCTTCTACTCCCCGGCCACCAACACCATCCGGCCCGGCCGGTCCCGCACGATGGACGAAGGCTGGGAGACCCGGCGCCGCCGCGACCAGGGCCACGACTGGATCCGCTACCGGCTCGTCGCCCAGTCCCGCGTCCGCGCCATCGAGATCGACACCGCCTGCCTCAAGGGCAACAGCGCCGGCTGGGCGTCGGTCTCCCTGCGCGACGGCGAGGACGGCGACTGGCGGGAAGTCCTGCCCCGCACCCGGCTCCAGCCCGACACCGGTCACCGGTTCGTCCTGCCGGACCCGGCCGTCGGCACCCACGCCCGCATCGACATCCATCCCGACGGCGGCATCTCCCGGCTGCGCCTGCACGGCTCCCCGACCGAGGCCGGAGCGGCCCGACTGGCCGAGCGCCACCGGGAACTGGGCGGCTGAGGTACCGACGCGCGGATCGGGGGCGGGCACCGCGGGGAGGCGGGCGCCCGCCCCGCGTGCTGTCCGCGGTGCGTGCCGCGTCCACAGTGAACCAGCAGGTGGCGGCGGGTGAACAGGGCCGAACGGCCCCTCGGCGGGGCCGGACGGCGGCGGGCCCCCGATGCGATACCGGCGCGTCTTCCGGCCGGACCCCCGGCGCCGTGGGAGGCGGGTCCACCGCCACCGTCTTCTTCCGGCGGCGAACGCGCGGCCGTCCCGGGCGCGGGACCCATGGCGATCACCGGGGCGTGACCCGCGCCACACCCGGACTGTCCGCCGACGGCGAACGGTGACCGGATCGGGCCGCGGCCGGAACTCTTCGCCCCGCCTCCCTCGTTCTTCCGGGCGTGACCCTTCAGCAAGAGATCGTCGGCAACGCCATGCAGATGGCGGTCGTCAACCTGACCCCCGGCCAGACCGTGTACTGCGAGGCCGGGAAGTTCCTGTTCAAGACCACGAACGTGACCATGGAGACCCGGCTGTCCGGCCCGTCCGGCGGCGGGCAGCAGCAGGGCGGCGGGGGCGGCGGCATGGGCGGCCTGCTGCGCCAGGCCATGGGCACCGCCATGCAGGTGGGCCAGCGGATGCTGGCGGGGGAGTCCCTGGCCTTCCAGTACTTCACGGCCCAGGGCGGCCAGGGCACGGTCGGCTTCGCGGGCGTCCTGCCCGGCGAGATGCGCGCGCTGGAACTGGACGGGCACCGCGCCTGGTTCGCCGAGAAGGACGCCTTCGTGGCCGCGGAGTCCACGGTGGAGTTCGGCATCGCCTTCGCGGGCGGCCGGACCGGCATGAGCGGCGGCGAGGGCTTCGTCCTGGAGAAGTTCACCGGGTACGGCACCGTGATCATCGCGGGCGCGGGCAACTTCATCGACCTCAACCCGGCGGACTTCGGCGGCCGCATCGAGGTGGACACCGGCTGCGTGGTCGCCTTCGAGGAGGGCATCCAGTACGGCGTCCAGCGCGTGGGCGGTCTCAACCGGCAGGGGATCATGAACGCCGTCTTCGGCGGCGAGGGCCTCTCCCTGGCCACCCTGGAGGGCAACGGCCGGGTGATCCTCCAGTCCCTGACCATCGAGAGTCTGGCCAACGCCCTGAAGAAGGCCCAGGGCGGCGACAAACAGGGCCCGACGGGCGGCCTGTTCTCCACGCACGCGGGGTGAGCCCCGGCCGCCGGAGGGCGGAGGGGGGCCGCCCGGCGGCCCCTCCGGGAGGGCCGGGTGACCGCCCTGTGAGCTTCCTGTGGGTGTCTCGCGGAGAAAAGTGAACCCGCGGAAAAGCAGGGTGACTTGAGGGGGAAATCTGCGGCCTTGTCGTTGACATGCTCTTGTCTACGCGCGTCATCATGGCGTCATGCGATTCCCCCCACGCGCCGCTCGGATCGGCGCCGCAGCCGCAGTCCTGTCCGCGCTCCTCACCGCCGGCACCGTCTCCGCCACCACGGCGAACGCGTCCGTCGTCTCCACCGCCTCCACCGCCTCCGTCGTCTCCACCGCCTCCGTCGGCAGCGTCTGCCACAGCGCCCTGCCGTCGCAGGCCGACGACACCCTCGGCCTCATCGCCGAGGGCGGCCCCTACCCCTACTCCCAGGACGGCACGGTCTTCTCCAACCGCGAAGGCGTGCTGCCCAGCCAGACCTCGGGCTACTACCACGAGTACACCGTGGTGACGCCGGGCTCCTCCACCCGCGGCGCCCGCCGCATCGTCACCGGCGAGCGCGCCCAGGAGGACTACTACACCGCCGACCACTACGCGACGTTCGACCTGATCGACTTCGGCTGCTGACCCCCACCGAGCCTCGCCCCGCGGCCTCCCACCCCCACCCGACGGCCGCGGGGCGAGCCGTGTCCGGCGCCCGGCGGGCACCAAGTAGGCGCCGTACACGTTCTCACAGGTACCGGGACATGCCCGGTCGGCCTCGGGGGAGTCCGGAAGGGGAGTCATGGACCAGCGAGAGTCAATGGTGGACCCAGGGGAGTTCGGGGACGCGTTCCGGCGCGATCCGCATCCGGTGTACGCACGGCTGCGTGAGCGCGGTCCGGTGCACCGGATCCGGCGGCCCGACGCGGACGAGGACCACGAGACCTGGCTCGTCGTGGGGTACGAGGAGGCGCGTGCCGCGCTCGCCGACCCCCGGCTCGCCAAGGACGGCACCAAGATCGGCCTGAACGTCGTCGACCAGGCGCTGATCGGCACGAACATGCTGGTCACCGACCCGCCCCAGCACACCCGGCTGCGCGCTCTCGTCGCCCGCGCCTTCACCATGCGCCGGGTCGAGCAACTGCGCCCGCGTGTCCAGCGGATCGCCGACGGCCTGCTGGACGAGATGCTGTCACCCGGCCGCGCGGGCCGCGCCGATCTCATCGCCTCCCTCGCCTACCCGCTGCCCCTCACCGTCATCTGCGAGCTGCTCGGCGTTCCCGAGATGGACCGCGCCGAATTCCGCGAGATCTCCAGCCAGGTGGTCGCCCCGACCGGTCCGGACGCCGGGCGCGAGGCGACCGTCCGCCTCGGCGCCTACCTCACCGACCTGATCGAGGACAAGCGCCGTTCCGGGGCCGCCGGCGACCTGCTCGGCGACCTGGTCCGCACCACCGCCGAGGACGGCGACCGGCTCTCGCCCGAGGAACTGCGCGGCATGGCCTTCCTGCTGCTCATCGCCGGCCACGAGACCACGGTCAACCTCATCGGCAACGGCGTCCTCGCGCTGCTCACCCACCCCGACCAACTCGCCGCGCTGCGCGCCGACATGAGCCTGATCGACGGCGCGATCGAGGAGACGCTGCGCTGGGAGGGCCCGGTGGAGAACGCCACCTTCCGGTACGCGGCCGAGCCGCTGGAGATCGGCGGCGTCCGCGTCGAACAGGGCGAACACGTGCTGATCGGCCTCACCGCCGCCCAGCGCGACGGCACCCGCTTCCCCGCCCCCGACCGCTTCGACATCCGCCGCGACACCCGCGGCCACCTCGCCTTCGGCCACGGCCTCCACTACTGCCTGGGCGCGCCCCTGGCCCGCCTGGAGGGCCGCACCGCCCTCTCCACCCTGCTGGCCCGCGCCCCCGGCCTCGCCCTGGACGGCCCGCACGAGGAGTGGCTGCCGGGCATGCTCATGCGCGGGCTGCGGACCCTGCCGGTGCGCTGGTAGGGACGGGCGGCGGGCGTGGCGCGGAGCCGCGGCCAACGGGCGGCCGGAGGTCCGTTACGGCTCACGCGTGACCGTCGTACGACCCGTCGGGGGCCGCCGCGGACGGGGGCGCCGTGGGGATCTCCGCCATGGCCACCGGCCGCCGCTCCCGCCGCGACACCTCGCACGCCTCGGCGATCCGCAGGGCCTGGAGGGCCTCGTGGCCGTCGCAGGGGTTGGCGCGCTCGCCCCGCAGCACCTCCACGAAGGCGCACAGCTCGGCCTCGTAGGCGGGGGCGAAGCGTTCCAGGAAGCCGGTCCACGGCTTGTCCGCGGGCGGCGGTCCGGTCGGTTCGGTGGAGGCGAGCGGCGTACGGTCGTCCAGGCCGACCACCACCGTGTCCTGGTCCCCGGCCAGCTCCATGCGGACGTCGTAACCGGCGCCGTTCACGCGGGTCGCGGTCGCGGTGGCCAGGGTGCCGTCGTCCAGCGTGAGCAGCGCCGCGCCCGTACAGGCGTCGTCGGCCTCGCGGAACATCGCGGGGCCCGCGTCCGAGCCGGCGGCGTAGACGTCGGTCACTTCCCGGCCGGTCACCCAGCGCAGGACGTCGAAGTCGTGGATGAGCGTGTCCCGGAACAGGCCGCCGGACAGCGGCAGCCAGTCGGCCGGGGGCGGGGACTGGTCGCAGGTCAGCGCCCGCACGGTGTGCAGCCGGCCGAGCCGCCCGGCACGCACGGCCTCGCGGGCGCCGGCGTACCCCGCGTCGAAGCGGCGCTGGAAGCCCATCTGGAGCACCGTCCCGGCCGCCGCCACCTCGGCGAGCGCCTGGAGCGTGCCCGGCAGGTCGAGGGCGATCGGCTTCTCGCAGAAGACCGGCAGGCCCGAGCGGGCCGCCCGGCCGATCAGCTCGGCGTGGGCCGCGGTCGCCGTGGTGATCACCACCGCGTCCACGCCCCACCGGAAGATCTCGTCCACCCCCGGCGCCGCCGTCTCGCCGATCCGGTGCGCCAGCTGCTGCGCCCGCGCCGGATCGGCGTCCGTGAGGATCAGCGATCCGACCTCCCGGTGGCGGCTGAGCGTGTGGGCGTGAATGGCGCCGATGCGACCCGTACCGATGACCCCGATGCGCATGGGAACAAAGTGGCGGCGCGGTCGGGCCCCTGTCAATTCTCATGTCAGGACAACCGGACTTCACGACTTCCCGTCAACCCCCGCCCCGGCTACCCTCAAGCCCGTGCCGAAACCAGCTGTGGACCCGACCGTCGCGCTCGAACTCCGCGTGGACCGCGGGTCGCCGGTGCCCCTGTACTTCCAGCTTTCCCAGCAGCTGGAGGCCGCGATCGAGCACGGGAGCCTCACCCCCGGGAGCCTGCTGGGCAACGAGATCGAGCTGGCCGCCCGGCTCGGCCTGTCCCGTCCCACCGTCCGCCAGGCCATCCAGTCCCTGGTCGACAAGGGCCTGCTGGTGCGCCGCCGGGGCGTCGGCACCCAGGTCGTGCACAGCCGGGTCAAGCGCCCGCTGGAGCTGAGCAGCCTCTACGACGACCTGGCGGCGGCGGGCCAGCGCCCCACCACCAAGGTCCTGGTCAACACGGTCGAGCCGGCCTCCGCCGAGGTCGCCGCCGCGCTCGGGGTCGCCGAGGGTGGCGACGTCCACCGCGTGGAGCGGCTCCGGCTCGCGCACGGCGAGCCGATGGCCTACCTCACCAACCATCTGCCGCCCGGCCTGCTCGACCTGGACACCGCCCAGCTGGAGGCGACCGGCCTGTACCGGCTGCTGCGCGCCGCCGGGATCACCCTGCACAGCGCCCGCCAGTCGATCGGCGCCCGCGGTGCCACCGCCGCCGAGGCCGAGCGGCTCGGCGAGGCCGAGGGCGCCCCGCTGCTCACCATGCGGCGCACCACCTACGACGACACCGGCCGCGCGGTCGAGTACGGCGACCACACCTACCGGCCGAGCCGCTACTCCTTCGAGTTCCAGCTGCTCGTCCGGCCCTGAGGAAGGGCTCTTCGCGCCCCCTGACGGCGGCCCTCCCGCCCGCGTCCGCGCCCGCCGCGAACGTCGCATTGTCCGGACAAGGTGACCGGGATCTCCTCCCCGGCCGTCCGCCCGCCGTCCCCGGTGACCGATACTGAAGTGTTTGGGGCTGGTGCGGTCACCGCCGGGACACACCGACGGTGAGGTCGCCCGCCCCTTACGCACGTCGGAGCAAGGACAGCTGAGAGTCAGCTGGAGACAGCGAGAAGGGCACGGCCTCGTGGCACGGTTTCGGACCTGGGCAGTCATGGCAGTCGCGGGGGCACTCTCGGTGTGCCTCGCGGGCTGCAGCAGCACCGGCGGGAAGCGGGCCGAGGACGCCCGCAAGGCCGCCGTCGCCCAGGGCAGGGCGGCGGTGAACACCCCCCGCTGGACCTTCGCGATGATCACGCACTCGGGAGACGGCGACACCTTCTGGGACATCGTGCAGAGCGGCGCCAAGCAGGCCGCCGTCAAGGACAACATCAACTTCCTGTACTCGCACGACGACGACGCCCAGCAGCAGGCGCAGCTGGTCGACGCGGCCGTCGACAAGAAGGTCGACGGCATCATCGTCACCCTGGCGAAGCCGGACGCCATGAAGGCCGCCGTCCAGCGCGCCGAGAAGGCCGGCATCCCGGTGATCACGGTCAACTCCGGCTCGGAGGAGTCCAAGGCCTTCGGCGCGCTCACCCACATCGGCCAGGACGAGACCATCGCCGGTGAGGCCGTCGGCGACGAGCTGAACAAGCGCGGCCGCAAGAAGGCCCTGTGCGTGCTGCACGAGCAGGGCAACGTCGGCCACGAGCAGCGCTGCGACGGCGTCGCCAAGACCTTCAAGGGCACGCTCCAGAAGCTCTACGTCAACGGCACGAACATGCCCGACGTGCAGTCCGCCGTCGAGGCCAAGCTCCAGGCCGACCGTTCCGTGGACAGCGTCGTCACCCTCGGCGCGCCCTACGCCGACACCGCCGTGAAGGCCAGGAACGACGCGGGCAGCAAGGCCGAGGTGGACACCTTCGACCTCAACGCGCAGGTCGCGGCCTCGCTGCGGAACGGCACCCTCGGCTTCGCCGTGGACCAGCAGCCGTACCTCCAGGGCTACGAGGCGGTCGACCTGCTGTGGGCCTACCGGTACAACGGCGACGTCCTCGGCGGCGGCAAGCCGGTGCTGACCGGCCCGCAGATCATCACCAAGGACCAGGCGGCCACGCTGGCGGCGTACACCGAGCGGGGCACCCGATGAGCGCGACCGCCGAACGCGGGCCCGACGACCAGGCGCCCCAGGCTCCCGGCGAACAGGCCCCCGCCGAACGGATCGCCGACGAAAGGCTGCTGCGGACCTCTCCGCTGAAGAAGCTCCTCGCCCGCCCCGAACTGGGCTCGGTCGTCGGCGCCCTCGCCGTCCTCGTCTTCTTCGCCTTCGTCGCCGACGGCTTCCTGCGCGCCTCCAGCCTCAGCACCGTCCTGTACGCCTCCTCGACCATCGGGATCATGGCCGTACCGGTCGCCCTGCTGATGATCGGCGGCGAGTTCGACCTGTCGGCCGGTGTCCTCGTGACCGCCTCGGCGCTGGTCTCCTCGATGTTCAGCTACCAGATGACGGCGAACACCTGGGTCGGTGTCGGCGTGTCCCTCCTGGTCACCCTCGCCATCGGCGCCTTCAACGGCTTCATGCTCACCCGCACCAGACTGCCCAGCTTCATCATCACGCTCGGCACCTTCCTGATGCTGTGCGGCATGAACCTCGGCTTCACCAAGCTGATCGACGGCACGGTCTCCACCAAGACCATCGCCGACATGCAGGGCTTCTCCAGCGCCCGCGCCGTCTTCGCCTCCACGGTCACCGTCGGCGGCGTCGACTTCAAGATCACCATCCTGTGGTGGCTCGCCCTGGTCGCCCTCGGCTCCTGGATCCTGCTGCGCACCCGCGTCGGCAACTGGATCTTCGCGGTCGGCGGCAACGAGGACGCGGCCCGCGCGGTCGGCGTGCCGGTCGCGAAGACCAAGATCGGCCTCTACATGGGCGTCGCCCTCGGCGCCTGGATCTCCGGCCAGCACCTGCTCTTCTCCTTCGACGCCGTCCAGTCCGGCGAGGGCGTCGGCAACGAGCTGATCTACATCATCGCGGCCGTCATCGGCGGCTGCCTGATCACCGGCGGCTACGGCAGCGCGGTCGGCTCCGCGGTGGGCGCCCTGCTCTTCGGCATGACCAGCAAGGGCATCGTCTTCGCCGAGTGGAACCCCGACTGGTTCAAGTTCTTCCTCGGAGCGATGCTGCTCCTCGCGACCCTGCTCAACGCCTGGGTCCGCAAGCGCGCGGAGGCGACGGCATGACGCGGACGACGACACCCGCCCTGGTCGAACTGACCGAGGTCGGCAAGCACTACGGCAACGTCCGCGCCCTGGACGGCGTCTCCCTCCAGGTCCACGCGGGCGAGATCACCTGCGTCCTCGGCGACAACGGCGCGGGCAAGTCCACCCTGATCAAGATGATCGCCGGACTGCACCAGCACGACGCCGGCACGCTGCGCGTCGAGGGCGAGGAGACCCGGCTCGCCTCCCCGCGCGACGCCCTGGACCGGGGCATCGCCACCGTCTACCAGGACCTGGCCGTCGTGCCCCTGATGCCGGTCTGGCGCAACTTCTTCCTCGGTTCCGAGCCCCGCAAGGGCACCGGCCCCTTCAAGCGCCTCGACACCGGCCTCATGCGCCGCACCACCCGCGAGGCGCTGCTGCGCATGGGCATCGACCTCAGGGACGTCGACCAGCCCATCGGCACCCTCTCCGGCGGCGAACGCCAGTGCGTGGCCATCGCCCGCGCCGTCCACTTCGGCGCCAAGGTCCTCGTCCTGGACGAGCCGACCGCGGCCCTGGGCGTCAAGCAGTCCGGCGTGGTCCTCAAGTACGTCGCCGCCGCCCGCGACGAGGGCCTGGGCGTCGTCCTGATCACCCACAACCCGCACCACGCGTACCTCGTGGGGGACCGGTTCGTGCTGCTGCGCCGCGGCACGATGGTGGGCAATCACACACGGGACGAGATCACCCTGGACGAGCTGACCCAGCAGATGGCCGGCGGCTCGGACCTGGACGTCCTGCGCCACGAACTCCAGCGGGACTGAAGGCCGCACGGGGCGCCGCGGCCGGCCGGGACACCACCGGGGCCGCGCGCCCCGCGCCTTCGCCCCGTACGACACCCTTACCGTCGTTGAGGCACAATCGACCAACGATGAGCACCTACCGCGACCTCACGACCCCCATCGGCTCCCGCCGGGCCACTGTCCTGCGTACGGTCGGAACCCGGGAGCGCCGGTCCCACCTGACGGCCCCCCGGGTCCCCACCGTCGGCATCGACATCGGCGGCACCAAGGTGATGGCGGGCGTCGTGGACGCCGACGGCAACATCCTGGAGAAGCTCCGCACGGAGACCCCGGACAAGTCCAAGAGCCCCCAGGTCGTCGAGGACACCATCGTCGAGCTGGTCCTGGACCTCTCGGACCGGCACGACGTGCACGCGGTCGGCATCGGCGCCGCGGGCTGGGTCGACGCCGACCGCAACCGCGTCCTGTTCGCCCCCCACCTGTCCTGGCGCAACGAGCCCCTGCGCGACCGGCTCAGCGGCCGCCTCTCCGTGCCGGTGCTCGTGGACAACGACGCCAACACCGCCGCCTGGGCCGAGTGGCGCTTCGGCGCCGGGCGCGGCGAGGACCACCTGGTCATGATCACGCTGGGCACCGGCATCGGCGGCGCGATCCTGGAGGACGGCCAGGTCAAGCGGGGCAAGTTCGGCGTCGCCGGAGAGTTCGGCCATATGCAGGTCGTGCCCGGCGGCCACCGCTGCCCGTGCGGCAACCGCGGCTGCTGGGAGCAGTACAGCTCCGGGAACGCCCTGGTCCGCGAGGCGCGCGAGCTGGCCGCGGCCGACTCGCCGGTCGCCTACGGGATCATCGAGCACGTCAAGGGCAACATCGGTGACATCACCGGTCCGATGATCACCGAGCTGGCCCGCGAGGGCGACGCGATGTGCGTGGAACTGCTCCAGGACATCGGCCAGTGGCTCGGCGTCGGCATCGCCAACCTGGCCGCCGCCCTCGACCCCTCCTGCTTCGTCATCGGCGGCGGCGTCTCGGCCGCCGACGACCTGCTCATCGGCCCCGCCAGGGACGCCTTCAAGCGCCAGCTCACCGGCCGCGGCTACCGCCCCGAGGCCCGGATCACCCGCGCCCAGCTCGGCCCCGAGGCCGGCATGGTGGGCGCGGCCGACCTGGCCCGCCTGGTCGCCCGCCGGTTCCGGCGCGCCAAGCGCCGCCGGGTGGAGCGGTACGAGCGCTACGAGCGGTACACCCAGGCCCGCCGCGAACGGGACACCGCATGACCACCTCCCTGCCCCGCCAGGCCGCCCCGCCGGACCCGGCCCGCCGGCCCGCCGAGGACCCGCGTCACAAGGCCAGGCGCCGGGGGCTCACCCTGCTGATCATCGTGCTGCTCATCGGCGTACCGGCCGGCTATCTGGTGATCTCGGCCAACCAGAGCCGCGACAGCGGCAAGGACAAGGAGGACAAGTACTCCGCGACCGGCCTCACCCCGGGCTGGCCGTCGAAGGTGCAGCGCCGCCTCTACCAGGTGAACGTCCCGCGCCCGGCCGACCGCATCGCCTCCTACGAGACCAACAACTGGAAGACCAGCCGCCTGTACGTGCAGTTCCGCACCAACCAGGCCGGCCTCGACACCTTCCTGCAGTCCATGGGCACCCGCCGCGACGAGCTGAAGAAGGGCGACATCGCGGTCGCCGCCCGTGACCGCAAGGTCAGCGGCTGGAACTTCGGCGGCTCCGGCTCCTGGTACGGCCTCACGCACACGCAGAAGAACCCGGCACCCACCCAGGACGTGGTCGTGAACATGGCCGACCCGGTGTATCCGACGGTGTACGTGGTGTCGCGGACGGTGCCGTAGCGACCGCGGCGGCCGGGGGCCGCAGGGGCGGCCGGGGCCGGTTGTCAGACCCCGCCCGTAGAGTCGGAGACGTCTGAACCGGCGTGCGGGCGGGAGGTGGCGGAGCGAATGGGCGGTACGGCTGTGGTGGCCGAGCGGGTGGCGGCCGGCGGGGACGCGGTGCCGATGCGGCTGGCCGCCGTCTATCTGCCCGCGCCGCTGCCGCGCGCGGGCCGGATCGCCTTCTGGGACCCCGCCGGCGACCCCCTGCCCACCGACGCCGGCGACCCCGAGGAGCTCACGGTCGTACGACCGCACGGCGCCGGGGTGCGCCGTCGGCAGGTGCCCGCGCTGGGCCTGCCGCTCGCCCGGGCGCTGCCCCTGCTGGCCCGCGCCCGCCGCGACCCCGCCGCGCACCCGGCCACCGCCTGCTGGGGCGCCGCCGCGCTGCACGCGCTGCGGCTCGTCGCCCGGGGGCGGCTGCTGCCCGGTCTCACCCCGAGCGGCCATGACGCCTGGCGGGCCGGACCGCTGGAACCCGACGACATCGCCCACCTGCGCGCGATCGCCGCCGCCCTGCCCCCCGAGGGACACGCCGTGCCGCTGGCCGGTCCCGGGCCGCTGCGGCTGCCCGAGCCGGAGGCGCTGGTCCGCTCCTTCCTGGACGCGGTCGCCGACACCCTGCCCCGCACCCCCGCGGCCCCGCACGCCTGCGGCCGCCCCTTCGCCGCGCGCGAGCCCAGGTCCCTGCCGGGGGCCCAGGCGTGGGCGGCCGAGGTCGCCGCGGGCATGGACGCGGGCGTACGCGTCTCGCTGCGCCTCGACCTGTCGGCGTTCGACGCGTTCGACGCCGGCGCGAGCGCGGGCGCCCGTGCCGCCGGGGCGGCGATCGTGCAGGTCCACAGCCTCGCCGACCCCACCCTCGTGGCCGACGCGGCCGCCCTGTGGGCGGGCGAGGCCGACGCGGCCTTCGGCCCCCGCGCCCGCGTGGACGCGGCCCTCGCCGTGCGCCGCGCCGGACGCGTGTGGCCGCCCCTGGACCGGCTCGCCGAGCAGGACGTGCCCGACGTCCTCGCGCTGTCCGAGGAGGAGGTGGGCGATCTGCTCGGCGTCGCGGCCGGCCGGCTGGCCGCCGCCGGGGTCGCCGTGCACTGGCCCCGGGACCTCGCCCGCGACCTCACCGCCACCGCCGAGGTACGGCCCGCGCCCGGCTCCGCCACCGACGGCACCGGCTTCTTCGAGAGCCAGGACCTGCTGCGCTTCCGCTGGCAGCTCGCCCTCGGCGGGGAACCGCTGGACGAGGCCGAGATGGACGCCCTCGCCGAGGCCCACCGGCCCGTCGTACGGCTGCGCGACCGCTGGGTGCTCGTCGACCCCGCCCTCGTCCGCAAGGCCCGCAAGCGGGAGCTGGGCCTGCTCGACCCGGTCGACGCGCTGTCCGTGGCGCTCACCGGCACCGCCGAGATCGACGGCGAGACCGTGCCGGCCGTGCCCGTCGGTGCCCTCGCCACCCTCCGCGACCGCCTCACCGCGGGCCTGGAGCCCGCCGAGGCACCCGCGGGCCTCGCCGCCACCCTGCGCGACTACCAGCTACGCGGCCTCGCCTGGCTCGACCTGATGACGTCCCTCGGCCTCGGCGGCTGCCTCGCCGACGACATGGGCCTCGGCAAGACCGTCACCCTCATCGCCCTGCACCTGAAGCGGGCGCGCGACGAGCCCACCCTCGTCGTCTGTCCGGCCTCCCTGCTGGGCAACTGGCAGCGGGAGATCACCCGGTTCGCCCCCGGCGTCCCCGTCCGCCGCTTCCACGGCACGGACCGCACCCTGGAGGGCCTCGGCGGCGGCTTCGTCCTCACCACGTACGGCACCATGCGCTCCGCCGCGGCCCGACTCGCCGAGCACGCCTGGGGAATGGTCGTCGCCGACGAGGCCCAGCACGTGAAGAACCCCTACTCCGCCACCGCCAAGGCGCTGCGCATCATCCCGGCCCCCGCCCGGGTCGCGCTCACCGGCACCCCGGTGGAGAACAACCTCTCCGAGCTGTGGGCCCTGCTCGACTGGACCACCCCCGGCCTCCTCGGCCCGCTGAAGTCCTTCCGCGCCCGGCACGCCCGCGCGGTGGAGAACGGCGAGGACCAGGAGGCCGTGGACCGGCTCGGCCGCCTCGTCCGCCCCTTCCTGCTGCGGCGCAGGAAGTCCGACCCCGGCATCGTCCCGGAACTGCCGCCGAAGACCGAGACCGACCACCCGGTGCCGCTCACCCGGGAACAGGCCGCGCTGTACGAGGCGGTGGTGCGCGAGTCGATGCTGGCCATCGAGACTGCCGAGGGCATCGCCCGCCGGGGGCTGGTCCTGAAGCTGCTCGGCGCGCTGAAGCAGATCTGCGACCACCCGGCGCTCTATCTCAAGGACGATCTCGGGGACGACGGGGCCACCGGCCGCCTGGTCCACCGCTCGGGCAAACTCGCCCTGCTGGACGAGCTGGTGGACACGGTCCTGGCCGAGGACGGCTCGGTGCTCGTCTTCACCCAGTACGTCGGCATGGCCCGCCTGATCACCGCCCATCTGTCCGCCCGCGCGATCCCCGTGGACCTGCTGCACGGCGGCACCCCGGTGCCGGAGCGCGAGCGCATGGTCGACCGTTTCCAGGACGGCGAGACGCCGGTCCTCGTCCTTTCCCTGAAGGCCGCGGGCACCGGCCTCAACCTCACCCGCGCCGGGCATGTCGTGCACTTCGACCGGTGGTGGAACCCGGCCGTGGAGGAGCAGGCCACCGACCGTGCCTACCGCATCGGCCAGACCCAGCCCGTCCAGGTCCACCGCCTGGTCACCGAGGGCACGGTCGAGGACCGGATCGCCGAGATGCTCGCCGCGAAGCGGGCGCTGGCCGAGGCCGTCCTCGGCTCCGGCGAGGCCGCCCTCACCGAACTGACCGACCGCGAACTCTCCGACCTCGTCTCCCTGCGGAGCACGCCATGACGCCCGCCGACTCCCCCCGCCCGGCCGACCTCGCCCGCGAGGCCCTGCGGGCGGCCCGACGCCGGGCTCAGGAGCAGGAACGGGACCAGACCGAGGGGCGTACGGGGCCGACGGACGTGGCCGTCGGCGGGACCGACGAGGTTCCGGGGGCGGGCGCGGAATCCGGCGGGGAGCAGGACGCGGGGGAGCAGGAGCAGGGCGCCGGGGCGGGGCGGGCCGGGGGTGCGTCGGGTCGCCGGTTCGCGGAAGCGGCCGGGCCGGCCGCCGAGGGTGGCGCGGACCAGGGGGGTGAGCCGGGGTGCGATGACGCCGAGGGGCTTGACGGTGCCGAGGGGCTCGATGGTGCCGGGGGTCTCGGCGGCGTTGGGGGGCCTGACGGTGCCGGGGGCGTCGGGCGTCGTGCCGCCGACGCCGCGCGGGCGGCGCTGCGTGCGGCCGTCGAGGGTGACAAGGGCACCGAGCGGGCTGGAGAACGGGAAGAGGGCCATGCGTCGGAGGCCGGTCCCGACCACGGGCCTGGTTCTGGACCTGGCCCCGGGCCCCATCCCGGCGCCGGTCCCGGACTTGGTCCCGACCCCGGCCCTGACCCCAAGCCCGACCCCGAGCCCGAGCCCGGCTCTCGCCCCCGCCCCGGCGATGTCGCCCGGGAGGCGCTGCGGGCCGCGCGGCGTGAGGCGTCGCGGGCGGCGGCGGAGTCCGGGCGCGCGGGGCGTCGTGACCCGGGGCGTTCGCCGGGCGCGGCCTCCGCTGTCCGCGCCGCGGCCGTGCCCTCCTCCGCCTCTCCCGCCGGCCCCGGCCCCGCCGCCGAAGCCGCCCGAGCGGCGCGGCTCAAGGCCGCCGGAGAGATGCGGCAGTTCCTCAAGAACGCCTTCCGCATGCCGCCGGAGACCGATGCGGCGGCCCCTGAAACCGACACCGTGCCGGAGGAGGACGTACCCGCCGGGGCCGCTCCCCTCCGCCCCGCCCCGGCTCTCCCCGAACCCGCCGTCCCGCACGCGCCCCCGACCATGGCCACCCCCCACCGGGACGGCGAACTCCGTCGTACGTTCCCGGCGTTCGCGCCCCGCGCGGCCCGAGCCGAGGACGGCCCGTTCGCCGGGACCTGGTGGGGCAACGCGTGGGTGGAGGCGCTGGAGCGGGGCGCGTTGGACGCCAAGCGGGTGGCGCGCGGGCGGGGGTACGCCGACCAGGGGCATGTGGACGCGATCACCGTGACCCCGGGGCTGGTCCTCGCCTATGTACGGGGCAGCCGGCCCCGCCCGTACCGGGTCCAGGTACGGGTGCGTGCGCTGGAGGACGCGGAGTGGGAGCGGTTCCTGGAGGCCGCGGCCGACCGGCCCGGCCACATCGCCGCGCTGCTCGACAAGGAGCTGCCCCAGGCCCTCGCCGACTGCGGTGTCCCGCTGCTGCCCCGCCCCGGCGACCTCGTCCCGCGCTGTAGCTGCCCCGACTCGGGCCATCCCTGCAAGCACGCGGCCGCCCTGTGCTACCAGACGGCCCGGCTGCTCGACGCCGACCCCTTCGTGCTGCTGCTCCTGCGCGGCCGGGGCGAGAAGGAACTGCTCGACGCGCTTTCCCGGCGCAGCGCCGCCCGAGCGGCGCGTGACGGACAAGAGCGGCAACCGTCGTCCCTGCCCGGTATCCGCGCCACGGAGGCCCTCGCGCCGCGCGTACTCCCGCCGCTGCCCCCGCCGGCGCCGGTCCCGGCGCATCCCGAGCAGCCCCCGGCGTATCCCGCCGCGCCCGGTGGCCCCGACCCGTTCGCGCTGGACCAGCTGGCCACCGACGCCGCCGCCCGCGCGCACGCGCTGCTCGGCACCGGGCGCGACCCGGTCGGCGAACTGTCCCTGTGGCAGGACGCGGTACGGCTCGCCGCGGCCCGCCCCGGCTCCGGCCTGACGGTGACGACCCGCGCGCTCTACGCCACGCTGGCCCAGGCCACCGACCGCACCCCGGCCGACCTGGCGCGGGCCGTGGCCGCCTGGCGGCAGGGCGGGGAGGAGGGGCTGGCCGTGCTGGAGGAGCCGTGGGACCCGCCGGCCGGCCGCTTCGACCGGGCCCGGCCGCTGCTGCTCGCCGCCGACCTGCCCGCGTTCCGGCCCTGGCACAACCGGCTCACCCATCCGCTCGGCCACGTCCAGCTCCGCCTGGGCCGCGACGGCCTGTGGTACGCCTACGAGTCCGAGCCCGGCCAGGACGACTGGTGGCCCCGGGGCACCCCGGACCTGGACCCGGTCGGCGCGCTCACCGGACTCGGCACCCCGGACGGCATGTGACCGGCGCCGCACGGTGGTGAGGATATGGCGAAGGCCGGTGCCGGCAGCGTGGAAGCTGCCGGCACCGGCCTTGGGTGCTGGGGCCGCGTCGGCTCAGTACGCGGAGTTCACGTTGTCGATCGAACCGTAGCGGTGGGCGGCGTAGTTGGCCGCCGCGGTGATGTTCGCCACCGGGTCGGTGATGCTCTGCGGGGTGCCCGACACGTGGTACGTGTTGAACGTGGGGGAGATCACCTGGAGCAGGCCCTTGGACGGGGTGCCCATCTTGGCGTTGACGTCCCAGTTGTTCTGGGCGTTGGGGTTACCACCGGACTCACGCATGATGTTGCGCTTCAGGCCGTCGTAGCTACCGGGGATGCCCTTGGCCTTCATGATGGCCAGCGACTGCTTGATCCAGCCGTCCAGGTTGTTGCCGGAGCCCGCCTTGGTGGCGGTGGTGTTCGAGGCCTTGACCACGCTCGAGGCGTGCACCTGGGGCATCTCGGCGGCCTGCGCGTTGGTCGGCATCAGGGTCAGTGCCGCGGCCGCGGCGCCGGTGGTGGCGAGACCGGTGACGGCGAGGGTGCGCAGACGGGCGATGCGGGTGCGAGTGGCCATGGTCATACGAAGAGAACTCTTTCTCTGGGCGACAAGGTCGTGCCGGCCGCGAGGTTCGCGGTGGCGGTGGGGCGGTGTGCCCCGTGCTGCGGGTGGGACCGGGCGGTTCCGGCGGAGATCCGCTCGGTCCGGCCCGTTGCTTCCCGGCAACGACAGCAATGGTTAGCCGGGGTCGACGGGCCTGGCAAGGATGTGACGTACTACCCGACTTCGGAGCAATGCCCGATATGCGCCGATATGGCGATAACTGTGCAGCTCAGGGCGTGCCGTTCCTACGGCCCGTCCTAGGACGTGATCTGGCTCCTATGGGTGGCGTCACAGGATCGGGCCCCAAAACGGCCTGGAACGGGCCCGGTTCGGGGGCGGGGGAACCGGTGTCAGGGGAGGTCGCGCGGGCCGTTTCCCAGGACGCACCGTAGGAGTGCGACGACGGTCCGTGGAGAATTCGGGGGTATCGCGTCGGCGGCTGGGGAGGCCCATGGGGTTGACGGCCCCCGGCCCAAACTGATGATCTTGCCGCACACCATGACGGTCCCCTGTCGCTTCGCGACCCAAGGAGAGGTCCCCTGCTATGGACACCGCGCCCACGTCGCCCTGGACCATCGCCGTGCTGGGGCCCGGAGGCGTCGGCGGCCTCCTCGCGGCCCTGCTCTCCCGGGCCGGTCACCGGGTGATCTGCCTGGCGGGCGAGGACACCGCGCGGACGCTGTCCCAGGACGGCATCCGGGTGTCCAGCGGGCAGCACGGTGACTTCACGGCCAAGGTGGCCGCGGACACCGAACTGCGCGAGCCCGTGGACCTGTGCCTGGTCACGGTCAAGCACACCGCGCTCGACGCGGCGCTCGACCGGGTCCCGCCCCGGTTCGTCCGGGGTCTCGTGCTGCCGCTGCTCAACGGCGTCGAGCACGTCGACGCGCTGCGGGCACGCTACGGCGCGGAGCAGGTCGTACCGGCCGTCATCCGCGTCGAGTCCACCCGGACCTCCGCGGGCGTCATCGAGCACGGCAGCCCCTTCACCGAGATCGACGTGGCGGGCGCGGACGAGGCCCGGCTCGCGCCGCTGGCCGCAGTGCTGGACGCCGCCGGGGTGAAGACGCGCACGGTCGCGGACGAGAACGCCGCCCTGTGGGCGAAGCTGGCCTTCCTGGCGCCCTTCGCCCTGCTCACGACGCGTTACGGGCTGTCGATCGGCGGCATCCGGGACGAGCACGCGGAGGAACTGGCGGCGCTGGTCGCGGAGACCACCGCGGTGAGCCGGGCCTGCGGGGGGCCGGGGGACGCCGCCCAGGTCCTCGCGCGTTACGACGCCTTCCCGGCACAGAGCAAGTCCTCCATGCTGCGGGACGCGGAGGCCGGCCGGGCGCTGGAACTGGACGCGATCGGAGGCGCCGTCCTGCGAGCGGCCGAGCGCCACGGCATCGAGGTACCGCTCGCCACCCGCCTGGTCGCCGAACTGGCAACCGGAACGACACCGCCCCCCTCCGCCTGACCACCGACGTGCGGGGCGGCACCGCTCGGCCCGGTTCCCGACGGGCCGCCCCTGCCGATCCCGAGCGGCACCAGGGCCTGGGGCCCGGTCTCGCGGAGACGTCCGCGGCCGTACGAGTCGTGAGGCCGCGGGCCCCGGGGCCTCGGACGCCGCCGACGTGCGGGGCGGCACCGCTCGGGCCAGTCCCCGGCAGGCCGCTCGGCCGATCCTGAGCGGCACCAGGGCCTTGGGGCTCAGCCTCGTGGAGACGCCTACGCCCGTACGAGTCGTGAGGCCGCGGTGTCCCGGACCCTCGGGCTGGCCGCCGACGCGCGGGGCGGCACCGCTCGGGCCACTTCCCGGCGGACCGCCCGGCCGAGTCCCGGGCGGCGCCACGGCCAGGGCCACGGCCCCGCGGCGACGTCCGCCGCCGTACGAGCCCTGAGGCCACGGCGCCCCGGAGCCTCGGGCGGCCGGCGTCCCAGCGGCGGCCGGCAATTGCTCGTGCGGAGCCGCCCGGTGCGGGGGATACGATCGCCCGTCCCGGACGGCGCCCACGTCGCGCGCCCCAGTCAGCGGAGCCCGGCCGTGCCCCCGGTCGGCGGAGCCCGGCCGTGCACCGGTCAGCGGAGCCCGGCCGTGCACCGGTCAGCGCGGCCCCGGCCGTGGCCCGGTCAGTGGAGTCCCGGTCGGGCCTCGGACCAGAGGTCCTCCCGGCTCAGTTCGGAGATCTCGTACTTGCCGAGCGAGCTGAGCAGCATCCGCAGTTCCAGCGCCAGGCACTCGACCAGGTTCACCAGGCCGTGTTCGGGATCCTCGTCCGCCGCCGCGAGCGCGGCGCGGCCGAGGCCCACGGCCCGCGCGCCGAGCGCGAGGCACTTGGTCGCGCGGGCCCCCTCCCAGATCCGCCCGGTGACGAGCAGGCAGTTGTCCTGGGGGTCGACCCGCTCCAGGCACTCCGCGAGCGGCAGGCCGACATGGCCGAGGAACGCCCGCGGTGCCCAGCCGGTGCCGCCCTCGGCGCCGTCCACGCCGACCGCGTCCGCCCCCGCCGCCCAGGCGACGGCCGCCGCCTCGCCCACGTCGCGGGCCGGCGGCAGCTTCACCCAGACCCGGCAGCGCGGATAGTTGTTCCGCATGAGCCGGATCTGGTGGCGCAGGATCTCGTCGGTGAAGGTGCCCGGGCTGCTGCACCGCAGCACCGCGTCGCTGTCCTGCCCGAACACGTCCATGAGGTCGTACTGCGCGGAGAGCGCCGTGGCCTTCTCCCGGGGTACGAGGGTCATGCCGCCCAGGCCGGGCTTGGCCCCCTGTCCCACCTTCAACTCGAAGGCCAGACGACCCGATTCGAGTAGCGGCTGCACCGCGGGGTCGCTGTAGACGAGGTTCCAGACCTCGGCGTCGGCGTCCTCGGTGCTCTGCTGGACGACCACACCGCCCTGTCCGTCCGGGACGGCCGCGGCGTACTCCGTGATTCTTTGCAGCAGCGAGCTGGGGGCCGTCTCCGCCATGCGGCCGTAACCGGCGACGGGGACGATGTTCTCGCCAATGATCATAGGGATGCCCAGCCGACCCGCCTGACGTGCTACGGCCTGGCCGAGGTCACCGCTGGCGACCCGGGTCGAGCCGAACGCGGAGATGTAGACCGGCAGGGGAGAGCTGAACCCCCCGATGGTGGTGGCGAGTTCGGCGTCACCCACCACCGGCTCGCGGCCGAGGTCGATCAGCCGCTCAAGGCGCCGGGGCACGAACACCGGGGGGACCAGCCGGGTCCGGTCGATCGCGTCCAGGGGCGTGTCCGGCTCCGGGGGCTGCTGCCCGAACATGGTGGTTCCATAGCCGGCGGCGTCGGGAAACGCCATCGCGGTGCCGTGCCGGGCGCGTTCCGCCACCCGCTGCCGCGGAAATCCCGGGGCGTGGAGATCGGTCATGGCCGCGGGTCCCCCGGAAGCTTCGGGTAACCCGACGCCTGCCAGGCCGCGTCCAGCCCACACAGGAACCGGGTGAAGCGCTCCACGCCGAGTCCGAAACCGGCGCTGGACGGAAGTCCTTCGCGGGCCAGCGTCAAGTACCAGTCATACTTGGCCGGGTTCTCGCCGGTTTCCCGGATGCGCATGACGAGGTTGCGGTAGTCGGATTCGCGTTCGCTTCCGCTCATCATCTCGCCGAAACCGCCCGGGAAGATGAGGTCGAAGTTGCGCAGCACCCCCGGCTCCGTCGTGCTCTCCTTGTCGTAGAAGCCGCGGGAGCCCTTGGGATAGTCGGTGATGAAGAAGGGGTGCGCGGCGGCCCGGGAGATGATCTCCTCGCCCTCCCAGTCGACCTCCGCGCCGGCCTCCTGCGGGTGTCCGCGTCCCTGGAGGTCCGCGACGACCTCCGCGTGGGTCCGGCGGCCGTACGGACCGGCGAGTATCTGCTTGAAGGCCTCCAAGTCACGGCCGAGCACAGCCAGTTCGGGCTGCGCGTGCACGAGGACGTACTCCACCACGTACTTGGTCAGCCGCTCGGCGACGTCCAGGGCGTCCTCGCGGGAGCCGTCGCCGATCTCGACGTCGAGCTGGTGGAACTCCACCAGGTGGCGGTGGGTGACCGCGGTCTCAAGGGGTTCGAGCCGCACGTTCGGGGCCACGTGGAAGATCTTGCCGAAGCTGAGCAACGAGGCCTGCTTGTACAGGATCCCGCTGGTCATCAGCTTGTAGCGGTGCCCGTAGTAGTCGATGTCGACCTGCTTGGCGCCGCGCGCGCCCGGGTCGGTGACCGGCCCGATCGTGGGCGGCAGCAGTTCCTGGAAGCCCTCGCCGACGAGGAACTCGCGTGCTCCGGCGAGGAACTTGCTCTGCACGGCCAGCGTGGCGCGGGTCCTGTCCGACGTCAGATGGGCGCGTGGGGTGGGCAGTTGGACCCGACCCGTCTCCTGGGACAACCTCGTAACCTTTCATGTCCGTCGGTCGCGTCGGCCGGCCGATCCGGGGCGAATCATTCCGCTCACCTCAGGCTGGACCAACGTTTAAAATCATTTGCCTTTGCTCTGACCTATTTCGTAAGCGAACGCAAGCCAGCCGCAACCTTTGCGTGTGAGATGAAGCACAGTCCGACAGGTTGTCCGCCGCCCCCAAAGTGAAAGCAGCGGTTTACTCTCGACGCAAGCAGCGCCGTGATCTTGACGTAACCTCAGGAGACGTGTCAAGGTCGGACGCAACTCTGCGGACACCGGGGCGGTGTCCGAGATCTCCATTCCTGCGGGGGTATGGCTGTGCGAGAAGTGTCTTCTTTGTAATCCTGCGCCATGTCGTGAGTTGAGTTTCACAGTTCGCCATTTATCTCGTTGTTTGGCCGTCGGCTGTATACGACCGAGTCTTTCCAGGTGGTTAGGTATGGACGATCTGAAGTTGCACTGGTGTTCACCGCTGGACAGTGGCCAGCAGAAGGCCACCGACAAGTACCAGGCGGGCGAGCTGGACTTTGACGGAATAGTTGATTTCGCCCGTGAGGCAGATGAACTCGGGGTTGATTCCCTGCTCATGGGAATCAGTTACCACATGCCCGATCCGCTTCCGATGATCGGTGCTCTCGTCCGCGAAACGGAACGCGTCAAGTTCATCCTCGCCTACCGTCCGGGGCTGGTTTCCCCGACCCTGTTCACCCAGATCGTGAACACGGTCTCCTGGATGTCCGACGGGCGTATCGCGCTGAATCTCGTGGCCGGTATCTCACCTGCCGAGCAGGCGTTTTACGGAGACTTTCTCGCGCACGACCAGAGGTATGCCAGGTCCGAGGAGTTCCTCGACGTCTGCCACCGCTTCTGGCGCGGCGAGACGCCCCTGACCTTCAAGGGCGAGCACTACACGATCGAGGAGGCGCAGCTCGGCCTCGGCTACAAGGGCGGCGGCCGCCCGCACATCTACATCAGCGGCGCCTCCGCCGTGGCCCAGAAGACCGCGATCAAGTACGCCGACTGCTGGCTGCGCTACGGCGACACCCCCGAGGGCATCGCGGCCGTCACCGAGCCGCTGCTGTCCCAGGGCTGCAAGGTGGGCATCCGCATGCACGTCCTCGCCCGGGAGACGCGCGCCGAGGCGCTCGCCGCGGTCGACGACATGATGCGCGACCCCGACGAGCAACACCGCGCCTGGGTCACCGACTTCGTCGGCAAGTCGGACTCGGAGGCCGTCAAGACGTCGTTCCGGCTCGCCGACACGGCGTCCGACGACTGGCTGTCCCCGATGCTGTGGTCCGGCGCCGTCGCCTACCGGGGCGGCCCGGCCCTGTGCGTCGTCGGCAGCTACGCGGAGGTCGCCGAGTACCTCTACGCCTACAAGGCCGCCGGCGTCAGCGAGTTCATCTTCTCCGGCTGGCCGACGCGCGACGAGATGCGGATCTTCTACACCCACGTCGCCCCGCTGATCCGCGAGCACGAGCGAAACGCGGCGGGTTCGTGACCTCTCAACCCCGCTTCGGTCGCGGCCTGTTCGGCACGGGCGTGCTGCTCGGTCTGATGGCCGAACAGGTCGTGATGTTCGCGGTGCCGCTGCTCCTCTTCCAGGACACCAAAGAGGTCTCCACGCTCGGCTTCGCGTTCGCGCTGGAGTGGCTGCCCGGACTGATCGCCTACCCCTTTGCCGGCCTCATCGCCGACCGGGACGGCGGCGCCCGGCTGTTCTCCCTCGTGACGGGCTCCCGCGCGGTCGTGCTCGCCGTGGTCGTGGCGGTCGTGCTGACCCGGCCGGGCTGGACCACTCCGGCCCTGATGACCAGCGGTGCGGTCCTCTCGGTGCTGGTGGCGCCGACCCGGATGTCCGTCGAGAAGATGGTGCCCCAGCTGGCGGCGGGCGAGGCCATGGCGCGCACCCAGGCGCTGGTGCAGAACATGGAACTGCTCGCGATGGCCCTCGGGCCCGCTCTCGCGACGCTCGCCGCGGCGCTGATCGGCAAGGTGTGGCTGCTGGCCGTGGCGGCCTCCGTGTTCGCCCTCGCCGCCGCCTGCTGGCTGCCGCTGCCGCGCGGCGAGCGGCCGAGCACACCGGTGACCGCGCGGGACACCCTGCGGGAACTCAGCCTGGGCTGGCGGCTGATGGCGGGCAACCGCCCCGTCCTGCTGCTCGGCGTCCTCAACTTCGGCATCAACCTCGTGGTCGCCTCGGTGCTCAGCGCCAACGCGGCGCTCGTGACCGGTGTCTTCGCCGCGCCCGACTGGTCCTTCGCGCTGCTCAACACCTGCGTCGGCGTCGTCGGACTGGTCAACCTGCTGGTGATCCCGCTCGTCCTCAAGCGGTTCGAGGTCGGTCTGCTCGGCGCCCTCGGCTTCGCGGTGCTGTGCGCCGCGCTGCTGCTGATCGGCATCGCCGGCTCGTTCCCGGTCTACGCGGTGCTGTTCATCGCGGTGCTCACGGGGACCGCGTACTACAACGTCTTCAACCGCACACAGCGGGTGAAGGTGATCCCCAGGGAACACCTCGGCAAGGTGATGGGGCCCTTCTACCTGCTCAACCTGCTGTCGTATCCCATCGCCGGACTGCTGGTCGGCAGCGTCGGGGCCGCTTACGGGCCGCAGCGGCTGGTGGGCGTGCTCGCCGTCGCGCTCAGTGCCTTCGGCGCCGTCTTCCTGCCCCTGACCATGCGCAGCTTCCGTCGGACGCTCACGGATCGCGAACGACTTCCCGTAGGAGTGCAGTCTTGAGTACGTCCTTCCGGTGCATCGTGAGCACCGTCGAGTCGGATTCCCACATCTGGAACCTGGTCTATCTGCAGAAGCTCCTGGAGGAGCACGGCGGCCTGGTGCGCAGCCTCGGCAGCTGCACCCCGGTCGAGGAGGTGCTGCGCGGCATCGAGGAGCACCGCCCCGACCTGCTCGTGGTCTCCAGCATCAACGGCCACGGCCACCACGGGGCCCGGGTGCTGCTGGCCGAGCTCCGGCGCCGGGGCGTCGAACTGCCCTGTGTCGTCGGCGGAAAGCTGACCACCTCGGAGTCGGACAACGACCGGGTGCGCCGCGACCTGATCGCCGACGGCTGGACCGACGTGTTCACCGGGGAGGACGCCGTCGCCCGCTTCCGGGACTTCCTCCACTCGGGCAAGCGGGACGGCTTCGCCGCCTGGCAGCCGCCGTCCGCCCCCGTACCGCCGTGGGACAACCAGGAACTCTTGATCGCAGGAGCAGTCTGAAATGCACATCGTCATCGTCAACCGCTGGCCGCGTTTCTCCGACGGAGTGCGGTGGGACAACGAGCTCACGCGCTACGAGGAGTTCATCGACCACGACGTCCACCAGGTCAGCTATGTGGTGGACCCGCTCGGCGCCGAGGGCGTGCTCGCCGATCCCGCGAAGATCGCCGCACAGGTCCAGGTCGACGACGTCAACGACTTCGAGGCGCTGCGCGACGCGGTCGCCGAGATCACCCGGCGGGTCGGCCCGGTGGACCAGCTCGTCGCCCTGTCCGAGTTCACCCTGGAGATCGCCGCCCGGGTCCGCCGGGACCTCGGCATCCCCGGTCCGACCCCGGACGAGGTCGCGGTCTACCGCGACAAGGTGCGGATGAAGGAGATCCTCGCCCTCAAGGGCGTCCGGGTCCCGCGCTTCGAAAGCTGCGAATCCCCGGAAGCGGCAGTTGAGTTCGCGCGCGCCACCGGCTACCCGGTGATCCTCAAGCCGGTCGACGGCGCCGCCAGCATCGGGGTGCACCGCGTCGAGGACGAGCAGGAGCTCACCGCCCTGCTGCCCACCCTGGACCTGTCCCGGTACGAGATCGAGGAGTTCGTCACCGGCCGCGTCTTCCACATCGACGGCTACGCGGACGACCACGCGGAGATCGGCTTCCAGGTCGTCTCCCGCTACCTGAACGACTGCCTCGCCTTCGGCCAGGGTGCCCCGCTCGGCTCGGTCGTGCTGCGGCAGAGCGAACTGCGCGACCGCGTCGAGGCGTTCAGCCGGGAGTGCGTGGCGGCCCTCGGTGTCCGCTCCACGCCCTTCCACCTGGAGATCTTCGTCACGCCCGCCGACGAACTCGTCTTCCTGGAGATCGGCGGCCGGGTGGGCGGCGGCGAGGTGCCGCACCTGCTGAACAAGCTCTTCGGGGTCAACCTCTTCGAGGTGTGGCTGCGTGCCGTGGGCGGCCGGCCCACCGGCATCACCCCCAAGACCCATGATCTTTCCGGCGGTTGGCTGGTCGTGCCGAAGCCGGCCGACCTGCCCGCGCGGGTGACCAAGGCCGTCTCCCTGCGTGAGAGCGTGCCGACGATCTGGCGGGAACTGCTGCCCCCGGTCGGCGAGGTGCTCCAGCCGGGCGGCTCCTACGACGCCCTGCACAGCGGTCGTTTCATCCTCCTGCACGAGGACGAGGCCCAGGTGGAGGCCGACATCCACCGCATCATCGACACCTTCGAATTCGAGGCCACGAGGATATGAACCAGCACACGGGGGAGCCCGCGAACGAGCGGTACCCGACCCTGTACGAGCGCCTGACCGGCTTTCTCAGCGACGGGGAACTCGACGGCGTCAAGGCGACCGGGGAACGGCTCGTGGAGGCCGCCGGCGGCATCGACGCGCTGCCCGACTACAAGGTCATGGTGGCCTACGGCGGCGGCAAGGACAGCACGTACGTCGTCGCCTTCGTGCGCGCCGTACAGCTGCACCTCGCGCTGAACTTCGGCCGCACCTTCACGCTGCGCGTCGCCAACATGCGGCACGCGGGCGTGCCCCGGGCCGTCATGGAGAACATCGACCGCGTCTACCGGGCGCTCGGCCTCCTCGATGACGACCGGGCGGAACTGCTGACCGTCGACCACACGCTGGTCCGCCCCTTCCACGTCGACCTGCCGCTGCCCGAGCAACTGGTCGCCATCAACCGCCTCGACGTCCTGATGAACGGCCACCGCGCCGCCGGAGACGGCCGGCCGACCTTCTGCAACAGCTGCAACCTGGCCGTCGCCGACTTCTACGGGCGCGCCGCCTGGTTCGACGGCGGCGTCGACGTGGTGATGACCGGTGACTCGCGGCGCGAGCAACTCCTCTACTCCGCCTGGATCATGCGGCTCGCCAAGGCCTGCGGCGTGGACGTCCAGGAGTGCCGCACGATGGGCTTCCGGGGCATCCTCATGGCGCTGCGCGGCATCGGGGACACCTACTTCCGCGAGCTGTTCGGCGACGACAGCGCGCGTGAACTCGCCGAGCGCGAGGTGTCCACCGGCGACCGGGTGATGCAGCCGCAGTTCATCTCGGTCTACGACCTGGTGAGTTACCGGGTGCACGACCACTGGGACCTCATCGTGGACTTCCTCGGGTTCCAGTTCGACGAACTCGCCTTCAGCTTCAGCGAGTCCGATTGCGCCAACCCCGGCTTGATGGCCCATCTGCGCGCGCTGCGCAGCGAGTTCGTGCAGGGGCGGACGTACGACGACGGCCTGGCCGAGTACCTCGAACTCGCCGAGGAGCTGATGCGCAAGAAGGAGATGCCGCAAAACCTCATCGACCTCGCGCTGAGCCGCTACGACACGCCTGACAAGCGGATCCACCGGCGCAAGATCGCCGACGAGTTCGCGCAGGAGGCGTTCGGGCTGTCCGAAGAGGCGCTCGTGGCCATGGTGTTCTCCCCCTTCACCGACCGCGGCGAGCGGCTGGCCGCCTTCCTCGAACGCTGCCACCCCGCCAAGGCCGCCGAGGCGGACCGCATCCACGCGGTACTCGGCGCGAAGGCGGAGCCGGACGAGGACCCCGAGACCGCGGCCTGGCTCCAGGACGTCTCCGGACTCACCCTCGCCCACCTGCGCACCCTCTACACGAGCGGCCTGGTCGACTTCGGCACCCCGGAGACGATCATTTCCCGCGTCCGGGCCGGTGACCCGCACAAGTACCACGTGGCCACCATCGACCCGGCCGGCGGAGCCCCCGCCACCGAACTGATCTCCGGGCGGTGAAGTGAGCGGTTATCTCGACCGGTTCGTGGCCGGCCACCGGGCCGAGCACACCCTGGTCGTGCAGCCCCGCATGGGCTTCGGCAGGATCGCCGCGATGACGGCCGGACTGCGCGAGGTGGCCGCCCTCGACTTCCCCGTGGTCGGGACCCTCACCCTCGACAGCTACACCCGGGTCGGCGACCACACCACCCCGCTGGAGCGGCTGGCCGCGGACGAGGAGCTGAACGGCTACCCGCTCGTCTCCCACCCCGCGGCCGCCACCCGGCGCATGCTGGAGGGCGTGCACGGCCCGGCCTTCCCCGTCCAGGTGCGGCACGGTACGGCGCGCCCGCTGGCCGTCTTCCGCAGGCTGGTCGAGGTCGGTCTGGACGCGACCGAGGGCGGCCCGGTCTCCTACTGCCTGCCCTACAGCAGGCTCCCCCTCGCCGACGCGGTCCGCGCCTGGTCGGAGAGCTGCCGGCTGCTGGCCGGGGAGACCGAGCACGGGCACATCGAGAGCTTCGGCGGCTGTCTGCTCGGGCAGCTCTGCCCGCCGTCGCTGCTGGTGGCGGTCGCGGTGCTGGAGGGCTGCTTCTTCCGGGCCCACGGGCTGCGCCAGATGTCCTTCAGCTACGCCCAGGGCACGCACCCCGCCCAGGACCGCGGGGCCGTACGCGCGCTGCGCGCCCTCGCCGCCGAGCTGCTGGGGGACGTCACCTGGCACGTGGTGCTGTACACGTACATGGGCCTGTTCCCGCGCACCCCGGCGGGCGCGGGGGCGCTCATCGAGGACAGCGCGCGGCTGGCCCGGGACGCGGGCTGCGAGCGGCTGATCGTCAAGACGGTCTCCGAGGCGTGGCAGATCCCGAGCGTGTCGGAGAACCTGTCCGCGCTGCGGCTCGCCGCGGCCGCCGCGCGCGGGCCGGCGAACGCGGGGTCCGCCGAGGAGGACGCGTACTTCGAGGAGACGCTCGCCGAGGCACGCGCCATCGTGGAGGCGGTGCTGAACCTCGACCCGGACATCGGCACCGCGCTGACCGGGGCCTTCCGGCTCGGTCTGCTCGACATCCCCTACTGCCTCCACCCCGACAACAGGTCGGCGGCGACCTGTGTCATCGACGACCGCGGCGCGCTGGCCTGGGGCTCCACCGGAAACCTGCCGCTGAGCACCCCCTCGTCCCGTACGGCCGGCCGGCTCACCTCCGACGACCTGTACGGCATGCTCAACCACGTCGCGGAGCGCTACGACAGCGAATCGTCCGAGTCCAGATTGGTTCCCCACTCATGACTGTCCCGCAACACCGCCCGGACCGGCCCGCCCTGGTCCTGGTGGACGCGTTCTCCACGGGGTCGATGCTGGCCCGCGAGGCGGCCGAGACCCACCGGATCCTGCATGTGCGCTCACGTGACCTGGCGTCCGGCACCTTCGGCGCGAGCCTGCCGGCCGCACTTCTGGATGAGGACCTCACCTACCCCGGTCACGAGGCCGAGGTGCTGGCGTACCTGAAGGCGCGGGAGCCCGTGGCGGTCGTCGCGGCGAGCGAGTTCGGCGTCGAGGTGGCGGACGAACTGGCCCGCGGCCTCGGCCTGCGCGGCAACGACCCCGCGCTGTCCGCCGCCCGCCGGGACAAGGCCCTGATGATGGAGGCCCTCTCCCGGGCGGGCGTGCCCACCGCCCGGCAGTGCCGCTCCGGCGACGTCGCCGAACTGCTCGACTGGTGGCGCCGCAATCCGGACATCGCGCGCCTCGTGGTCAAGCCGCTGGACAGCGCGGGCTCCGACGACGTCTACACCTGCGACACCGAGCAGGAGGTGGCCGACGCCTGCCGGGCCGTCCTCGGCAAGACCAACATCATGCTCCGGGTGAACGAGGAGGTGCTCGTCCAGGAGTACCTCGCGGGGGACGAGTACATCGTCAACTCCGTGAGCCGGGACGGCGGTCACTGGTTCACCGACGCCTGGATCAGCCGCAAGCAGGTGCGGGACGGCGGCCGCAGGATCTACGAGGCGGAGGACCTGCTGACGCCGGACGATCCCGTGCTCGACGTCATCCTGCCGTACACGGCCCGGGCGCTGGACGCCCTCGGCATCACCGACGGCCCGGCGCACAGCGAGCTGATCCTCACCGCGCGGGGCCCGCTGCTCCTGGAGACCGGGGCGCGCGTCTCCGGGCTGGCCAACCCCGCCGCGCTCGACCTGTGCACCGGCGCCAACCAGGTGAGCCTCACCCTCGACTGCCATGTGCGCGACGGCGTCTCGCTCACGGCGCGCCCGGCCCGTTACCCGGTCCTCCAGCGGGCGCGCTGCGTCAACCTCGTGGCCCGTCGTGCCGTACCGCTGCCGACCGCCGCCATCACGTCCGCGCTGGAGCGGATCCCCGCCTTCGAGAGCGTCCGGTTCCGGATCGCCGACGGCGCGCCCACCCGGCCGACCGTGGACCTCAACTCCTCGCCCGGCGCCGTGTTCCTGGTGCATCCCGACCCCACCGAGATCGACAACGCTCACAAGGTGATCCGCGAGCTCGAGCACGAACTGCTCTGAATCCGAAAGCATGGTGAGATCCACATGTCCCTAGACAGCGAGCGGTTCCGCGAGATCTTCGGTTCCTTCCCGACGGCCGTCGCCATCGTCACGGCGCTGGACGAGCAGGGCCGGCCGCGCGGCTTCACCTGCAACGCCGTCTGCTCGGTCTCCGCCGCGACGCCGAGGCTGCTCGTCGGGGTCGGCAAGAGTTCCCAGACCTTCCCGGCGCTGGCGTCCTCCGGCGCCTTCGTGGTCAACTTCCTCGCCGAATCCGGCGAGGAGGCGTCCCGCACCTTCGCCGACAAGGGGCCGGACAAGTTCGCGGGCCTCGTCTGGGAACCCTCCGCGCATGCCGGCGGCGCCCCGATCCTCACCGACATCGCGCTCGCCTACGCCGAGTGCCGCACCGTGCAGACCGTGGACGCCGGGGACCACTGGCTGCTCATCGCCGACGTGCACGGGGGACAGACGTACTCCCGCGAGCCGCTGCTGTACTGCCGCGGGGCGTACAGCACATGGCCGGCCACCGCGGGCAGCCGCTGACCCGCGGCGGCGGTCCCATACACGCAGAGGCCCGGCCGTCCGCCGGGCCTCTGCGGTTTTCCGAAGTCCCCAATTGACGGCTATCGCGGGGGAATTCAGGCAAATGCCAGATGCAATCAGCGGCAGGCAGTGTGTAGTTTGCCAACTGCTTCAACGGACTCCCCACGCTCAGACGCCCAGACGTATCCGAGATCCCCGAGGTCCCCATCCATGATCGAGATACCGGAGCTGGCCTTCGGCGGCCTGGCCGCCGGGACGGTGTCGGCACTAGCTCTGGGAAGCGGCCTGTGGCGCTCCAGACGTGAACGCGCCCGGCTGCGGCAGGAGATGACCGGTCTGCGCCACCAGGCCCAGCGGTCCGCCCGGGCCGGCGCCGAGGAGGCGGAGCGCGTCCGGCAGGCGTTCACCGCCGAGCTGGAGCACCTCGTCACCCGGCGCATGCCGGCCGAGGCGTCGCGCACCGCGCACCCGCACGTGCCGGTGCCCGGCCCGGCCGGTTCCGAGGGCGCGGTGTTCGAGCCGGTACTGGAGGCCCTGCGCGCCGCGATCCTCCAGGAGCGCAAGCGGGTCGACGCCGCCGCGCGGGCCGGTATGCGCGGCACCACCCGGGAGATCCAGGCGAGCCTCTACCGCCTCCAGGACATCCTCCACGGACTCCAGGAGCGGTACGACGACCCGGAGCTGGCGCAGGACCTCTACAACCTGGACCACGAGAACGAGCAGTCGCTGCGCCGCGCCCAGGTCGCCGCGGTGGTCTGCGGGGCCTGGGTCGGCCTGGCCCGGGAGGAGTCGCACCTGGTCGACGCCGTCACCGGCGGACAGGCCCGGCTGGCCGGATACCGGCGGATCAGGCTCCACAACCACCTCACCCCCGGCACCGCGCTGGTCTCGCACGCCGTGGAGCCCGTCGCGATCATCGCCGCCGAGCTGCTCGACAACGCGCTGCGGCACTCCTCCCCGGACACGTCGGTCGTGGTCAACCTCGAACACGTCCACAGCGGGGTCGCCGTGACCGTCGACGACGCGGGTGTCGGCATGGCGCCCGAGGAACGGGCCGCCGCGCAGCGGGTGGTGGCCGGCACCGACCCGATCATGTTCTCCGACCTGGGCGACCCGCCCCGGATGGGCCTCGCGGCGATCGGCCAGCTCACCCGGCAGTTCGACCTCTCGGTGGACCTGTCCACGCCGTCTCCGTACGGGGGCGTGCGGGCGGTCCTGCTGGTCCACAAGCATCTGCTGAGCCACCTCGACCCTGCGCTGCGCCCCGCCGCCGCGAGCGCGTCGCCCTCCACCCGCACCGGGGAGGTGCCCAGGCCGGAGCCGCTGGCCGAGCACGCCCACGCGCCGGCCCCCGAGGCCGCCCTACCGGGGACGGAACCGGTCCGCGCCGCCCGGTCCGAGACCGCCGCGCCCGGACCGGCGGAACCGGACGCCCCTCAGCCGGCGCCCGGCCTCGATGATCCGGCGCCCGGTCCCGATCAGCCGGCGGCCGGCCACGACCAGCCGATGCCCGGCCCCGACCAGCCGGCGCCCGACGCCGACGACCTCCCCCGCCGGCGCCGTCGCCAGGTGTCGCCGGACCAGGCCGCGATGATCCGGCCGAGTGCGGCCAAGACCGCCGCCCCCGCCCGCTCGCCCGAGGAGTCCGCCGCGGCCCTCGGCGCCCTGCAGTCGGCGACCGCCGCTGCCCGTGATGCAGCTCGATCCGAAGGGACCGTTCCCCGATGACCAACCGCGAGACCGGTGACACAGCGTGGGTTCTCGACCCGATCCTCGACGTCCCGCATGTGAAGGCCGCCGTCCTGCTCACCAGGGACGGTCTGGTGTCCGGCTTCTCGGAGGCGCTCACCCAGGACTCGGCCGAGCGGGTCGCCGCGATCACCTCCACCGTCCAGGGCGCCTGCCGGACCGCCGCCGCCGCGTTCGCCGACATGCCGGCCGCCCAGCTCCGGCAGGTCGTGATCGAGTCCGACCACGGCTACATCCTGGTCGCCCCGACCGACCACGGCACCTGCGTCGCCGCCTACGGCGACCCTGAGGTCCGGCTCGACCTGCTCGGCCACCGCGTGCACTCCCAGGTGGCGCGGCTCGGCGAGAAGGCGATGGCCGCGGCACCCCGCGCGGCCGAGGGCGGCGCTTTGCTGTGAGGGGCCCCAGGTCCGGCCGTCCGCTGGTGCCCGCCTACCTCTCCACCTCGGGGGTGGCGCGGCCCAGCCGCAACAGTCTGGAGCGCCTGTCGGTGCTCACCTCCGTCACCGGGCCGGTCTCCGGCGACCTGCCCGCGGCCCAGCACGCGCTGCTCCAGTCGCTGGACGGCGGCTCCCTGACCGTCGTGGAGGCGGCGGCGCTGCTGCGGCTGCCGGTCTCCGCCGTCCGGGTCCTCGCCGCCGCGCTGATCGACCAGGGGCTGGTGACGGCACGCCCGCCCGTCCCGTCCGCCGCCAAGCCCGACCACGACCTGCTGAAGAGAGTCGCCGATGGCCTCCGCGCCCTCAAGCTCTGAATGTCCGCCGGCCGACCGCCGGGTCGCCGACTCCGGTGTCCGGGCCGGTGAACTGCATCTCCCGGCCACGGCGCGGGAGTTGGTGAAGATCGTCGTCGTAGGCCCGTTCGGCGTCGGCAAGACCACCCTGATCGACTCGGTGTCCGAGATCCGTCCCCTGCACACCGAGGAGCACCTCACCCAGGCCTCCACCTCCGTCGACGACCTCGACGGCGTGCGGGACAAGAAGACCACCACCGTCGCCATCGACTTCGGCCGGATCACCCTCGGCGCGGAGACCGTCCTCTACCTGTTCGGCACCCCCGGACAGGAGCGGTTCCGCGCGCTGTGGGCCGACATCGCCTACGGGGCGCTCGGCGCGCTCGTCCTCGTCGACAGCCGCCGCCTCGACGCCTCCTTCGACGTCCTCGGCCTGGTCGAGGAGTCGGGGCTGACGTACGCGGTCGCCGTCAACACCTTCCCCGACTCCCGCCGTTATCCCGAGCAACAACTGCGCGAGGCCCTCGACCTGGCGCCGGACACCCCGCTGGTGGAGTGCGACGCCCGGGACACCCACTCCTCCGTCGACGCGCTGCTCGCCCTCGTGGAGCACCTGATCGACCTCGACGCCCGCGCGGCGGCCGGGGAGGTGCGCGCGTGACGGAGTTCCCCGCCCCCGTGGAGTCCTTCAGCCTCTCCACCCCCGTACGGCTGTGGGAGGACGGGTTCGCCGTCGACCCGCGCCGCTACTACGAGGCACTGCGCGCCCAGGGCCCGGTCGGCTGGGCCGAACTCGCCCCGGGCGTACCGGCGTACGTGGTCACCGACCGCCGGGCCGCGCTCGACATGCTGCACGACGACGCGACCTGGTCCCGCGACCCGCGCCCCTGGCAGGCGACGGTCCCCGAGGACCTGCCGATCCTCGGCATGATGCGCTGGCGGCCCAACACCCTCTTCTCCGACGGTGGGGAGCACCTGCGCTACCGGACCGCCCTGCTCCAGGCGTTCGACCTGGTCGAGCCGCACGATCTGCGCGAGCGGGTGCTCCGCGCGGTGCACATCCTGGTCTCCCGGTTCGGCCCGCGCGGCGAGGCGGACCTGGTGAACGACTTCGCCCGCCCGATGATGACGCTGATCTTCAACAGCCTCTTCGGCTTCCCCGAGGGCGAGGCCGACCGCCTCAACGACGCGCTCGGCGCGCTGATGGAGGGCGGCGAGGCGTCCGTCCAGGGCGAGGCCGAGTACGGCAGGTACGTGATGGACCTGATCGGCGCCAAGATGGCGAAACGCGGCGACGACCTCACCAGCCGGCTGCTCGACCACCCGCTGGGCCTCACCCCCGAGGAGGTCACCTGGCAGGTCTTCCTCACCCTCGGCGCGGGCCACGAGCCGTCCACCAACCTGGTCACCAACGCGCTCTCCCGCATCCTCGGCAACCCGGCGTACTACTCCACCCTCACCAGCGGCTCCCGCCCCGTACGGGACGCGGTGCTGGAGGTGCTCCGCTACGAGACCCCGCTCACCAACTACGGGGTGCTCTACGCCCGGAAGTCGCTGAGCTTCCACGGGGTGTGGGTGCGGGCCGCGGTGCCGGTCGTCGTCTCGTACGGGGCGCTCGCGCTGTTCGCGGACGAGGAGCACGGCGGCGCGCACCACCCGCGGGACGCCTCCCACCTGTCGTTCGGCGCGGGCCCGCACACCTGCCCGGTCAAGCACGAGGGGCTGCTGATCGCCACGGAGGCCATCGAACGGCTCACCCAGTGGCTGCCCGACATGGAGCCCACCGTGCCCCGCGACCGCCTCACCTGGCGCCCGGGCCCCTTCCACCGCTCCCTCGTCGCCCTGCCGGTCCGGTTCACCCCCCGCACCCCCGACCGTCCCGCCGGGCTGTCGGCCGAATCCGCGTCCTTCCAGACTGGAGCCTGAGCATGACCACTACGCCCACCCGCGTGCCCATCGACCCGTTCGGCTCCGACATCGTCGCGGAGAGCGCGCGGCTGCGAGCCCTCGGGCCGGTCGTCCCCGTGGACCTGCCCGGCGGGATCCCGGCCTGGGCGCCCACCGGGTACGACGCCCTGCGGACCCTGATCCTCGACCCGCAGGTCAGCAAGGACCCGCGCAAGCACTGGCGGCTGTGGCCGCAGGTCGGTGAACGCCCGGAGTGGGCCTGGGTGCTGGGCTGGATCGGCGTGGTCAACATGCTCTCCACCTACGGCAGCGACCACACCCGGCTGCGCCGCCTGGTCGCCCCCAGCTTCACCGCCCGGCGCACCGAGGCACTCCGCGGCCGGGTCGAGGCCGTCGCGGCGGAACTCCTCGACGCGATGGAGAAGGCGGGTGCGGACGGCGCCGTCGTCGACCTCAAGGAGGCGTTCGCCCATCCGCTGCCGATGCAGATCATCTGCGAGCTGTTCGGAGTGCCCGATCACCTCCGGCAGAGCGTGGGCGAGCTGGTCGCGGCGATCATGGACACCACCGACCAGAGCGCCGAACACGCGGCCTTCGTACAGCAGCAGATCGGCACGGTGATCCCGGCGCAGATCGCCTACCGCGCCGAGCACCCGGGCGACGACCTCACCACCGAGCTGATCCGGGTCCGTGACGAGGAGGGCGACCGGCTCAGCAGCGAGGAACTGCTGTTCACCCTCCTCCTGGTCATCGGCGCCGGCTTCGAGACGACGGTGAACCTGATCGCCAACGCGGTGGTCGAGCTCCTGAACCACCCCGATCAGCTCGCCGCCGTCCGCTCCGGGGAGCTGGACTGGGACCAGGTCATCGACGAGGTCCTGCGCGCCAGGCCCTCCATCGCCTCCCTCCCGCTCCGGTTCGCGGTCTCCGACATCACCGTGGACGGCGTCACCATCCCGGCCGGCGACGCGATCCTCACCACCTTCGGCGCGGCCGGCTCGGACCCCGCGCACTACGGGGAGAGTGCCGAGGCCTTCGACGCCGCGCGGGCCGCCGACGACCACCTCTCCTTCGGCATCGGCGTGCACCGCTGCATCGGCGCCCCGCTGGCCCGCATGGAGGCCCGCACCGCCCTCTCCGCCCTCTTCGACCGCTTCCCCGCCCTGACCCCCGCCTTCACGGCCGATGACCTGAAGCAGGTCCCGTCCTTCATCGCCTACGGCTGGCAGACGGTCCCGGTCCGGCTGGCCGGCTGACGCCTCACAGGGCGGGCGCCGCCACCCGCGGGACGGCCAGCCGCTCGCGCAGGTCGGCGAGGAGCGCCGTACAGGCGTCCGGGGTGTCCGCCTGGCCGAAGACGTAGAAGTCGGGACGGACGAGCACCGCCCAGGCGCCCGCCTCGTCGAGGTACGGCAGGTACCGGCCGTCCACGTCGGCCACCGTGTCCTCGCCGGTGACGGCGTTGTCACCGGGCACGACCGAGACCACCCGGACGGGCAGGCCGTCCAGCACGTCCGGGTCCTCGGGCAGGGCACGGGGGTCCCCGCGGGTCAGCAGTACGAAGGAGCCGGTCCCCACGACCTCGTCGAACAGGGCCGTCCCGGCGGCGCCGCGCACGCGCGCCTGCGGGGTGAGCCGCCCGGTCAGCCGGCCGGTGCCCGGTCCGCCGCCCCCGTGCAGCAGCCCCTTGCGCAGCGGATGCACCGGGGCCTGCGGGGCGCCCTGCCCCACCCCCCGTTCCCGCGCGGCCAGCATGGCCACGTCCCGGTCCGCCGCGGCGGCCGGATCAAGCTGGCAGATGACCTTGCCCAGGTCGACCGACATCCGGATCGCGTGCCGCACATGGGCCGCCCGCTCGGTCTCGTAGGTGTCCAGCAGGGCCGCGTCCGCCCGCCCGGACAGGACCAGGTCCAGCTTCCACGACAGGTTGGTGGCGTCCCTGATGCCCGAGCACATGCCCTGCCCGGCGAACGGCGGCATGACGTGGGCGGCGTCACCGGCGATGAGCATCCGGCCCGAGCGCCAGCGGTCCGCCCACCGGGACCGGAAGGTGTAGACGGCGTGCCGCAGCAGGGTCGCGTTCTCGGGGGTGACGTCGAAGAGCTTCAGCAACCGCCAGGCGCTCTCCGGGGTGTTCAGCTCCTCCACCGGTTCGCCCTCCAGCCGCATGAACTCCCAGCGCCGGTGGCCGGGGCCGGCCGACGCCTCCGTCCGGGGCCGCGCCGGATCGCAGATCTGGAGGTTGTTCGGGTCGAAGACGCGCTCCTCGTGCAGCACCACGTCGCAGATCAGCCAGTCCCGCGAGAACCCGAGGTCGTGCATGCCGCCGCCGATGCGCTCACGGACGAAGCTGTTCGCCCCGTCGCACCCGACGAGCCAGCGCGCCGACAGCACTCGCCGTGCGCCGTCCGGACCCACGCACGTCAGTTCCACGTGGTCCCCGAGGTCGGCTGCGTCGACCGCCTCGTGGCCGCGCAGCACCCGCAGCGAGGGCAGCCGGGCGCCCCGTGCGGTCAGGGCCGACTCCAGGCCCGGCTGGTACATCGACGTGGAGTCGGGCCAGTGGCACCAGCCCCTCGGGGACCCCTGGATGTCCAGCAGGGTCCGGCCCTCCGCGTTCCGCCAGGAGTAGCGCCCGGACGGCTCGGTCTCGGTGGCGATGTACCCGGTCAGGCCGATCGAGGCCAGCACCCGGGCGGCCTCGCTGTCGAACGCCACCGCCCGTGACATCGTGTACGGCTCGGGCCAGCGGTCGACCACCGTGACCTGCCAGCCGCTCGTGGCCAGCATGATCGCCAGGGTCTGGCCCACGGGCCCGTCGCCGACGATCAGCACGTCCGCGTCGAGCCCGGACCCGGCCCCGACTTCCCTGTCAGCACTCATCGCTGTGGTCCCCGCCCCTCAGACGTCCTGGCGCAGCACGTGCCGCACGACGGACTCGTAGTCGTCCTTCTTCGCCAGCACCCGGGCACGGTCCGCGCCGTCCTCGGACACCAGGTACCGCCGGCCCACCAGCAGAAGCTGGCCGGTCTCGGTGGCGCGGCCGTAGATCAGCGTGCCCGCCCGGATCATCTCGCCGGCCCAGTGCCAGAACGGGTCGTCGTTCTCGCCGCTGGCGATGGCCTTCCACTCGGACAGGTCACGCTCCTGGAGGGTGAAGCGGTACACCGCCTGCCAGTCGCCGCCCCGCGGACGCCGCTGGAGCACCAGGTGACCGCCGTCGTCGTCGAGCACGCGGTAGTCGAAGCCGTACTGACTCTGCACCGCGTCCGAGACGCGCACCGGTTCGGTGAACGAGGGTCCGGCGAAGCCCACGTCGACGAGCCAGTCCTCGCCGTCGAGGCGCACCACGCCGAGCATGTGCTCCAGGTCGGGCCCGAACTCGTCGTTCGCGCCGCGCACGCCCGAGGAGATGATCCGGACGTCGTAGCCGAGTTCGGTGAGCAGCGCGCGGAACAGGCCGCTGAGCTCGTGGCAGATCCCGCCGCGGCGCTCGGTGACGAGTGCCTGGAAGAAGACGTCGGCGCCCGCGTCGACGTCGTCCCAGATCGCCAGGCCCTTGGCGGCGTTGCGGGAGTTGTCGAAGGGGATCGTCCTCATGTGCCGCACGTGCAGTTCGCGCAGGTTCTCCCGGCTGGGCTCCAGGGTGCCGGTGTAGCCGAGGTGCTCCAGGTAGGCGGTGACGTCGAACATGTCTGGCTCCGTCCTCGTGGATCAGTGGATCAGTGGGTCGGTGGGTCGGCGGGTCAGTGGTTCTCGGGGGCGAACAGCAGCTCTTCCAGGCGGTCCGCGAGCATCCCGGGCGTCGGGTGGTCGAACAGCAGCATCGGGTTGGTGTCCAGCCCGCAGATCTGGTTGATCCGGTTCCGCACCTCGACGGCGGTCAGCGAGCTGAAGCCGAGGTCGAAGAAGCCGGTGTCCTCGTCGAACTCCTCGGTGTCCTCATGGCCCAGCGCCTGCGCGGCCAGCTCGGTGACGAGGGCGATCAGCTCCTTGCGGCGTTCGTCGGCGGGACGCCCGGCCAGCCGCTCCACCAGGGACGGGTCCGGCTCCGTCTGGGCGGCCGCCTCCGTCGCGGGGTCCTCCAGGACGACCGGGGTCTGCTCGGTCCGGGGCACGATGGTCCTCTCCAGCCAGTAACGCTTGTGTTCGAAGGGATAGGTGGGCAGGGGCACATGGCGCGCGGGCGGCGCCACGGTGAGGGTGCGGCCGCGTACGTGCAGCGCGCCCAGGGCCAGGCGCACCGACTCCGCCTCGTCGTGGCCGCGGCGGACGGCCGCGATCGCCTCGGCGGGACCGGTGAGGTTCTCGTGGACCAGGGCCGTGAGGGTGTCGCCGGGCCCCACCTCCAGGAAGGTGCGGACGCCGTCGGCCTCCAGGCCGCGCACGCCGGCGTGGAAGCGGACCGTGGCCCGCACGTGCCGCACCCAGTACTCGGGCGTCACCAGGTCGTCGCCCGCCGCCGCGCGCCCCGTGACGTTGGAGACCACGGGGATCCGCGGCGCCTCGTACGTCAGCCCGCGGGCGACCCGGGCGAACTCCTCGCGCATGGGTTCCATCAGCGGCGAGTGGAAGGCGTGCGACACCTTCAGGCGCTTGGTGCGGTGACCGAGGGAGCGCAGCGCGCCGGCGATCTCCAGGACCCGTTCCTCGGCGCCGGAGAGCACCACGGAGGAGGGCCCGTTGACCGCGGCGATGCCCACCAGGTCCGCGTGGCCGGCCAGCAGTACGGCGACCTCCTCCTCCCCGGCGGCCACCGCCACCATCGCCCCGGGGACCGGCAGCGCCTGCATCAGCCGGGCCCGCGCCGTCACCAGGGCGGCCGCGTCGGCCAGCGAGAACACCCCGGCGATGTGCGCGGCGGCGATCTCGCCGACGGAATGACCGGCGACCACGTCGGGCTCCACGCCCCAGGACGCGAACAGCCGGGCGAGCGCCACCTCGAAGGCGAACAGGGCGGGCTGGGTGAACTCCGTACGGTCCAGCAGCCGGCCATCGGGCGAGCCGGGCCGCGCGTCCAGCACCTCCCGCAGCGGACGCGGCAGCCGGGCGTCCAGCTCCGCGCACGCCTGCTCGAAGGCGTCGGCGAACACCGGGTGGGCGGCGGCGAGTTCGCGGCCCATGGCGAGCCGCTGGCTGCCCTGGCCGGAGAAGAGGAACGCGAGCTGGCCCGGGGCGGTCTTGCCGGTCACCACGGACGGCGCCGCGGTGCCCTCCGCCAGCCGCCGGGCGCCGTCGAGCAGCCGCCCGCGGTCCGTGGCGGTCAGCGCCGCCCGGTGCTCCATCGCCGCCCGCGTGGTCGCCAGGGCCCGGCCGAGGGCCACGGCGTCCAGTTCCGGGTGCGCCTCGGCGTGGGCCACCAGCCGGCGCGCCTGGGCGGCCAGCGCCGCAGGGGTCCGCGCGGACAGCAGCCAGGGGACGGGCTCGCCGGCGGGCTCCTCGCGGACGCCCGACCCGGTCTCCGCCCCGGCCCCGGCTTCGCTCTCGGCCTCCTCCGGCTCGGGTGCCTGCTCGACGATCACGTGCGCGTTGGTCCCGCTCATCCCGAACGCCGAGACCCCGGCCCGGCGCGGCCGCGCCGACGCGGGCCACTCCCGGGCCTCGCGCAGCAGCCGCACGGACCCGGCCGACCAGTCGACGTGCGGGCTCGGCTCGTCGACGTGCAGCGTGCGCGGCAGCACCCCGTGCCGGAGCGCCAGTACGGCCTTGATCACCCCGGCGACGCCCGCCGCGGCCTGGGTGTGCCCGATGTTGGACTTCAACGAGCCCAGCCACAGCGGCCGTCCGGGCTCCCGGTCCCGCCCGTAGGTGTCGATCACCGCCTGCGCCTCGATCGGGTCACCGAGCCGGGTCCCGGTGCCGTGCGCCTCGACCAGGTCCACGTCCGCGGCGCTGAGCCCCGCGTCGGCCAGGGCCTGGCGGATGACCCGCTGCTGGGAGGGGCCGTTGGGGGCGGTCAGGCCGTTGGAGGCGCCGTCGGAGTTCACCGCGCTGCCCCGGACCACGGCCAGCACCGGATGCCCGTTGCGGCGCGCGTCGGAGAGCCGCTCCAGCAGCAGCAGCGACAGCCCCTCGGACCAGCCGGTGCCGTCCGCCGCGGCGGCGAACGGCTTGCAGCGGCCGTCCGGCGCCAGCCCGCGCTGCCGGGAGAACTCCACGAAGGTGTCCGGCTCCGCCATGACCGCCACCCCGCCCGCCAGCGCCAGGTCGCACTCGCCCGAGCGCAGCGACCGGGCCGCCAGGTGCAGGGCCAGCAGCGAGGAGGAGCAAGCCGTGTCCACGGTCACCGACGGCCCCTCCAGGCCGAGGTGGTAGGACACCCGGCCGGAGACGAGGCTGCCCGCCACGCCCGCCCCCTGGAACCCCTCGATCTCGGTGGGGACCTGGGCCAGGCCCGTGCCGTAGTCGTGGTACATCACCCCGGCGAACACACCGGTGCGGCTGCCGCGCAGCGAGTCGGCGTCGATGCCGGCCCGCTCCACCGCCTCCCACGCCGCCTCCAGGAAGAGCCGCTGCTGGGGGTCCATCGACAGGGCCTCGCGCGGTGAGATGCCGAAGAAGCGGGCGTCGAAGTCACCGGCGTCGTGCAGGAACCCGCCCTCGCGGACGTAGCTCCTGCCGTGCGCGTCCGGGTCCGGATCGTAGAGCGCCTCCACATCCCAGCCCCGGTCGGCCGGGAACTCCGTGATGCCGTCGCGGCCCTCGGCCAGCAGCTCCCACAGGTCCTCCGGGGAGCGGACCCCGCCGGGCAGCCGGCACGCCATGCCCACGATCGCGATCGGTTCGTGCGCCCGGCCGACGACCTCCGCCAGCTCGCTCTTGAGCCGTTCGTTCTCCATCAGGGAGGCGCGCAGCGCCTCGACGACGGCCTCGTCGTGCGTGTTCATGTCCTTCGTCCCCAATCGTCGGGTGGCCGTCAGCGGCCGCTGTCGCCCAGGGCCCTGGCGATCAGGCTCTCCACGCTCATCGCGGAGATCTCGCTCAGGGGCTTCGCCGCGCCCGCGGGGGCGGCCGGTTCCTCGGCCGTGTCGTCGGCCAGTTCGAGAAGCGTGGTGAGCACTCCGAGCTCGCCGAGCCGCTGGAGCGACACCGAGGCCAGCGCCCGCCGCAGCCGGCGCTCGCGTCCGGGGTCGAGCTCCGGGCCGGCCTCACCGGCGGCGGCGCCGGAGCGTGCCCCGTCCGCCGGCTCCGGGAAGAGCCGGTCGTACAGCTGACGGGCGGCCGCCGACGGGGTCGGGTAGTCGAAGACGAGCGTGGCGGGCAGCCGGATGCCGGTCGCGGCGGCGATCCGGTTGCGCAGCTCCACCGCCGACAGCGAGTCGAAGCCCAGCTCCTTGAACGACCGCTCGTCCTCGATCACCTCGGCGCTGTCGTGACCGAGCGTCTGCGCGGCGAGCGAGCGCACCAGCTCGCCCAGCCGGTGCCGCCGCTTGGCCACCGGCAGCCGCTCCAGGTCCCGGGTCAGGGATCCGGTCGGCACGGCCCCCGCCCGCGCCTGGGGCCGGGCACCGGGGACGAGCCCGCGCATGACCGGCGGCACCTCCCGCGAGCCGCGGAGCGCGGCGAGGTCGAACCGGGCCGGCAGCACCGCCGCCGGACCGGCCCCTACCGCCCGGTCGAACAGGGCGAGCGCCTCCCGCGTCGGCAGCGGCAGCACGTAGCGCCCGCGCCCCTGCCGGTCCTCGCGCAGCCCCCGGGTCATCGTGCTCGCCTGCTCCCACAGCCCCCAGGCCAGCGCGACGGCGGGCAGCCCGAGGCCGCGGCGGTGGGCGGCGAGGCCGTCCAGGAAGGCGTTGGCGGCGGCGTAGTTGCCCTGTCCCGCGCCGCCGAGGACGCCGGCCGCCGAGGAGAACAGCACGAACGACGCCAGTTCCGCGTCCAGGGTCAGTTCGTGCAGGTGCCAGGCGGCGTCGGCCTTGGGCGCGAACACGGTGTCCAGCCGCCGCGGGGTCAGCGCGGAGAGCACACCGTCGTCGAGCACGCCGGCCGTGTGCACGACCGAGGTGAGCGGATGGGCGCCGGGGATCCCCGCCAGCAGCTCCGCGACGGCCGTACGGTCGGCGACGTCGCACGCGGCGACCGTGACGGTCGCGCCGAGCGCGGTCAGCTCGTCGCGCAGCTCGGCGGCGCCCGGGGCCGCCTCCCCTCGACGGCTCGTCAGCAGCAGGTGCCGGGCGTGGTGCGCGCTGACGAGGTGCCGGGCCAGCGTCGCCCCCAGCGCCCCGGTGCCCCCGGTGATCAGCACGGTGCCGTCGGGATCCAGGACCCGGTCGCCGTCGCCGTCGCCGTCCCCGGCCCGGGTCAGCCGCGGCACGCGCAGCCGGCCGCCCCGCAGGGACAACTGGGGCTCCGAGGTGGCCAGCGCGGCCGGCAGCAGCTCGCGGGAGCCGTCGTCGGTGTCCACGAGGACGAACTCGCCGGGGTGCTCGTTCTGCGCGGACCGCACGAGGCCCCAGACGGCGGCCGCCGCGGGGTCGGCCTCGGCGCCGCCGGTCAGCACGACCAGGGGCGGCCCGCCCGGCTCGGCCAGCTTGGCGTGTACGGCGTCCAGCACCTCGGCGCCGAGCGCGCGGGCCCGGCGCGGCGGATCGCCGGGTCCGGCCGTCGTGAGGTCCAGCACCCGGCCGACGGCCGGCTCCGGGCCCTCAGGGTGGAGCACCGTGCGCCACTCGGTGCGGAACAGCCGGTCGCCGGACGCCCCGGCGGGCATGGGCGGCTGGGTGTGCAGGGGGCGGGTGGTGAGGGAGCCGACCGTGGCCACGGGCGAGCCCGAGCCGTCGGCGAGGTCCAGGCGCAGCGCGCCGGTCCCGGTGACCCCGATCCGGAGCCGTACGGCGGTGGCGCCCCCGGCGTGCACGGCGACCGACCGGAAGGCGAAGGGCAGTTCCGGCTTCTCGCCGTCCCGGCCGGGCAGGAACGCGCCCGCCTGGAGCGCCGCGTCCAGCAGCGCCGGGTGCAGCACGAACCCCTCGGTGTCCTCCCCGGGGAACTCGGCCTCGGCGAACACCTCCGCGCCCCGCGCCCAGACCGCGCGCAGCCCCCGGAAGAGCGGCCCGAGGGCCACCCCGTCGTCCGCGCGGCCGTCGTCGAAGCGGTCGTAGAAGCCGTCCAGGGACAGCGGCTCGGCACCCGGGGGCGGCCAGGCGGCCAGGTCCCCGGCGGGTCCCGCGCCGTCGGACGGCAGCGCGCCGGTGAGCCGGCCGGTCGCGTGCCGGGTCCACCCGCTCCCGTCGTCCTGGTCGGCGGCGTCCGGCCGGGAGTGGATCGCGAGCGGCCGGGAACCGTCCTCGCCGGGCTCCGCGACGCTCACCCGCAGCCGCACCCCGCCGGTCTCGGGCAGCACCAGCGGTGCCTCGATCACCAGTTCCTCGACGACCCCCGCGCCGACCTCGTCGCCGGCCCGGACGGCCATGTCCACCAGCGCCGTGCCGGACACCAGCACGGCCCCGCCCACGGTGTGGTCGGCCAGCCACGGCTGGTCCCGCACCGCGATGCGGTGGGCGAACACCACACCGCCGGACGCGGGCAGCGGGACCGCGGCGCCCAGCAGCGGATGCCCGGTCGTTCTCACGCCGAGCGCGTCGGCGTCACTCGTGCGCACCGGCTCCAGCCAGAACCGCCGGTGCTCGAACGGATACGTCGGCAGTGCGGCGCGGGTGCGCGCGGCCGGCAGCAGCGGCGCCCAGTCCACCCCGTGGCCCCGGGTGTGCAGCCGGGCCACCGAGCCGACCAGCGAGCGGAGCCCCGGGGCGCGCCGGGCCTGCGCGGGGACCGCGTCCAGCGCGTCGCTGTTCTCCCGCACCAGGGCGGTGAGGGTGTCCCCGTGCCCGATCTCCAGCACGGTGCGGACGCCCTCGGCCGCCAGGGTCCGTACGGCCGCGTCGAACCGGACCGCGGCACGGGCGTGCCGCACCCAGTAGCCGGCGCCGGCCAGTTCGGCCGGGTCGGCGAGGGCCCCGGTGACGTCGGAGACCAGCGGGACGCGCGGCGCGTGGTAGGTCAGCGCCGCCGCGGTCCGGCCGAACTCGTCGAGCATCGCGTCGATGTGCGGCGAGTGGAAGGCATGGCTCACGGCCAGCCGTTTGACGCGGTGACCGGCGGCGCGCAGCCGCTCGGCGAGCGCCAGGACCACGTCCTCGTCGCCGGAGAGCACGACCGACTCCGGGCCGTTCACCGCGGCGACGGCCACCCGCGACTCCTGCCCGGCGAGGAGCGGCAGCACCGTCTCCTCGCCGGCCGCCACGGCGACCATCGCGCCGGTGGCGGGCAGCGCCTGCATCAGCCTGCCCCGGGCGGCCACCAGCGCGGCGGCGTCCGGCAGCGAGAACACGCCCGCGACATGGGCCGCCGCGATCTCCCCGACGGAGTGGCCGACCAGTACGTCGGGTCGTACGCCCCACCGCTCCACCACCTGGGCGAGGGCGACCTCCAGGGCGAACAGCGCGGGCTGGGTGTACGCGGTGGTGTCGAGCAGCGCCGCGTCCGGGGTGTCCGGGGCCGCGAAGACGACGTCCCGCAGCGGCGTGTCCAGATGCGGGTCCAGCGCCGCGCAGATCTCGTCGAACACGGCGGCGAACGCGGGCAGTTCCCGGTACAGCTCACGGCCCATGCCCGCCCGCTGGCTGCCCTGTCCGGCGAAGGCGAACGCCAGCCGTCCCGGCGCCGCCCGCCCGGTCACCACGGCCGGGTCCGCGGTGCCGTCGGCCAACGCCCGCAGTCCGGCGAGCAGTTCGTCCCGGTCGGCGCCGACGACCACCGCCCGGTGGTCCAGCCGGGCCCGGGTGGTGACGAGCGCCGCGCCGATGCCGGCGAGGTCGGCCGCCGGGTCGCCGGACACCTGGGACAGCAGCCGCCGGGCCCCGCGCGCCAGCGCGGTGGGCGTCTTCGCGGACAGCGGCCACGCGACGACGGGCGGCGCGTCCGCCCGGTCCGCCCGCGGCTCCTCGTCCGGCTCGGGCGCCTCTTCGAGGATCACGTGCGCGTTGGTGCCCGTGGCGCCGAAGGCGGACACCCCGGCGCGGCGGGGACGGTCGGCGGTGGTCCAGGGGCGGGGCTCGGTGAGCAGCCGGACGGTGTCGGCGGACCAGTCGACGTGCGGGGTGGGCGCGTCGACGTGGAGGGTTTTGGGCATGGTGCCGTGCCGCATGGCGAGGACCGTCTTGATGACCGCGGCGACTCCGGCGGCGGCCTGGGTGTGGCCGATGTTGGACTTCAACGAGCCGAGCCAGAGCGGGTGTCCGGGGTCGCGGTCCTTGCCGTAGGTGCTGATGAGGGCCTGCGCCTCGATGGGGTCGCCGAGGGCGGTGCCGGTGCCGTGCGCCTCGGCCAGGTCGATGTCGGCCGGGGTGAGTCCGGCGTTGGCGAGGGCCTGGCGGATGACGCGCTGTTGGGAGGGGCCGTTGGGTGCGGTGAGGCCGTTGGAGGCGCCGTCCTGGTTGACGGCGGTGCCGCGCACCACGGCGAGGACCGGGTGCCCGTTGCGGCGGGCGTCGGAAAGACGCTCCACCAGGACCACGGCGACGCCCTCGGACCAGCCGGTGCCGTCGGCCGCCGCCGCGAACGCCTTGGACCGGCCGTCCGCCGCCAGCCCCCGCTGCCGGGCGAAGTGCACCATCGCGTCCGGCGTCCCCATGATGGCCGCGCCCCCGGCGAGCGCCAGATCGCACTCGCCGGAGCGCAGCGCCTGCGCGGCCAGGTGCAGCGCCACCAGCGAGGAGGAACAGGCCGTCTCCACGGTGACCGCGGGCCCTTCGAGACCGAGCGTGTACGACACCCGGCCCGAGGCCGCGCTGCCCGAGTCGCCGATGCTCAGCAGCCCCTCCAGCTCCCGGGGCGCCTCCCGCAGCGGCGGCGCGTAGTCGTGGTACATCACCCCGGTGAACACGCCGGTCCTGCTGCCGTGCAGGCTCGTCGGGTCGATACCGGCGCGTTCCACCGCCTCCCAGGACAGCTCCAGCAGATGCCGCTGCTGCGGGTTGAGGGACAGCGCCTCGCGGGGCGAGATGCCGAAGAAGTCGGCGTCGAAACCGCCGGCGTCCGCGAGGAAGCCGCCCTCGGCCGCATAGGTCGTGCCGTGCCGCTCGGGGTCGGGGTCGTAGAGCCCCTCGACGTCCCAGCCGCGGTCGTCGGGCAGCGGGCCGATGGCGTCCGTGCCCGAGGCGACCAGCCGCCACAGGTCCTCCGGGGAGGTGACGCCGCCGGGCAGCCGGCAGGCCATCCCCACGACGGCGATCGGCTCCCGCCGCCGTGCCTCGCTCTCCTCCAGCCGGGTGCGGGCCTGCCCGAGTTCGGCCAGGGTCCGTTTCAGATAGTCGCGCAGCTTGTCGTCAGTGGCCACGGAAAGGGTCCTTTACGGGTTCGGGGGGCTCAGGCCTGAGGGGTGCTGCCGGGCAGACCGAGTGCGGCCTCGGCCATCCGGAGGATGTCGTCGTCGCTCGTCGGGCCGTCCGCGCCGGGCTCCGGACCGGCCGCCGGGGAGTGCCACTCGGCCGCCAACTCCCGCAGCCGCTCGGCCACCCGGGCACGGTCCTCGGTGGCGACGACCAGTTCGCCGAGCGTCTCCATGAACCGGCGCAGCTCGCCGACCGCGTGCTCGGCGGCCGACTCCTCGGCCGTGTCGAGGCCCAGCTCCGCCAGCAGGTGACCGGCGAGCGCGGCCGGCGTCGGGTAGTCGAACACCAGCGTCGCCGGCAGCCGCAGGCCGGTGCTCGCGCCGACGCGGTTGCGCAGGTCCACCGCGGCGAGCGAGTCGAAACCGAGGTCCCGGAACGCCTGCCGTGCGTCGAGCGCGCCCGCACCGGCGTGCCCGAGCGTCGCCGCAGTGTGCGCGAGCACCGTGTCGAGGAGCTTCCCGGACCGTTCCTGCGGGGGCAGCGCCCGCAACCGGTCCACCAGCGACTGGGCCGGCTCCGCGGCGGCCTGCCGCGCGGCCGGCCGGGCCGTGGGCACCAGGCCGCGCAGTACGGCCGGCAGGTGCGCGGCCTGCCGCAGCGCGGCCGGGTTCAGCTTGACGGGCACCAGCACGGCGGCCGACTCGGCCGCGCCCAGCGCGGCGTCGAACAGCGCCAGCCCCTCCTCGTCGGTCATGGCGAGCACGTCCTGCTTGAGGTGCCCCTGCGCGCCGGCCAGCAGGGCGCCGGTCATCTCGCTGGCCTGCTCCCACAGCCCCCAGGCCAGCGAGAGCCCCGGCAGACCCCGCTCCCTGCGGTACGCGGCCAGCCCGTCCAGGAACCCGTTGCCGGCCGCGTAGTTGCCCTGTCCGGCGTTGCCGAGCGTGCCCGACGCCGACGAGAACAGGACGAACGCCGCCAGGTCGAGGTGCTCGGTCAGCAGGTGCAGGTTCCAGGCACCGTCCACCTTGGGACCGAACACCGTCTCCACCCGGGACGGGTCCAGCGAGGTCAGGACGCCGTCGTCCAGGACGGCCGCGCTGTGGACCACCGCGGTCAGCGGGTGCTCCGCCGCGACGCCGGCCACCAGTGCGGCCGCGTCCGCCGGGTCCCCGATGTCGCAGGCAGTCACCGTCACCTCGGCGCCGAGCGCGGTCAGCTCCGCCGCCAGCTCCCGGGCTCCCGGCGCGTCGGGGCCGCGCCGGCTGGTGAGCAGCAGATGCCGGGCGCCGTGGTGCGTCACCAGACGCCGGGCGACCAGCCCGCCCAGGGTGCCGGTGCCGCCGGTGACCAGGACGGTGCCCGCCGGATCCAGCGGGCGCGGGGCACCCGCGGGAACGTCGCGCACCAGCCGCGGGACGGTCACCGTGCCGTCGTGCACGGCCAGTTGGGGCTCACCGGTGGCGACGGCGGCGGCCAGCAGCCGCCGGGACCGCGGGGCGTCGTCGACGTCCGCCAGGACGACCTGGCCGGGGTTCTCCGACTGCGCCACCCGGCCCAGTCCCCACACGGCGGCCATCGCCGGGTCCCGCCGCGCGTCCCGGGTGACCAGGACCAGCGGCCGGTCCGGTACGGGCTGGGCCAGATGCTCCTGGATCCCCTCCAACGCCCTGGCCACCAGCGCCCGCGCCCGCTTCGGCAGGGCGGCGGCCTGCTCCGCGCCGGGCTCCGCCTCGTCCGCCGTCAGGTCCAGCAGGCCGGGCACCGCCGGCTCGGTCGCCGGGGACGCGGTGACGGGCAGGTCCGTCCAGCGGGTGCGGAAGAGCATCTCGCCGGTCGCGCTCCGGCCGGGCAGCCGCTCCAGGTCGGCCGGGCGCATGGTCAGCGTGCCGATCGAGGCGACCGGCGCGCCGGTGGTGTCGGCCAGTTCGACGGCGATGTCGTCGGGGCCACAGGGCCGGACGCGGACCCGCAGCGCCGTGGCGCCCGTCGCGTGCAGGGCGACCCCGCTCCAGGCGAACGGCAGCCGGGCCGGCGCGTCCGGGCCCGAGCGGCCGGGCAGGAAGGCGGCGGCGTGCAGGGCCGCGTCCAGCAGCGCCGGGTGCAGGAGGAAGTCCTCCGTGTGCGCGGCGTCCTCGGGCAGCGCCACCTCGGCGCAGACCTCGTCGCCGGCCAGCCAGACCTGCCGCAGCCCCTGGAACAGCGGCCCGAACTCGAATCCGGCCGCCCGCTGGGCCGCGTAGAAGCCGTCGGCCTCGACCCGCTCGGCACCCGTCGGCGGCCATGCCACCGCCACCTCCGCCGGCACCGGCCGCGCGCCGCCGAGGAAGCCGGTGACGTGCCGTGTCCACGGCGCGTCGTCGAGGGCGTCCTCCGTCCGGGAGTGGACCGAGACCGGGCGCAGGCCCGCGCCGTCCCGCTCCCCGACGGTCACCCGCAACTGCACGCCACCCGAGCGCGGCACCGCCAGCGGTGCCTCGACCACCAGCTCGGACACCACCGGCTCGCCCAGCTCGTCACCGGCGCGCACCGCGAGTTCGAGCAGGGCGGTGCCCGGCACCAGGACGGTTCCGGCGACCGTGTGCTCGCCCAGCCAGGGGTGCGTGTTCAGCGCGACCCGGTTGGTGAACACGGCCCCGTCCGACTCCGGGAGCCGGACGACGGCGCCGAGCAGCGGATGACCGCTCCGGCCGAGCCCGACCGCGCCGATGTCGGTGCCGGTCGCGCTCTCGGACTTCAGCCAGTAGTGCTGGTGTTGGAAGGGGTAGGTGGGGAGGTTGGTGTGGTGGTGGGGGTGGGGGAGGTGGTGGTTGGGGGTGTGGTGGGTGTGGGTGTGGAGGGTGGCGAGGGCGTGGTGGAAGGTGGTGGGTTCGGGTTGGTTGCGGCGGAGGGTGGGGATGACGGTGATCTGGGTGGTTTCGGTTGTGGTGTCGGGTGTGTTGAGGGTGTCTTGGATGGCTTGGGTGAGGACGGGGTGGGTGCTGGTTTCGATGTAGGTGTGGTGGCCGGTGTGGTGGAGGGTGGTGA